>NUMR01000003.1 GCA_002578045.1 Bacillus cereus
ACAATTGGGGTGCAGTTCAGAATACCAGCTTTTTTCCTCATTATTAATTTGTCACTTTAAACAAACGAATACTTTCTTCATATGAAGCTTGTAATTTTTTCGTAATTGCTCCTCTTTCGCCGTTTCCAAACTGTTCATCACCAATTTGAACAACTGGGAATATTTCAAGTGGTGTCGCCGTAAAGAAGCACTCATCAGCCTCATATACCTCCTGTAATGAAAACTCTCGTTCTTCTACCTCAATATGTAACGCTTTCGCTAATGTAATAACAAAATGACGAGTAATACCATGCAAAATGAAATGGTCAGCTGGATGTGTGATTAATTTATTATTTTTCACAATAAAAAAATTCGAATGACATCCTTCCGTTACAATACCATCTCGTACTAATATCGCTTCTTGATATCCTTGTTCATTTATTTTATTTTTAATCATGATATTAGGAAGAAGATTTAAAGATTTTATATGACAAAGCTTCCACCTTATATCCTCTTCGACCGTTACCTTTATCCCTGCTTCCATTGAAACAATTGGCCTTGGAAACGAAACAATATTTGCAAAATATGTCGGTTGTAGATTTGACTCATATACATGATTACGTGGTTGGGCGCCTCTTGATATTTGTAAATATACATTACCATCTTCTTGAAATTGATTTTTTTCAATTATTTGATGTAGCTCTTCCACTAACTCTTCCTTTGTAAATGGTGGAATGAGTTTAATTTCTTCCATTGATTTAAAAAAACGTTCTACATGTAAATCTAATAAATGAGGCTTACCATCGTATAGCCTGAATACCTCATATATCCCCTCACCAAATTGGAAGCCTCTCTCCTCTAATGGGACCATCGGCTGTTCTTCCTTCGTATTTACAATTCTACCGTTAAACAAAATCCAATCTTTATGAGTAGCTTTCATTCTTTCCCACTCCTTTATTTCATGATTGGTTTTATTGTACAACTTACCCACAATTAAAAGAAAGAATTTTCTGTATTTAACTAAATAAACATACTAAGATTAGTAGCACAGATCACAGCCATGGTCTGTGCTACTATTTTTTTATAGTAGAAGTGAAGAATAGGTCGAGACAGCCCCTCAACCATTCATTTAATTAAGAAAATATTTTTCAGTATCATCTAACATAAGGTAATAAGATAGAGACATGTTCAATTATATTTTTCAATATTGATTATATTTAATATACGATGGATCATTATACACCCACTGATTTCCACCAAGGTTCAACCAACCGTTTTGATTAATAAATACTAAATAAGATTCTGGTTTATTTAATTTACGAATAACTGAAGAAGATGTTGATGGACCACTTCTTAAATTTACATTTGTTCCTTGTATATAAGCGACACCAATTGGACTTCCACCACTATTGCTCGTCTTTACAAAATTAATGTACGATGGATCATTATACACCCATTGTCCGTTCCCTAAATCTAACCATCCGTTACTTTCCTGATAAACGACATAAGATTCTGGAGAATTCAGTTGACGAATAACTGAAGAAGACGTTGATGGACCACTTCTTAAATTTACATTTGTTCCTTGTATATAAGCAATCCACTTCGTTTGTGGTGTTGGCTGTGGGTTGGGAGGTTGTGGATTTGGAGCTACTCCAAAAATAGCTGCTATTCCATTTGCATACGCTTGACTTAGCTCTTCAATAAATTGTGGATTTTTCAATACATTAGCATCAAACGTTGTATCAATAAAAGCAGCCTCAGTTAAAATCGCATCCATTGCAGTCTCTCTTAGTACCGCATAATTTGCTTTTTTTGCCCCTCGATCAGGAAGACCGTATTTTGTTAATACGGGATTGACCGCTGCATGCATTTTTTGTTGCTTTGCATATGCGGAGCTACTGTTAGATAACGCATTATAAATATAACTTTCAAAACCAGTACCCCCGCCACTATTTATATGAAATGAGATAAAGTAATCTGCACCAAAAGAATTAGCAAGATTAGAACGTTCTGATAAAGAGATAAATACATCACTATCACGTGTCATTTTAATGGTAATTGGGTAGTTTGCAGATAAAATGTCTCGAACACGTCTAGCGATTTGAAGTGTTACGTTTTTTTCTACTAAACCATTACCAACAGCACCAGAATCATATCCACCGTGCCCTGCGTCTATAACAAGTTTCATGTCCCTGTTTCATTCCCTTCTTTCGTTTAATAAGTTTACATTGCTACTCGTCCTATTTTATGTAAAATGTACAAGTTTCGTTACAATTGCAAATAAAAAACCCCCCTTATGTAAGGCGGTTTCTATCATTTTGCTTTAACCAATTTAAAATAAATATATAGGATTGATAGTGAATATAGCGTATGCAAAATAAAATAAATGAAAGACCTATTCCAGCACCGCTGTACAGCAAACCGAACTTTAAAAAAATGTTCAAAAGTGGTGGGAAATTTGTTATGTTTTGTACTGTAACAAGCATACAAAACAAAATAAAAAATACAGGGACATATTGTAATTCATACGGCTTTCTTTTCTTGCTGGTTCTTTTCCAAATGAACTTATGGCTTAGTTCTGCCACAATAAAACACCCTCCAATTAATGCAAGACCAGCAGTCATCGTCATACATCCACCTGCCTTATGTTTATTTTACCGCATAACTAATCCTCGTTATATATTCTTCACATACATCTCCTCTTCCTCACTAAACCCAAAACTTTCTATGAAAGCTTTCGCTTGTTCTGTTAATTCCTTTTGTAGTATTTTTATCTCTTTCACATTTCTTTGTTTCATCATCTCTTCAAATGTGAAATACGTATTTGTGCCATAACCGTAACTTTGATAGTCAAAATGAATAATTAGCTGAGATAAAACTGCGCTCTTTTCTTGAACACTATAATCTATTGCACCAATGTATGTGTCATCAACCTTTACACAATACTGTACCTTTTTCTCACTTAAACTATGTGAGCGGAACATTTCTTTAACAACGCTTTCATTTCCTACAGTTACTTTCTCAAACGTAATCATATGTTGTCCATCCTTTTACTATTATTGTATCAATAATATGTTCTATTTATGAAAAAAACCTTAAGACCAAATGCGATCTTAAGGTTTTCTTATTAAACTAAGCTATACGCATGTTTTGTTTCTTCATGGAACTTATTCGTATCATATTTATGCTCAACATAAATTTGGTGCCATACCATAAACGCCAGTACAGTCCAAATTTTACGGCTATAATCGCCTTTATCTGCACAATGTGCTTCAAGTAAGTTTAATACATACTGTTTGTCGATTAAATGCTCGGTCTTACTTTCGTTAATAATATTTACAGCCCAGTCATGCATTTCGTCTTTTAGCCAGTGACGAATTGGTACTGGGAATCCAAGTTTTTTACGATCTAACACGTGATCTGGCACAATTCCACGTGCTGCTTCACGTAAAATAGCTTTCGTAGTTCCGTTAGCAATTTTAAATTCAGTTGGAATTTTAGATGCAACATCGAATACTTCTTTGTCTAAGAACGGCACACGAAGTTCTAATGAGTTTGCCATCGTCATTTTATCGGCTTTCAATAAAATGTCGCCACGTAACCATGTGAACATATCAATGTACTGCATTTTGCTTACATCATCGTAATCTTTAATTTCGTTATACAATGGTTTCGTGATATCCATATAGTTAACACTTTCATTGTAATACTTCATTAATTCCGCTTTCTCTTCTTCACGGAAGATTTTCGCGTTTCCATAGTAGCGTTCTTCAATTGGTGTACATCCACGTTCAAGGAAGCTCTTTCCTTTAAATCCTTCTTTAAGAGCACCACTTAATGCTTTTAGAACGCTCTTACCTGGGCTAGGAATGTAAGAGAACATTTTTAGTGAGTTTGGCTCACGATAAATGTTATAACCGCCAAATAGCTCGTCTGCACCTTCACCAGAAAGAACAACTGTTACATGTTTACGCGCTTCTTTTGCAACAAAATACAATGGTACAGCTGCTGGGTCCGCTAAAGGATCATCCATATGCCAAATAATTTTTGGGAACTCATCCATAAACTCTTTTGCTGAAATAAATACGTTATGGTTTTTAACACCTAATTTCTCAGCAGTTTCTTTCGCAACATCAACTTCACTGAAACCGCGTTGCTCAAAACCAACGGAGAATGTTAATAAATTCGGATTCATTTCTCTTGCGATAGAAGCAATAATAGATGAATCGATACCACCAGATAAGAATGAACCTACTGGTACATCACTGCGCATATGCACTTTTACTGAATCGTATAACACATCACGAATTGCTTGTATATGCTCCTCTTTCGTTGCACTTGAAGCGTTGAAATAAGGCTTCCAGTAGCGATGAATTTCCATCTCTTTACCGATTTCTTTTACGAAATAATGACCAGGCTCAATTTTATTAACATCCATTGTTAATGTTTCTGGTTCTGGACCGTATTGGTACGTAAAGTAATGTTGTAGTGACGTTGGATTAACTCCTTTGTCTTCCATCACATGCATAATACTTTTCTTCTCAGATGCGAAGAATGTAGTATCACCTTGTTGCGCGATATATAATGGTTTAATGCCAAAGTGGTCACGTGCACCGAAAAGTTTCTTTTCTTCACGATCCCAAATCATAAACGCAAACATACCACGAAGGTAATCTACACATTTTTCTTTCATATGTGCATACAATGCAATGATAACTTCTGTATCAGATTGCGTTGTAAACGTTGCACCTTTTTCAAGTAACATTTCACGTAATTCTACATAATTGTAAATTTCACCATTAAAAATAATTACATATCGATCATTTTCATAAGTTAGCGGCTGGTGTCCTGCCTCTAAGTCAATGATGCTTAAACGGCGGAAGCCAAATTGTACATGTTCATCACGAAAATATCCTTCGTCATCTGGACCACGATGGAAAATCATCGTATTCATATTTTCAAATTGATGTTTTTCTGTTTCTGAAAACTCTCTAGGGTTTTCACATAAACATCCTACAAAACCACACATACTTCTTACCCTCTTTCGGTTTTCATTCTGTCTCTATACTACTATATCAACCCTATTTATACTAGCATAATCAACTGAATATGGCGATCAAAAACTATAAAAAAATCACTCCATTTCACATTTTTAACAATTTTTTATGAAAACATGAACACTAGGCACTCACCTTTCTCCGCCTTTGTCATATGATATTGCAAATTGATTTCTAGGAGGGAATACCATGAGTGAAGAAAAAAAAGATTTTTCTCGCCCACCAGTTCGAAATTATTTAAAGCAAATTGATGATTTTTTTGAGCAAACACCTCTTCGTAGCGTAATCGCTGATTTAAATCATTTTTTCCAAAAAGGAAACCGTTTATTAACATTCCCTGTAGATTTATATGAAGTGGATGATGAACTTGTCGTTAAAGCAGAATTACCAGGTATACAAAAAGAACAAATTCAAATTGAAATGCAAAGTGAATACTTAAAAGTTTTTGTCAAAGAAGACATACTTGAAGAGACGGAAGATCAAACATCTCATAATTATTATCGCCGCGAACGCTCCATTTCAGAGGCATCAAGGATTATAAAGTTGCCATATTTAATAAATAAAAAAGCAGCTAAAGCTTCGTATGAAAATGGCGTATTAGAAATTCGCGCACCAAAACTTCCGCAGCAGCACGACATTTTATCTATAGATTAATGTAAAAAAGAAGGGTGCTAGCACCCTTCTTTTTAATCCACTAATCGCTTCATATCACGTATTATATCTTCGTATGGCGTATTACTAATGCCATTATACTTTTTCATTACTTTTCCATTTTGATCAATTAAATAAAATGATGTACCATGCATTACTTGACCGTTCTCTGGCTTATCTACAAGTGATTGGAAATTATCTTTTGAAAACTTTGTAATATCCTCTAATGAATAACCAGTTAACAAGTTCCAATTACTAGTATCTTCTGTGAACTTTTGGATAAAAGCTTTCAGATTCGCTGGCTTATCAAGATCAGGGTCTACACTAAACGACACAAACTGAACGTCTAATTTTTCTTCCTTCGCCATTTTCTGTAATTTTGCCATGTTAGCAGTCATTGGCGGACAAACTGTTTGACAGTTTGTGAACATAAAATCTGCAACCCAAACTTTCCCTTTTAAATTTTTTGTACCAAATTGTTTTCCGTCTTGATTTGTAAATTGGAATGTTTCTAAGTCCCAGTTTAACGGTTTACGAAGCTTTGAGCCTGATCCATTACATCCAGCAAGTACAAAGAGACAAAATACAACCATAAGACCAATTATTTTTTGATAACGCTTCATTTATAAACCTCTTTTCTCTATCCTAAATTTAAATAGGCTATGTTCATCATAACAAAAGTTAACACTACGAGAAAATTGTTTACTACATTTGTTCACGAAATCGTACGAATTTACGTATATTACCTCTTAATTTCAAGCGAATTACTAGACAAAATATATTTTTTTACTATTATTTCTCTAAATGGTATTCGCAAAACAAATTCATTGTTAATTTTGTAAATACCTCTCCCTATTTTTTTACAATTCCTTAAACATTAATCCATATTATACACTGTATCCCTTAACAACATTTCGGTACAATACAACTACAACTACAACGATTTTAAATGAGGTGATGTTCATGGCAAAGCGCTATGAAAATATGAATAATGTTAGCACAAAAAAATCAATTCGTTCTTTTTTGCGATGGCGTAAAGAACGAAAACAGAACAAAAAAGACTTTTCTTTCCTAGTAGAACAATCACCTGTTAAACAACGTTCATTTTTGCAAAGTAATGTTGAAAAAACGACAGTCACATGGATTGGGCATTCCACTTTTCTTATCCAAACGAATGGACTTAACATATTAACGGATCCAGTATGGGCCAATAAATTAAAGTTAGTTCCACGGCTTACTGAACCTGGTCTTACTATACAAGAACTACCTAAAATTGATATAGTCCTTGTTTCACACAGTCATTATGATCATTTAGATTTTTCAACCCTTCGCCGGCTGAATGATGATGTTCTATATCTTGTACCTATTGGATTAAAAAAATTATTTACTCGTAAAAAATTCACCCATGTAAAAGAATATAATTGGTGGGAAAGTACAACCATTAATGAAGTTTCATTTCATTTCGTACCTGCTCAACACTGGACGAGAAGGTCATTATTTGATATGAATACATCCTACTGGGGTGGATGGATTATTAATAATGAAACTACTATGGAAACCATTTATTTTTGTGGTGATAGTGGCTACTTCAAAGGTTTCAAAGAAATTGGCAAGCGATTTTCAATTGATATTGCTCTTATGCCAATTGGCGCTTATGAACCAGAATGGTTTATGAAAGTATCTCATGTTTCACCTGAAGAGGCAGTGCAAGCTTATTTAGATTTAAACGCTACGCATTTTATTCCAATGCATTACGGAGCTTTTGCACTTGCTGATGAAACACCTCGTGAGGCAGTAACAAGACTTCGCAACAATTGGAACTTGCGCATGTTACCGTGGGAGCAACTGCACGTGCTATTTTTGGGCCAAACTTACACTTATAATAGTGCAACAAAAGATAAACAAGTAAATGAAAAAATTGAAACTATTCATATTTAATGTAACTACTTATTTGATAAATTCATCATATACTATAGGAAATCGTAAAGGGTGTTTTCTATGAATGAATATTTACAGACTCGCTATATCATTAGCGGCAGTGCCTGTATAGCCCTTCTCATTTCTTACTTCCTATACACATAAAAAAGCTACTTCATATTTTAATTTTGAAGTAGCTTTTTTCTTACTCTGCTAAATACATAAATCCGATTGCGCCTGGACCTGTATGAGTACTAATAATTGGAGTAGTGTAGAAAATTTCTGATTGAGTAAATCCATTTATTTTTTCAACCGCTGCTTTTACACTTTCAGCTAAAGGAATGGCTTTTGCATGTGGAATTGCAACAGCTTTTACAACTTTTCCAGCTGTATCTTGCTCAAAAAGCTTCACTAATGTTTTTACAATTTGCCCTTGACTACGCACTTTCGTTACAGGGGTATAGACACCACCTTCAAGGCTTGCAATTGGTTTAATGTTAAGTAATGAACCGATAAATGCTTTACCTTTACCGATGCGTCCACCCTTCACTAAGTTTTCTAACGTATCTACCACTACATATAAGCGAGTATTCTTTCTCACTTCATCCATACGCTTTAAAATATCTTCTAATGAACGTCCTTCATTTGCCATTTTTGCAGCTTCTATTACTTGGTATGCTAAAGCATGTGTAATAAATTGAGAATCAACAACTGTTACTTTTGTGTCCGTCATCGCTGCAGCACTACTTGCAGTTGCTACAGTACCACTCATACCACCTGTCATATGTATGGAAAGTACCTCGCTCCCATCTTCTCCTAACTTATCGTACATTTCTACAAATGTACCCATAGCTGGTTGTGATGTTTTCGGTAATTCTTCTGATTTAATCATTTCTTCAATAAATTCATCTGGTTGCAAATCAACGCGATCTAAGTAAGTTTGTCCATTCACCGAGATTGATAATGGTAGAACATGAATATTATACTTCTCAATCACATCTTGTGATAAATCTGCCGTTGAATCTGTTACTATTTTAATTTTTTGCATATTATACTTCTTCCCTTTCGAATACGCTCTCCTTGTTATTATACTAGCATTCCCATTGCTTTCAACCGTTTCGAACTAAATTTCATCAAATTAATTATATTTTCATATGTCAACAAATAAAGTGAAACTGTAATCAGTGGGGGTTTTGTCCATCACCCACTGATTATGAGCCCGCACCAATCGGGCTTTTACGAGCAGTTATCTCCCACCTAACTTCCTCGCATTCGCCGAATTTTGAGGTGGGGGAGTCTTACTGCCCACAAATAGCGGGATAAAAAAGACAGGGCTCCTAACCCTGTCCGTACTCTGTATTATGCATTTTTTTCAAGGGTATTTGTTTTATATACATTTATATAATCATTCCACTTCAAACAGTTTTGTAAATATTCACGGAAAGAATACGAGAATCTCGGGTGCTTTTGTTTTTGAATTTTCGCAATAAACAATTGAAGACGAGACTGAATTAGAAACGATAAGGGATGCTGCGCTTGTAGGACAGGGATTTCAAATATTTTAATACAATTCCCTGTTGCATGAGTGAAATAAAAACTTTTCGTAATCACAATATCAATCCTCTTTTTCATTGGATTTTTGAACTGCCTCCACTTAACGTTTTGACACATTGTGTAAAACACAGTTTTTTACACTAACACTAAAAAAAACACGTTTTTCCTACAGTTAGTATTGGCAGGATTCATCTCGATCTAATCATTCCTTTGAGACGGTAGTCTTGTTGCCAGTATATAGATTATTAACTTAAGTATAAACTTATAAAAGTGAAAAGTTTGTCTAAATTTTGGAGATTCTATAATTTTTTTCTTCTATATATTGTATACGATATTAATCATAGTATAACAAATAATTTAAAAAGTTCCTTTATAAGGAGACACTTTTTGAATTATTTTCTTCTCTTTTTTGTTTACGCTTGCTAACAATTTTTGATATAGCAATACTTATTTCATAAATACAAATAAGCGGCACCGCAACTAAACTATGAGATAAAAAATCAGGCGGTGATATACACGATGCAATGATAATCAATGCTACGTATGCATATCTTCTTATTTTTATTAGAAATTCTGCCGTCAATAGTCCGATACTCGTTAAAAACATTACAACTACAGGTAATTCAAAAATCACAGCAAATGGTACTGTTAAATTAATTACAAAATGAAAATACTTTTCTGTCGTAAACATCGTATTAAACATTTCATTACCTATTGTAGTTAAAAAATGAAATAGAAATGGCATTACAATGAAATACCCAAAACATAAACCTACAATAAATAATATAGACAGTACCGGTATATACATTAATGTAGTCTTTTGTTCATTTGGATGTAAACCTGGTTTTACAAATAACCAAATTTGTATAGCAGCAAAAGGAATTGTACAAACGATGGCAAATACTGTAGCAATCGAGAAAAATATCCACAATACATCACCCGGGCCGAGAACAGTTAATTTCATTGGTAAATCTTTTACTAGCCAAAAATAAATATCCTTCGTAAAAGTAAAACCGATAATTAAAAATAATACAAAGGATATCACTGTATATATTACTCGTTTGCGAAGCTCAACAATATGTTCTACTACGCTCATTTCCCGATCTTCCATCTCGTTCACCACACTTTATTTATCCGCCCTAAGAAAATTTCATCGTAGATTTATTTATTTCTTTTCCTTCTCTTGAAATGCGTCATCAGTCAATTCTTTCGTTGATTTTTTAAATTCTTTTAACGTTTCCCCTAAAGCCCGCCCAATTTCTGGTAACTTTTTAGGTCCAAATAAAATGAGTACAGCTACTAAAATTAAAATTAATCCTGAAAAGCCAATATTTGAAAACATTTCCCCATCCCCTTTATTAGTAGATTCCTCGTCCTACTATTACATAATTTTATTTTGTCAAAAAAGTTTGAAAACGTCAACAAATCCATCGTCTTTTATCAAAAAAATTCAAAAATATAATCAAATATACAAATTTCATTTTCTATTGTCCTTGTGTATGATATGGTAAGGAAAACGACATATTATCTCGTGATAGCAGAAAGGATTTTCATTATGACTGAAAAAATGACACGAATGACGCAGTTTGTGAAGGAAGAAATTGCAAATGCAATCACACATGGTATCGGTGCCATTTTAAGCATCCCTGCCTTAATTATATTAATTATTCATGCTTCTAAACATGGTACTGCATCTGCTGTAGTTGCGTTTACCGTTTACGGTGTAAGCATGTTTTTACTGTACTTGTTTTCAACATTGTTACATAGCATTCACCACCCAAAGGTAGAAAAATTATTTACTATTTTAGATCACTCAGCCATTTATTTATTAATCGCTGGCACATACACTCCTTTTCTACTTATTACACTTCGTGGACCTTTAGGCTGGGCTTTACTCACTATTATATGGACACTTGCAATTGGTGGTATTGTCTTCAAAATTTTCTTTGTACGTCGGTTTATTAAAGCATCAACTTTATGTTATATCATTATGGGATGGCTCATAATCGTTGCCATTAAACCCCTTTATGAAAATCTAACTGGGCATGGTTTTTCATTACTCTTAGCAGGCGGCATTTTATATTCTGTCGGGGCAATCTTCTTTCTTTGGGAAAAGCTACCTTTCAACCATGCCATTTGGCATCTTTTCGTTTTAGGTGGTAGTACGATGATGTTCCTTTGTGTACTATTTTACGTCTTACCTGCGGCGTAATAAAAAAGTTTCAGCTNNAGCTGAAACTTTTTTATTACTTATGTAATTGAGCTGCAATAACACCTTGTGTATACTTTGTTAATTCTTTAATGTCCATATTTGCATACTCTTCAGGTGTAATCGGCTTAGAAATTGTAACTGTTGCATGCGCTGGTTTCATGCGATTTCCATTCGCTTCAAACATTTTATATGTACCATCTAACGTTACAGGTAAGATTGCTACACCAGATTTTACTGCAAGATGAAAACTTCCAGCTTTAAATTCCCCAATTTCTCCACCCTTACTTCTCGTTCCTTCTGGGAAAACTACGATAGAATGTCCATTCTTTAATAGTTCAATTCCATCTTTAATCGCTTGAAGAGATTGACGACGATCACTACGATCCATAAATACACAGTCCATAAGTTCCATCCAAGTTGGTACAACTGGAAACTTTTTAATCTCTACCTTTGAAACGAATCCAATTGGTTTATTTAAGTAACCTAGTAAAACAGGGATATCCATATTACTTTGATGATTACTTACAACGAGTACCGGCTTGTCTTTCGGAACATTTTCAAGTCCTTTTACTTCTACTGTCGCCCCAACTACACGTACCATTTTCTTGCCAAACCAATTTGTCGTTTTATACACAGCATTATCTTTTTCTTGTGGCGACATCGTACTTACTTGTCTTTTAAGACGCCACATTCTCGGTGTAATCGCAATTACGATTAAAATTAAATAAAAGATTTTCAAAAACGTTTGAATCATACAGAACCCCCACCTATTATCATTCCGACCTTCATTATACTAGACAAACGAAGGAAAAAGAAGAAAAATGTCCAAACAACAAGTGTTTGGACATTTTTTAAGAATTCTATATTAGAAACGTTTTGCTAATTCACGTGCATTAGCAATTGCTGCTTCTTTAATTTCTTGTGCTTTTTCAGGGTTTGCATTCATACCTTCAACTGCAATATATTCAGTATCATTTACGCCGATGAATCCTAATACTGTTTTCAAGTGATTGCGACCGAAGTCTACAGCTGCGTATGCTCCTTCAGAATACACGCCACCTGTCGCTTGAATGTGAAGTGCTTTTTTACCTTCTAGTAAACCAACTGGACCATTTTCAGTATATTTGAATGTTTTACCTGCGATTGCTACGTTATCTAAGTATGCTTTTACTACTGGTGGGTAGCTAAAGTTCCACATTGGAGTTACAAATACATAACGATCTGCATGCATAAATGTTTCTAGGTTTGTGTTCATTGCTCCAACTTTTTGTTGTTGAACTTCAGTTAAAGTTTCAAAACCTTCACCTGCTGCAAATTTACCCCAAGCAGCAAATACATCTGCATCGATTGCTGGTACATTTGTATTGAATAAATCAATTGTTACAACCTCGTCTTGTGGATGCTCGTTTTTATATGCTTCGATGAAAGCTTCCCCTACTGCCATACCGAAAGAACCTTCTGCTGAATTTGGATTTGCTGTAATAAATAGTACTTTTGTCATTGTATTCTCTCCCTTTTTCTTTTTACCTTTAACCCAATATTTATCTTTCAAAAGTAAATAACTTACCTTACGTAAGTATAATACGAAAAGTTTTAATTACTGTCAATAAAAAATAGCTACTTTTTTTTTGTAAGTTAATGATTTGTTTCGTTTCTTTAAAATTCTGTATACAGATATTAAAAAACCTTCCTATAACAAGGCTATCCCCATAAATTAAAGAGATAGTCTTTTATTACAAATTATTTTTGAAAAACATGTTTTACTTTTTCAGCTGGAATATTACTTCCGCCCCTACCTTTTACATCTTCAATCATCATTGTAACAACCATATCCGGTGAATTTAAATCAAACGCAGCGAACCAACCTAGTTCTTTTCCTTCTGCCTCTTTAGATACTTTTAATTCTGCTGTACCTGTTTTTCCAGCAAGAGTCATACCGTCAATTTTAGCAATTTTCCCCGTACCATCTGGATCATTAATTACTTTAGTCAAAGCATTTTTTAATATATCCTGATTTCCTTTTGAAATGACATTCTCTTTCCAAACTTTTGGTTGCTTATCTGTTTTGATAATGAATGGCGAAGGTATATTTCCATCATTAACAATTGGTGCATACGTTAATGCTAGATGGAGAGGCGTCATTAATACTTGCCCTTGTCCATATCCTGTATCTGCCATTTGAATATCATTTTTAATACCATCATTTGCGATTTTAGAAGCTGGGAATCCATATTCAATTGGTAGTTTCTCATCAAATCCGAATTTTTTCGCTTCACTCATAAATTTGTCTTTTCCGATTTTCAAAGCTTCCTGTGCGAAATAAATATTATCCGAGTATTTCATTGCCTTATCAAAATCAATCGGATTTGCGTCTTTCACACGTGTTACATAATAATTACCCCAAGAAGAATCTTTTGTCCATTGTAATCCTTCAATTTTCAATTCTTCTTTTGGATCAATCGTTTTCGTTTCCAGACCGATTGCACCTGTAATTGGCTTAAATACAGAACCCGGTACCGATAATTGTGTAAATCGATTCGTCATTGGCTTTTTCGGATCATTATTCCAAGCTTCACGTTGTGCTTTTGATGTTCCTCGTGCAATTAAATTAGGGTTATAAGCTGGACTACTTACAAGAGCAATTGTTTCTCCGCTTTTCGGATTAATCGCTGTACTTGATCCAGCTTCCCCTTTCATTTCACTATAAATTTTTTCTTGAACAGCACTATCAATTGTTAAAGTTACATTTTCTCCATCAACAGCATCTGTTTTTGCTAAATTTTTGATTTCTTTACCTTGTGCATCTTCCATGAAGACACGCCCACCTTTTTTACCACGCAGCTTTTCTTCTAATACTTGCTCTAAACCAGCTTTACCAACTGGATCATCAGCTTGGTACCCTTCCTTTTGAAGCGTTTTTAAATCTTCAGCATTAACCTTTCCGATATAACCAGTAAGATGCGCTGCTGCTTCTCCTAACGGATATGTACGAACATTTACAGGTCTTGTTGAAACACCTGGTAAATCAACGTACGTATTTTGCGTTGCCCCTTCAGGCAATATTCCAATTGGCACAAAATAATTTGGTTTTACCCATTTCGCAGCTAGTTTTTGATCAATCTCTTCTACAGACATATTTAACAATTTCGCTACTGTTTCTTTCGTTTTCGGAGCAGTATCGTCTAGTTTTTCTGGAACTATTCCAATTTCAGAAGCTTTCCCATTCGTTGCAAGCCCTTTTCCATTTCGATCGTAAATTTCACCACGTTTTGGCTGCGTCGTCTGCATACGCACTTTATTATCTTTAGTCATACCTGGGAATATAAAATCCGGAGTCCAATCTACTTTCCAAGATTCTTTATCTCCATTTTTTTCTTTCACCATTTTCGCTTCATGGCCAAAAGAGATTTTGCCACCAACTGTATCCATGCTTACTTTAAAAGGAACAGGACCTTGCTCTTTTTTATCTTCTTTTACTTCCCCTGTTTCTACTTTAAGGTTTTTCACTTCGATGCCAGAATAAATTTTTTCATATTTCTCAGTAAACTCTTTCTTAGAAATATCTTTTTTTGCATTTTTTGATAATTGATCATACATATCTGCAAATTTTTGTTTATTCCATGCTTTTGCATATGTATCAAACGCTTCTTGTGGTTTTTCTTCTTTACCGCATCCGACTAACATGAACGCAAAGCAAAGAAAAAGAATCCCCCATATTTTTCTCAACCGATTCTCCTCCTCTTTCTATTTTTCATGCTTCTAAAAGTTTTATCATTTTTTTCATGCTACCTCTCATTATATCACTATCAAATCTCCTCTATAAACTCATATTGAAAAATTTAAATAAAGTGAAATTTTAATCAACAGGGGTTTTGTCCACCCCCCACTGATTATGANNTGAGGTGGGAGTCTTACTGCCCACAAATAGCGGGATAAAAAGATTGATGCAAATATTCACATCAATCTTTTTTATTATTGTTGCTTCTCATATATATGGTAATAATACGTATACGGATTTTTTTCATCCGTTAAGCCTTTCTCTAGAAAAACCTCTTTCCAATTTGTCATATCCATTTCTGGGAAGAATGTGTCTCCTTCAAATGCATAATGAATTTTTGTTATATATAACTTGTCTACATAAGGTAAAAAGAGATCATAAATTTGCGCCCCACCAAAAATAAAAATCTCTTCTTCATTTTTACATAACTCAAATACTTCTTCTACAGTATGAGCCACTTCGCAGCCCTCTACATGATATTCTTCATTACGAGTTACGATAATATTACGCCTTCCAGGCAGCGGTCTACCAATTGCTTCATAGTTCTTTCTTCCCATAATAAGTGGATGACCCATCGTCGTTTTCTTCACGTACTGTAATTCGCTCGGTATATGCCAAGGTAGTTTATTATCTTTACCAATTACTCTATTTTCGTCCATTGCGACCATAAATGAAACAATCATCTTTTCATCTCCTCTACAATTACACTGCAACCGGTGCTTTAATTGCTGGGTGTGGATCATATCCTTCTATAGTTAAGTCGTCCATTTCAAAATCAAACATAGATTTCACATCTGGATTTAATGTAAGTTTCGGGAACGGACGTGGTTCACGCGCTAATTGCTTTTCTACTTGTTCAAAATGATTCACATAAATATGTGCATCTCCAATTGTATGAACAAACTCTCCTACTTCAAGACCACATTCGTGTGCAATTAAATGTGTTAGCAATGAGTAACTTGCGATGTTAAATGGAATCCCAAGGAATATATCTCCACTTCTTTGATATAGCTGACAAGAAAGTTTTCCGTCCGCTACATAAAATTGAAATAGCGTATGACAAGGTGGTAATGCCATACTTGGTACATCTTCAGGATTCCAAGCAGACACAATTAGGCGACGTGAATCTGGCGTTTTTTTAATCATTTCAATTACATCCTTTAGCTGATCAAGTGTCTCACCAGCTGTCGTTTTCCAAGCACGCCACTGCTTTCCATATACGTCTCCTAAATATCCATATTTTTTCGAGAATTCATCGTCTTCTAAAACATTCTTTTTAAACAATTCCATTTGCTCATCGTATTGCACTTTAAATTCCTCATCTTGTTGTGAGCGAAGACCGAAATCTGTCATATCAGGACCGGTATACTCGTCGCTTTCTATCCAGCTCTTAAATGCCCATTCATTCCAAATGTTATTATTATGCTGCAATAAATAGCGAATGTTTGTATCACCTTTCATAAACCAAAGCAGTTCACTTGCTACAAGACGAAATGGTACCCTCTTTGTCGTTAATAAAGGAAATCCTTTACTAAGATCAAAACGCATTTGATATCCAAATACAGATACAGTTCCTGTCCCTGTACGATCTTCTTTCTTCGTACCATGCTCCATTACATGGCGGCATAAATTTAAGTATTCATATTCAGCATGTTTCATATGTAGAAAAACCTTCTTTCAATCTTATATGGAATTTATCATAACATGAAAAACATTAAATCTAATAATCCTAATTAAAAAAATTAATTTCAGTAATTCTTACAAAATTATTAACTTTCCATATTTAAAGAGGTTTTCATTTCCTATTATCGAAAGTATAGTGCGGTAGGACAAAATTTATATTTGGAGGTTAGAAATATGTCTAAAATTGAAACTCCTGTTATGACTTCTTTACAAACAACAGTTGAAAAAATGATGAAGAATTTAAAAGTTCCTGGTGCTGCTGTAGCTGTTATAAAAGATGGTAAAGTTATTATTTCAGAAGGTTTCGGCTATCGTAATATAGAGACAAAAGAGCCTGTTACACCTAGTACTCGGTTCGCAATCGGTTCCTCAACGAAAGCTTTTGGCACACTTTCATTAAGCTTGTTAGCACAGCAAAAAAAGTTTAATTGGGATACACCTGTCCAGTCTTACATACCTAACTTCTCTTTATCTGAACTACTTGCTAGCTCACAAGTTACAGGACGCGATTTAGCATCTCATCGCACGGGAGTGAGTCGTCATGAGGCTCTTTGGTACAGATCTTCCTTATCGCGAAAAGATCTCGTTGAAAAAATAAAACATTTATCACTTGATGCACCGTTTCGGACAGCATTTCTATATAACAACTTAATGTATGCGACAATTAGCTACATTGTTGAAAACATTACAAACCGAACGTGGGAGCAATATGTGAAGGATCATATTTTAGAGCCTTTAAGTATGGATCATACAAACTTCTCTGTTACAGATTCACAAACTACAGATGATTATGCTTTACCTTACATTGAAAAAGACGGTGAAATAAAAGAAGTTCCATTCCGTAATATCGATACAGTTGGTGCTGCTGGGTGTATGAATTCTACAATTGAAGATATGGCAAATTGGGTACTTCTTCACTTAAACGAAGGGAAGTTTGGGGATCACGAATTAATCTCCTCTAAATTATTACAACAATTGTATACACCACACAATTCAATCCCAGATCAACCAATTTTATCACTTCCTGAATCTCCATTAAATAGTTACGGCCTTGGGTGGTTTATTAGTGCTTATCGTGGTTACAAAGTGGTTCATCATGGCGGTAATATCGATGGATTTTCGGCGCTTGTTTCATTTGTGCCGAAAGAAAATATAGGTCTTGTCATATTAACAAATTCTGGAGGTAACTTACTTCCAATATATCTTGCTAATCAAATTTATGATGAGCTACTTGGATTAGAAGCCATTGATTGGCATAAACGTTCTATAGAAGATAGTGAAAAAATGAAGGAAATGATGAAAGAAACAACTGAATCCCTTCCTGAACAAATAAAAGGGGCTGCACCTTCTCACAAATTAGAGGACTACATTGGTACTTTTGAACATCCTGCTTATGGAGCATTACAAGTATACAAACAAGATGATTCTTTATTTGTACAATTTATGGAGATGGAGATTCAATTACAGCATCATCACTATGACATCTTCTCCGCACAAATCGAATTATTTCAAATGAAAATGAGTCTATTATTTGCTTACGAAATGAATGTGAGTGGGGAATTCCCATCCCTTCAGTTACATGTGCCTGTAACATTAAGTACTCAGCCTCTTACATTTACAAAAATAAAGTGAAACTGTNNTCTCCCACCTAACTTCCTCGTATTCGCCGAATTTTGAGGTGGGAGTCTTACTGCCCGCAAATGGCGGGATAAAATAATTTATATAATAGCAATTAAAAAATAGGTGTGAGATTTCACACCTATTTTCCATTCATCATTTCACGATCAAACCAAATTGGCTTCGATAATTCAAAGTTTGTATGGTCTTCTAATACAATATGAAGACTCCCTAACATATCATCTAACATATGCGGCGCTACCCGTAAACACTAAACAACTGATGAAAAAACAGTCATACCAACGTATACTACATATAATCTCCAAAAGTCCTTTAATATTTTCCCGTTATAATACTATTTGTCCGATTGAATACGGGACATTCATATCTCTTGCAAATAATGCAATCTTTACGAAATCATGCAGTGGATCGCCCCAATCCTATCCATTAAAATCAACAACACCTACATATTTTTCATCATCACTAGTCGTAATGATATATTTTTTACAAGGAGAGAAACCTTTAGGGATTTCTTCAATGTTTGCCGCATCTTTTACTAGTTGTATGTTTAGACATAAAAAGAACAAGATTTTCTCTTGTTCTTTTTATGAAAGCCATTTTGGTGGTACATTCGTATTCCAATAAATATTTCCCAATTCATGATGTCCAGAGTATCCATCATCAAATCGATGATAGTGGAAGTTAAAATAATATCCCTCTTGCGGTGGATGGTCTCTCCTTACATGGAAACGCAACAAGTCGTTTCCTGTTTTCGTATCATATACATGAAAAATCTTTTCATTATTTCCACCAGCTGGTCTTTGGGAAATCGCTAAAGATTGTAACAACTCCTCTGGTACATCATTGGCAAGTTCAGCAATTGCTTCTTCAATTTTCGGTAATATTACATCTTTAAACTCATCTTCAATTACTGGTCCAATTTTAGTGCCAAACTTTTGCATTGACTGTTTCTCAGCTTCTTGCATCGCATACGTTATAAACGTATCGGCAGTTAACTTATCATTTGTTTCTTCATATGTATAGGACGTGCTCTCCAAATTTTGTTGCCCAGCTGTGCTCGTAGGCTTGTCGGCAGCTTTGGCATTGTCAAGTAAAATGGAAGGAGGCGTCACTAAACCAAATGTAAATACGGTAATTAATGCGACTAAGGTTTTTCTAAACCATTTTGGCATTTATGTTCCCTTCCCTTTCACTCATTATATTTCATATAACGATTGTTTCTTCTATTATACGAAATCATTGTAACTTTTGCACTTTACAATTTTGTTAACGTTCACATATTTTTCACTTGAATATGAAATTACAAGATTTCATACAATATACATAAAACAACAATGAGGGGGCGATTGAATGACTTTAGATGTCATGTATTCCGCCGCAAGCATAATCGTTTTAATATATTTTATTTATCAATGTGTTACAGATTAGAAAAGGGCCATTTTCTGGCTCTTTTTCTATGGTAAAAATAAAATCCAACCAATCAAAACAACTGCTACCATTACATTCGTTATCGCTATTCGAACAAATATATATATCATGCCATACTGAATTAATTTTCGCATATGAGTTGGATACGAAATTAAAAATAAAGTGAAACTTTAATCAGTGGGGGTTTTGTCCATCCCCACTGATTATTAGCCCTCACCAATCGGACTTNNGCCGAATTTTGAGGTGGGGGTCTTACGGCCCGCAAATAGCGGGATAAACTATTTCCTTGTTCAAAAAATGAGCGAATTCCCCTCGAATATGTTACAAAATAAAATGTGAGTAACTCTAATCCGAAACAAACCATTTCTTCCATTATTTCATGCTCAGCAGAAAAGATATTCACTTCTAGCATACATTCCTTTTTTATTTTTAATACAATTAAGGGAAATAATAACATATCACTAAATATATATCATTCTAAAATATTTCTTTTCATAGCAGGAAAAAATATTTTTTAACAGAATATTTTTTAATGTTTGATTACATTTTATTGGAGTGGATAATATGTCTTTTCAAATTCGTGAAGCGACGATAGATGATATAGATTCACTTTGTTCTTTAACAAAAGAAGTAAAAGGTTCCGCTATTTCCTATGGAGATATGAACAATCGATTACAATTCGTACAAGTGAGTCCTTTTGATTTTTTATATGTTTATGAGGAAGAAGAAACTATATTTGGATTACTTGGGTTTCGTATACGCGAAAATTTAGAAGATGTAACTCGTTATGGAAAGGTTTCAATTATTAGAGTTGATTCTACAATACGCCGATGGACAAGTATTAATGGATTATGCGGAGCAATTAGCAAAGAAATATCATTGCATTAACACATGGCTAGTTAGTGGAACAAAAAATTAGGATGTGAAGTAAATGGATATCGATTTGTAAAACATTTTTAAACTACTTAAAAATTGAAGGGACTATAACTATGACAAACATTGAAGCAATTTTCATTGATCGTGACGGTACAATTGGTGGTGACACTACCATTCATTATCCAGGTTCTTTTACATTATTTCCTTTTACAATAGCATCCTTGCAAAAACTAAAATCTCAAAATATAAAACTTTTCTCTTTCACAAATCAACCAGGTATCCCAGATGGAATAGCCACTGTAGCTGATTTTGTCCAAGAATTAGAAAGTTTCGGTTTTGATGATATTTACATATGTCCTCACAAACATGGTGATGGTTGTGAATGCCGTAAACCAAGTACAGGTATGCTATTGCAAGCAGCAGAAAAACATGGGCTTGATTTAACAAAATGTGTAGTAATTGGTGATCGCTGGACTGATATTGTTGCAGGAGCAAAAGTAAATGCGACAACAATATTAGTACGAACAGGCGCTGGGTATGATGCTTTACATACGTATCGAGACAGGTGGGCACATATTGAGCCAAACTACATTGCAGAGAACTTTGAAGATGCTACAAATTGGATTTTTAATCAACTATAATACAATTTAAAAGAGACGTTTTCAAAATGAAAACGTCTCTTTTAACCTTATATATTTTAAAAAGTTAATTCATAATGGAAATAACGGTTATCTCTCAAATAACCATTTTCAGCGTATAATCGCTGTGCTGATAAATTATCAATCTCTGTTTGTAATTTTAAACCTTTTGCACCATTTTCTAATGCGAATTCTTTAGCCGCTTCTAATAATTTTTTACCTGTTCCTGCTCCGCGCTTCGTCTCTTGTACGAACAAATCATTTAAAATCCATAATTCTTTCATCGAAATGGAAGAAAATGAAGGATATAGTTGTGTGAATCCAATATATTCTCCGTCTTCAACCGCCACGAAAATAACCGACTCTTTTCTCTCGATTCGATTTCGTAAAAATACTTTTGCTCCTTCTAAATCAGAATCTTGTCGATAAAATACGCGATAGTTATTAAAAACTGATGCTAGTCCATCTAAATCTGCAATTGTTGCCTCATATATTCTCATTTTACTCCATTCCCCTTCCAATACTGTCTCATTATATCCGTTGCCCATTTAGGCCGTTGTGTTTCTTCTTTCGCATAAACTCTTTCATTATTGGCTTTATTTCCAATATAGAGGTGCCATCAATAGCATCTAACCCCTCAACAATAATTGATTTATCTTCTCTTTTTATCATCTTTACAATTGTCACACCTATGTGATTCGTTGAACTGAAAACATACGCATTCTTCTTGAATGTAACCACTTACATTATAAAATATTTTCTGAATGTTTTCCAGACTTACAAATTAAGTTTACATAATATGATTATGGTCTATTTTATAGAGAGAAATTTACAGCTTCAATCGCATGTATATAAAGTAAAACTTTATTTTTAATAAATTCCTGTTATAGTATAGGATGCGATAACTAAAAAAACAGCAAGCGTTTTCAAAACTGTAATAGCAAATATATCTTTATATGACTGTTTATGTGTTAAACCTGTTACTGTAAGAATAGTAATAATAGCCCCGTTATGTGGTAATGTATCCATTCCTCCTGATGCCATCGATACGATACGGTGCATAACTTCTAATGGAATATCAAATTGATTGGCCGCTACAATAAATTTATCCCCCATCGCACTTAAAACTATTCCCATTCCTCCTGATGCAGAGCCTGTAATACCTGCTAAAATATTCGTCGTTACCGCTCCATTCACTAAAGGATTCGTGAACGTTGCAGAGATACCGTCTCTCATTATCGCAAAGCCAGGAAGTGCTGCAATAACACCACCGAATCCAAACTCTGCTCCAGTGTTCATTGTTGCAAGTAGCGCTCCACCAATACTCGTATTTAATCCAGCTTGAAACCCAGTTACTACTCGTTTCCAATATAATAATAGCGTTGTTAAAATTCCTATTAAAAGTGCCAATTCTACAGACCATACTCCAACTACCGCACTTAATTCAATTTTTCCAAATGCTTGCATACCAATTTTTGAAAAGTCAAAACCGTTCGGATACCACTTCGGTATCATAACAGTAAACACTTTATTCATTACCCCTACTAAAATAAGTGGTATAAAAGCAACAAACTGCTGCGTCCTTGTAATTTTCACGCTATTTAACAGCGGCATGTCCTTCTGTTCTAATTCCATTGATGCAGCCATTTCATGATTCCCATCATAAAAACCGAAATAACCTTCTCCCGCTTCCTTAGCCTTTTTACGTCTACTTTCTAAATAAAGTAATCCTAACGTTAAAACAAAGATTGCTCCTATAATGCCAAGTATCGGTGCAGCATAAATGTCAGTTTTAAAAAATGTTGTAGGTATTACATTTTGAATTTGTGGTGATCCAGGAAGCGCATCCATCGTGAACGTCACTGCTCCAAGAACGATCGTTCCAGGAATTAAACGCTTCGGAATGTTTGCTTGTCGAAACAATTTAGCTGCAAATGGATATACAGCAAACACTACTACATAAACACTAACACCACTATACGTTAAAATAGCACCCATTAATACAATTGCTAATATCGTGCGTTTTTCACCAACCAACTCTATAATCGTCTTTGCGATGGAGTCGGCAATTCCTGACATTTCTACTATTTTTCCAAATATTGCTCCAAGTAAAAAAACAGGAAAATATAGTTTAATAAACCCTACCATTTTCTCCATAAAAATATTAGAAAAGAAAGGTAATACAAAACTAGGTTCTGTCAAAAACACGGCAAATAATGCAAATATCGGTGCGAATAAAATAACAGAAAAACCTCTATATGCTACAAACATGAGTAAGCTAAGTGCTAATAAAATAATAACTAGCTCCAATTATACCCCATCCTTTAAACAGAAAATTCAAACTATTTTTAATAAACATCTACTAATCTCTTGATTCTGACATCCCTCCTCTTATTCATACAAATTTTTCACGCTAAAAATGTCTAATTATACATATTCGATTACATATAAAAAATCCCTTTAAACATAAACGAATTCATCATCATACGTTATAAAGGGATTACTAATCTCTATATGTACTGCTTTATCAGACTATCTTCTCACAAAAATGATGTAGTTCTTCTACATCATTCACTATATGAATCGCACCGACTTCAGTCAATTCTTTTTCACTCCCATAGCCATACAAAACACCTATTGAAGCTATTCCATTATGATTCGCACCTATTATATCGTGCTTTCTATCTCCAATCATGACAATTTCTTCTTTTTTAAATTCTCCATATCTATCTTTTTGAAAAATTACTTTTTATATGTCACATACTTTCAGTTACAGAATACGATAGATATGATAAAGTAAAAAAGTTACAATTATTTTAATAGAAACTGGTGAAACAAATGTCAATTACGTTAATCTTTATAATGGCTTTCACAATTATTATCCACGCAGTCGAAACAAGTTCTTATAGTATTCGATTAGCTGGTGTCCGTTTAAAAAAGATTGCCGTTGCCTTATCTGTTGTGGGAATGGTATTGCTCATTTCAAGAACATCAAACTTACTACAAGCCTTTTTAATTGGTGGTATTGTCGATGAAGCAAAACTAGATTCTTCTATTAATTTAGAGCATATTATACGACTCGTTCTATTATCTGCTTCTATTGGTACATTACTTGCGATTATACTGTATCCAACTTTGACAAAACTATTTGGATATGTCATTCAAAACTTTGAAACAGACGGTTCTTTCATTCGAATGATGAGAACAAATAACATACAAAAATTAAAGTACACAAAAAAATATGTACGCTTTCCAAAGGTAGAAATGATTCATAGACTGCGTATCGGTGGCATCCCAAAACGTATTATGCTTATTAACATGTTTGCTACTGCAATATATACAGCAGGCGTTCTTTCCGCCCTTTACGCTTCTTTTCTAAATCCAGATTATGCGACAAATGCAAGTACGGCTTCTGGGCTTGTGAATGGTTTCGCCACTATTTTATTAACAGTGTTACTCGATCCGCGTATTGCCCTATTAACAGAGCGAGCTTTACAATCAGAAGATGGTGCTGAATCTATGAGTAAAATGTATGGATGGCTAATGATTTCTAGACTTTTTGGCACATTATTAGCACAACTACTATTTGTACCAGGTGCTTACTGGATTTTATGGATTATTGAACTGATGCATTAATTCACTCTCAACAAAGAAGGTGAAATATCAAATGACTATAAAAACAGAGCAAGACATTATTCAAATAATACAAAATGATACGTGGATGATGGACGTACTACATACAGCTAAATCTCTCAAGCTACCTGATTGGTGGATTTGCGCCGGGTTTGTTCGTTCTAAAATTTGGGATACTTTACATAACTATGAAGTAAGAACAGCTACACCAGATGTTGATGTCATTTATTTTGACCCTTTTCAAAAAGATGAGGCATACGAACAATCATTAGAAATGAAACTAATAAATATTGATGCTACTATCCCTTGGTCAGTAAAGAATCAGGCCCGTATGCATGTGGTGAATAACATGCCACCATATTCTTCTTCTGTTGATGCTATTTCTAAATTTCCTGAAACAGCAACCGCTTTAGGCGTTACATTAAATGAAAAAAACAATGTCATATTAACGTCTCCGTGCGGAATTGAAGATGTACTTTCATTACAAGTGAAACCGACAGCTCATTTTCTTGAAACGAAAGAACGAATACATATGTACAAAAATAGAGTTATGAAAAAGAATTGGCAAAGTAAATGGCCTAACATTACAATCACTTATTCCGAAATTTAAAATAGGGCGCTTCGCATTATATGAAGCGCCCTTTCTTTTTCATTTCAAAAATTGAATAACTGTTTCCGCAAACCAATCCGCTTCCTCATAATGAGGTGAATGACCACTCTCTTCAAATACGATATACTTACCGTTTCGAGCATCTTTATTAAATGTTTCTATTTGTTTTTCACACGTTACTACATCATATTTTCCTACAATTAATAACATTGGATTTTGTACTTCTTTTATTTTATATAATAATGACGTATAACATGCTCCCTCTGATTTTAATCTATCAAAATGGATTTGGGAACGATTTGCAAATACTTCCCCCTCTTCATCACTATATAAACTATCATCCGTTTTATCTTCCTTAAAATTATAAATCTCCATTCTTTTTTCTTCTAATTCATCACTTAATCTTATATATGCTTCTAGCAACTTTTCTGAACCTGCATTACTAGATGAATAAGCGTGGCACTCTTCTGCTGCTTCCCTCTTTCCATACTTTCTTAATAAATCTCCTGTCTTTTTTAATAGGGCTTTACTTGTTAATGCAAAATCAAAAGTCGGCCCTTCAAATATTATTTTCTCTATTGCATTTGGATATATCAATGCATATAACAATGCTAAATAGCCACCGAAAGAATGTCCAATTACAGACCACTTTTCAATTTGCAATACCTTTCTTAGTTCCTCACAGTCTTCAATCAAATCATTTAATCCAAAAGCTTCATCCTCAGTAATTCCTTCTGACCGACAAACCCCTCTTTGATCTATCATAATTACATATAAGGAATTTTTCAAACGTTCCCCTTGATGAAATGAAAAATCATAGCAACTCTCTCCCGGTCCACCATGCAAGTATAGGACTGCTTTATTTTCAGGAGATCCATGTGTTTCGACATATAGTTTTTTCCCTCTAATGTTCATGTATTTCCCAACTTCAATCACATTCGTTTTTATTATCATCACCTTACTTCACTGAATATTATAACATTTGAGCCTAAATAATCCCTATTACATTTAAAAAGACGATGATTATTGCAAGTGGCGCTATAAATCGAAGTAAAAATGCCCAACAAGTGAATACTTTCCTTCCGTAATTTCCACCTACAAAAAATTCTTCTTCTAGCACTTTCTTCTCCATTTTGATTGATACAAAAATACTAATAAATAGTGCTCCTAATGGCATTAATATATTACTAGATAAAAAGTCTACTGCATCAAAAATATTTTTTCCAAAAATCGTATTATCACTCCATATACCAAATGATAGGGCTGATGGAATACCTACTAGAAAAATACAAAAACCAATAATCCAAGAAAGTTTATTTCTTTTTTCTTGCTTCCCGTTCGCCAATGCTGAAACAACTGTTTCAAGCAAAGAGAACGCTGATGTTAATGTCGCAAATGTAAATAGCGCAAGAAATACTGTTAAGAACAATCCGCCGAATGGAATTTGACTAAATACAGATGGTAATACGATAAATAGTAGTCCAGGCCCTTCTGTCGGCTCCATCCCCAATGAAAATACTGCTGGAAAAATAGCAAGACCTGCAAATAAAGAAACGAATAAATTTAATCCAACAATTGTTATTGCTGATTTTGGTAAACTTTCTTTTTTATTTAAATAGGAACTATACGTAACCATAATTGAAATACCAATACTAATCGCAAAAAATGATTGGCCCATTGCGAACAAAATACTTTCTGAAGTAATCTTTGAGAAATCTGGTTGCAAGAAAAACTTCACTCCTTGCATCGCATTATCCAATGTTAATGAACGAATAATAAGAGCGACAAATAAAACGAACAATGCCGGTAGCATATATTTACTTGCTTTTTCAATTCCATTTTGTACACCTTTTGATACAACCCATATCGTAATGAACATAAAAGCGAAATGGCCCATAATTGCCCAAGCGGGATTTCCAATTGTTTCAGTAAATAACGCACCATAATTTTGTCCCGGAGTAATAAGTTGTCCAGTTACTCCCCTGAATAAATAAATTAATACCCATCCCCCTACAACACTATAAAATGACAGTAATATAAAACACGTTCCAACGCCAAGACGTCCAATCCAGTGCCATCC
This sequence comes from Bacillus cereus, assembly GCA_002578045.1. Lineage (GTDB taxonomy): Bacteria > Bacillota > Bacilli > Bacillales > Bacillaceae_G > Bacillus_A > Bacillus_A cereus_AK. Next base: position 27,735 of record NUMR01000003.1, read on the forward strand.
TGTATTTGGTGCGATACTTTTAAATGCTCCAACTGCTTGTTTCTGTGTACTGCGTCCAATCATAAATTCAGCTATAAGTAGCGGTAGCCCAATTAATATAGTAAATAGTATAAAGATTAAAAAGAATGCTCCTCCCCCGCTCTTCCCAGCAATATAAGGAAACTTCCATATTGCGCCAAGTCCAATTGCTGACCCTGCTGCAGCCATTATAAATCCTAATTTCGAAGTCCATTGCTCCGTCTGTTTCATCTTATTTTCCTCCTAAATAAATCTTTTTATATGTATAAATGAATTTTGCGAACCTATCCAAATAAACCCTCCATTTCTTTCTCTATATAATAAAAAATGGCTTAGCATCTCTATATAAAGAGACGCTAAGCCATTTACTTAACGCGGTACCACTCTTATTGATTCCACTTTGAATCCACCTTAGTAGTAATCGTTTGATTACAAACCTAATATCGAAGGTTAACCGTTAAGATTTACTAAGAATGTGATTCCGTTCCATCTTACTGCTCCTAGGCGAGTTCAGGATGTCATTTGACTATGTCACACCAACCCATAGCTCTCTGTACAAATACATGACCTTACTACTCCTATTCAACGCACTTTAATATTCTGAATTTAGTTTCTTTTGAAATTACTATGAAGTATATCGGTTATATTTGTAACTGTCAAGGTATATATTAAATTTTTTGTCGAAAAGGATTTTTATATAAACTTAGGGACGGATTTTTTCCGTGGTACCACCCAAATTGCCATAATGACCATCTCAGTCCTGATAACGGTAGGTACCGTTTGCTTTTACTAATAACCACGTTCAAGGCAACACTCACAGGTGTCTTTCCATCATGTGGGATCACAACCTTCCCAGCAATCGGCTGCTCTCTTTAGACCCTTGCATCATGTACTTTTCCTAATCATTACTTTTTATATTTGCAGAGTGTTCTATCTCTTCATTTTATAAAACGCAAGCCTTTTTATTTATTATTTTTTCTTTTTATTAAACACTCTTCCTATACAGTTATATATGTGTATTTCTTATGTTCTATTATTATTTGCCCATTTAAATTTACACTAGTCTTTTTAATGTTCTATAAGTATTTTTCTATTTTATTACATATTTTTTATATTTCCCACGCATATTAATATCAAATTTGTAGCGGAGGTGTACATATGAAAAAAGCATTTTGTTTCTTCCTCCTTTTATTATGCCTAATTGTAGTGAATGGAACATACGCATATTCACCAAAGTCTTTACCAATCTCTCAAAATTCTGATCAATGGCAGGTGAATATTGATGAACCGAAAAAAATAAGCAAGAATATGCTTCAAACTAAAAAAGATGAATTTCAATCATATCATTTTTCAGTAAAGAATGTTGGAGAAAATGAAGTATATAACATACAAGTTGAAGTCTTCCGCAATGAACCAAATACGAAAACAAAATACGAACTTTTTTCCCTAAAAGAAAGTCGTTTAGCAAGCGGAAAAACTGGATTTAGACGTACTAACTTCCCTGTTGCTACAAAAGCAGATGAAGTCGACGTTATTATTACGTGGCAAGAACACCCTTTCCGCTCTATGCGAAACGGTCAAAAAGTTGAATCTAGAAAATTTAAAGAGCATTTTGTTTTTAAAGACACAAAAAAGTAAATGGAATGCGTATATATTCACACTATCATTAATCTGGCTTTAGTTACTAGTACCAGTTCTTAAGTAAATAAAAAGTCGTGGCTTACAAAAAGCCACGACTTTTTATATTAGTTTGTGACTAATCCCTCTTGCTGCCCAAATTCAATTGACTTCAGTAGCGAGAAAACTCCAAGCAATCGGCTGTTCTGCATCCGTTTGTAATGATGAACGAAAACTAGAAATCGCTTCTATATAAATTTCATGTTCAAATGCATATCTTCCATACTATAATCCACAATATGTACCGGCTCAGAAATTTCCCAAACTGAATTCACTAGAGAGCTTAAATAATCGTCATTATAATACAAATCCCTCGTATTTTTTAAATATGTGAGTTTACTGTTCCAATCGTACGTCTCCAAGTCTAACGCCTTCTTTTATATATAACATTACAATTCTCCATTTCATAAAGACATTCCTACACTTTAAATAATTCCAGGAAAGTTTAGTTTTAATAAAGTGAAACTTTAATCAGTGGGGGTTTTGTCCATCCCCCATTGATTATGAGCCCTCACCAATCGGGCTTTTACGGGAAGTTATCTCCCACCTAACTTCCCCTCTACTATGATACGTATACCTATTTATTTTTACATCTCCTCAGGAGCCTCCACCCCAAGCAAACGTAATCCCTCTTTTAACACAACCGTCACAGCGTAAACTAATGCGAGTCTACTGTCTTTCCCTTCGTTCTCTTCTAATATACGGACATTACCGTAATATTTATTAAATGCTTGTGCTACATCTAACACGTATTTTGAAATAATGGATGGTTCATTTTTGTTAAAGGCTGCTTCAATTACTTGCGGGAATTTATTAAGTAATTTTACGACGCTCCAGCTATAATCATCATGTAATGCAAAAATACACGTTTCAAATTCTACACTTTCTTTTCTTAAAATAGAGCAAGCACGTGCGTGTGTGTACTGTACATATGGTCCTGTTTCTCCTTCAAATTTCAACATACTTTCTAATGAAAATTCGATATTATGCATACGCTCATTTTTTAAATCGTGGAAGATGATCGCTCCAACACCAACTTGCTTTGCTACTTCTTCTTTTTGTTTTAAGTTTGGATTTTTCTCTTCAATATTTTGTTTTGCAAGCTCAATTGCTTCCTCAAGTACTTCTTCAAGTAAAATAACTCTTCCCTTACGTGTCGACATTTTCTTACCGTTTTTTAAAATGAAGCCAAACGGTACATGTTCCATCCCATCAACCCAATTGTAGCCAAGCTTTTTTAATACAGTGAAAAATTGATTAAAATGTAAACTTTGTTCTGGACCAACTACATATAACGCTTTATGAAATCCATATGTGTTTTGACGATATAAAGCTGCCGTTAAATCACGTGTTGCATAAATAGTCGCACCATCTGATTTTCTAATTAAACAAGGAGGCATACCCTCTTCTTCTAAATTAACGACTAATGCGCCTTCAGATTCTTCAAGCAAATCATGTTCCTCTAAAATCTCAATAAAATCTTCCATTAAATTATTATAAAACGCTTCTCCTTGAAAATTAGTAAATTCTACACCGAGAAGTTCATAAATGCGAGAAAATTCCTTTAATGATTCGTGACGGAACCAATTCCAAAGCTCGACTGCTTCTTCATCACCTTCTTCTAATTTTTTAAACCAAGCACGCCCTTCTTCTCCTAGTTCTTCGTTCTCTTTTACTTCTTCATGAAACTGAACATATAACTTAAATAATTCACGTATTGGATCTTCCTTAACAACTTCTTCATTGCCCCAATTTTTATATGCGGTAATTAGCTTTCCAAACTGCGTTCCCCAATCTCCAATATAATTAATTCCTACCACTTCATACCCACATTTTTCTGCGATATGTTTCAGCGAATTTCCGATCATTGTAGAACGTAAATGCCCCATCGAAAAAGGTTTCGCGATATTAGGAGAGGAATAATCGATAACTACCGTTTTTTCACATCCAAAGTGATTTTGACCGTATTCTTCTTTCTTCGCTAAAATCATTTTTAATACTGCATCACTTACAGTTTCACGATTGAAAAATACATTTACATAAGGACCAACAGCCTCAACTTTTGTAAAGAACGGATCATTTAATTTCTCCGCAACTTCCTTTGCAATGGTTGCTGGTGATTTTTTATATTGCTTCGCTAGTGAAAAACATGGGAACGCTGCATCTCCGAATTCATCTTGCTTCGGTGTTTCGATTAAATCTAAAATTTGATTTTGCGTTAATTCATTCGCAAGAATATTTGATAAATTTTTCGCAAACTGTGTTTTATACTCCATACTGCACCCTCCTTATTTTTCAAGCACAAAAAACTCGTCTCTATATAAGAGACGAGTTTTAACCCGTGGTACCACCCTTGTTGTTCATTCCGAACCACTTTCCCGTTTATAACGAGGACAGGGGGCCTCGGCTTACTCTACTATTCGTTCAAGAAGCATCTCCGAAGTGCGCTTCATCTTTTTCTTCCGCACTAGGCTCACACCACCCCTAGCTCGCTTTCCTTCTGAAAAAGATTACTCTCTTCATCACAGATAGTATATTTAATTAATTATTGCTTATTATACATCTTTTCAAACAATTAGCAAGGATCAATTACACCAAAATGAAACGTAGCGCTTTTTCTTTTGTATACGTGGAAATTGTGCTTTTCAAATCTTGAACTACGGAAATGATCTTTCAGAACGACACGTTTTCTCGCCACACGCTTCGCCTCCGCAATTGTTTCATCAGTAATATCATGGTACAAAGCGAAGTGTTTTAATCCTTTTATTCCATCTGATTCGATAACGGTTCCTTCAAACATCGGATCCAGATAAACGACATCATAACTATTATCTGCACATTGTGCTAAAAATGCGAAATGGTCTGTTTGCTTTACATCGATTCTTTGCATTGCCTCATCGATTTCAGATACGGAGGAAGACCACGTTTGCAAACCTTTCCCCATGATATAAGCCATATATTCGTTTCCTTCAAGTCCCGTTACTTTCCCATTTTCACCAACAATATAACTAGCTACAATACTATCTGACGCCATACCGAGCGTACAATCTAATACTGTCATTCCTCTCTCTAATTTAGCAGCTTGTACAAACGGATCATGTTCTCCTCGCATTAACCTTTTTACACGAAACATCGCTGAGTTTGGATGAAAGAAAAACGACTCTTTCGCACCTTTTGGATAAATCGCCAATCGGTTTTTCCCTACGACAAGTACATCTTGTTCATACTGTTCATGCAGTTTGTGAATAGGAATATCATTACGTGTAACGAAAGAACGATTTAATTCTTCCGCTACCTTTTTTGCATAAGCTGTCATTTCTTCATTTGTTCTTCCTGCTGTTGTTACTATCATTGTTTCACCTCTATATAAAGAAAAGAGGGAGATTTACTCTCCCCCTTCTTTAGCAATTCTTTTCAAAAGCTTGTTCTAAGTTCGTAATAATTTCATCCATAGTTGCACCTTCAATTTCATGACGGTGAATGAAGTGAACAACTTCTTTTCCTTTTAGTAATGCCATAGATGGTGAAGACGGAGGAATTTCTCCGAAGTATTCACGCATTTTTGCAGTAGCATCTTTATCTTGACCTGCAAATACAGTTACAAGATGATCAGGTTGTTTTTCAGCACGTACAACCGCTTGACCTGCTGATGGGCGTGCTAAACCAGCTGCACAACCACAAACGGAGTTTACAACTACTAAAGTTGTACCCGTTGCCTTTTCCATAAATTCTGTAACAGCTTCATCTGTAGTTAACTCTTCAAATCCAGAGCGCACTAACTCTTGGCGCATTGGAATTACCATTTGACGCATATATTCTTCATAGGCATTTGACATCTTGTAATCTCTCCTTCAACTTTCATTCCAAATTCATCATATCACGCTCTATTAATAGGTGCAAAAGAAAGATAGTGACGATTTCATTTTTTTCTAGGGATTTCACAAACCCCTTCACAGCAATGTCCAACTGGGACAAGTTTTCTATTGTTAGCGATATAATCGTATACTTTACTTCCAAATCCGAGTGCGATAGACAGTGTTATAAAAGGCACTGCAAACCAATAAGATGGGACGGCCCTTGTTAATATGTTTATGCTATGAATACCATCATACCACTTATTATTTTTAAAAATATACAATCTTTGTTCCATCTTACTTTGTAGTTCTTGAGAAAGCTCATACTCCTCAACTACATCTTCATCGCGGAATGAAACAAACTCCATCTTTCCCTTTTTATCTAGCCTTTTCGTGCGCTCTGCAACTGCAGTACACATCGGACACCAACTATCATAGAAAACGATCATATATTATTCCCTTTACGAGACTCCGTCATTTGTTTCCAAACTGATCCTTTCGCTTCTTCGCCGCCTTCAATACGCTCCAATGCAAGACGAGCTTGCATCGCTACTTCAAACTCCGCATCATCTTGCGCTACTTTTAGTGCTGGAATAGCACTTTCATCTCCAAGTTCAAATAGGAACATAGCTGCACGCCAGCGTACTAATTTACTTGGATCTTTCAGAGATTTAATCATAACGAACATCGCTGCTGGATCACCTACGTCTGATAAGCAATCTCCTGCAGTACGGCGAACACTTACAGAACGATCTAATAACGCTTTATATAATAACGGCAATACTTCTTCACCTTTTATCATACCTAAATAAGCTGTTGCTAAGCGGCGAATAGATACTTTCTCATCATCTAACGCCATTTTCAATACTTGCATATCCTCTTCCGTTGGATCCATTTGTTCTAAAGATGCGTAACGCTTTTTCCAATCAGAATCTTTCATCATCTCTTCTGTTACTTTATATGGCTCACGCTTTTGAATCATTACTTCAACAGCACCTGCTTGATCTAATAATTCTTTAACCGTTTCATTTACACGTTCTTCTGAATACGCAGCAACGATTTCTTCTACAACTTCTTTCCCGATTTCTTCAAAATTACCGTAACGTGTACTTTGCTCTACCCATTTACGTTCTTTTACAACGTTTGGTGCAGACATTTGCACTTTCATAATTGCTTCTTTAAAACGATCTGGTAAACCAACACGTTCTTCCGTCGTTCCATCTGTTAATTTTACTTGCATCGGGATAGTAAAGAACATTTGAATAAACACTTTCACTTCTCCAAAATGAGATAGTTGTTGTTCTTCGCTTTCTTCCACTATTTCTTCACCGAAAACAGCACGAACTTGTTGTAATAAAACTTTCCAGTCATACTTCGCATTACGTTCCACTGCTAAAAAGTCTGCAACATGGTATACACCTTTAATGCCTTCAATTTTCAAAATTTCTTGCACTTGCACTGGTGCTTGCACTGGTGCTTGCACTGCATTTTTATTTGTATAATTATTACGTGCTCCTGGTGGTAATACTTCATTCAAAATAACTTTCATTGTATTTGGACTCGGCGTCGGTTCAATCGCTTTAATCTTCACGTAAATATACTCTCCTTCATTGCGTGTTCTTAGCTGTATTGTAACATGTTATCCCACTATACTCCTACTCGGATGCTTTATTTTGCTAATCTCTTCTCATCATCGTACTCTTTCCAACTAATTCCTCCGAACCTATTGTTTAAAATCTTATTTTATTGCGATGCCTCCTCCCGTCTTCTCTCTAAAAATGTAATGCTCTCAATTACAACTTCCGTTCTATATATTCTCTTTCCCTGTTCATCATCGTAATTACTCGTATGAATACGCCCAGTAATCCCAACAAGTGACCCCTTCGTACAATATTCAGTTACATTTTCAGCCGCTCTTCGCCAAACGACACAATTTATAAAATCTACTTGTTGTTCACCTAAACTATTTCGAAATCCTCTATTTACCACAACACATATTCGTGCATAAGGGATTCCTTGTTTTGTGTAGTATAATTCTGGTTCCTTTGTCAATCTACCGATTAATACAACTCGATTCATCATAAGTTATACCACCTCACACATTTTTCTTCATTGTAAAGAAAAATATGTGCATGGTAAAAAGTGCAAATTGATATGTTTGTAAGTAAAAAGTATTATTTTATATCTTACAAAAATAAAAAAGAAACCATACATATTTCAAACTTGTATGGTTTCAAAAAATATTATACTTCACTGCAAGATATGTAATATCCCCCGCGAGCCATCTTTATTTCAGCGTGAAATATTTCATTTTCTAAATAAAAAATAATCGACTTCACTTTACTCTCAAATTTTAATTGCTCATTACATTCAGCCGCATATCCTTCGATAGCTGAACAAATAACTTCTGCTGACGGATACGTTAAAGCGTCATCTAGTTCTATGAAAAAACTTTTAGATAATAATTTTTTCAAAATCCCTTTCTTCTCTTTCATCCCCATCCCCTTCAGTTCGAGTTGTAAACATCCATATTATACAACAGTTTCAATTTATCTTTGAAAATAAAGTAAAACTTTAATCAGTGGGGGTTTTGTCCATCCCCCACTGATTATGAAACCTCACCAATCGGGCTTTTANNGTGGGAGTCTTACTGCCCATTAATACGGGATAAAAAATCCTGCATTTTTCATGCAGGATTTTTTACTAGTCATTTTTCGTAAAGTAAGATACGAAACGAAGAATTTCTAAGTATAACCATACTAGAGTCATCATTAGGCCCATTGCACTGTACCATTCCATATATTTTGGAGCTTGGCTACGGGCACCACTTTCAATTAAATCGAAATCTAGTAATAAGTTTAGTGCAGCAACTACAATAACAACTGCACTAATGATAATACCGATTGTTCCACCTTGGTGAATGTATGGAACAGTAACACCAAACATATTTAGTAAGAATACGATTAAATACATTACCGCAATCCCCATTGTTGCTGCAATTACACCCGTACGGAACTTATCCGTTACTTTTACAACGCGCGTTGCATATAAAACTAACATTGCAAATAAAATTGAAATTGTTAGTAATACAGCGTTTAAAACGATAGAATCACCAAATTTCATTGTATAAATCGCTGAAATACTTCCTAATACTATACCTTCTACCGCCGCATAGATTGGCGCCCCAATTGGAGACATTCGCGGGAAGAAGATAGATGCAAATGCGATGATTGCCGCAACTACTAATGCACCAATTAATACTGGCATTTTCATTGTACCCTGCATCATCTGTATGTATGAATAGACAGACGTTGCAAGTAGCAAGATAAGCATAATAAACGTTTTTCCTACTGTTCCGCCAATAGTCATCGCAGAAGAGCTTGCTCCCTCTTTACGGAATGCCTCTTTTTTCAACATTGGATTAGATGTTCTCATTTTTTTCCTCCTAAAATAGGTTCTACCAATAGTGTAAAGTTTTTCTCTTTACTTTTCAATATATGCAGCTTGTTTTTATTTTAATCCTTCAACGATGTCGGATAGTTCACTCCATCTTTCCATCGTTTTTTCTAACTCTTCTTCTATGTTTTTTTGTGCTTCAGACAACTCTTGAGCTTTCGTAAAATCAGAGCCAACATTCGCAAGTTCTTCTTCAATTGATTCAAGTTTTTCTTCAAGCTCTGCAATTTTATCTTCAATTGTTTCCCATTCACGCTGCTCGTTATATGAAAGTTTACGTTTACGTTGCTGTTTCGGCGCTTCCTCTACTACCTTTTTCTCTTTCTGCATTTCCGTTTTCTCAATAAGTTCTCTCGTTTTTTCCATTTCTAAATAATCAGTATAACTACCTAGAAATTCACGCACTTCACCTTCACCAGTAAAGATGAACAATTCATCCACTACTTTATCTAAGAAGTAACGATCATGCGATACAGTTAAAACGACTCCTGGGAAATCTTCTAAATAATCTTCTAACACCGTTAATGTTTGTGTATCTAAATCATTTGTAGGTTCATCAAGTAATAGTACGTTCGGTTCTCCCATTAATATGCGTAATAAATATAAACGTCTTCTTTCACCACCAGATAGTTTCCCAAGCGGTGTACCATGTGAATGTGGTGGGAATAAGAAACGTTCTAACATTTGCGACGCACCGATTACTTTTCCGTCTGTCGTATGAATGACTTCCGCAATTTCTTTAATATATTCAATCATACGCTGATTTAAATTCATCTCTTCATTTTCTTGTGTATAATAAGCAATTTTTACTGTTTGCCCAACTTCAATTTCTCCACTATCAGGAGATAACTTACCCGCAAGCATATTTAATAGAGAAGATTTCCCGCTTCCATTCGCTCCAATAATTCCGATACGATCGCCTGGTTTCACAATATGGTTAAAGTTGTGTAATACCGTTTTATCACCAAATTTTTTCGTTACATCTTTTAACTCAAGTACTTTTTTCCCTAGACGACTTCCGTTAAGTGCAATATCAACTGACTGTTTTGCCGCTGGTCCTTCTTGCCCTTTCAGTTCTTCAAAACGCTGAATACGAGCTTTTTGCTTTGTTGAACGAGCTTTTGCACCGCGGCGAATCCATGCTAGTTCACGGCGATATAAGTTTTGACGTTTTGATTCTTGTGCAAGTTCTTGTTCTTCACGCAATGCTTTCGCTTCTAAAAACGTACTGTAATTCCCTTCATAACTATATAGTTTTCCATTATCTAATTCGAAAATACGATTCGTTACACGATCTAGGAAATAACGATCATGGGTTACTAGTAATACTGCACCTGTGTATCTTGCTAAATATTCTTCTAACCATTCAACTATCTCATGATCAAGATGGTTCGTAGGCTCGTCTAAAATTAATAAATCAGGTGTTTCAATAAAACATTGTGCCATCGCGATACGTTTTTTCTGCCCACCAGATAAATTTCCAACAGTTGCTGTAAAATCAGTAATTCCTAATTTCGTTAATAACGATTTTGCATTCGCATTTGCTTCCCATGCATTCATCGCATCCATACGCTGTTGAACTGCAAATAATCGTTCTTGTACTTTCTCATTACTTGGATTTTTTTCAATATGTAGTAACGCTTCTTCATATTCACGAAGTAAATGAATTAGCGGTGTATCACCATGAAATACTTGCTCTAGTACCGTTAAATTTTCATCAAAATTTGGTTGCTGAGATAAATAACTAATCGTATATCCACGTGTATGTGTTATATCGCCAGTGTCAGGAATTTCAACTGCTGCAATAATTTTTAATAATGTTGATTTACCAGTACCGTTTACACCGATAATTCCGGCACGTTGTCCTTCTGCAATACTAAATGATAATCCATCAAATAACGGTTTTTCTCCATATGATTTCGATAAGTTCTCCACAGTTAACATTTTCATATTTGTGCATTCCACTCTTTCATAAATTGTTCAATAAACTGTTCCATATAACGATGACGAACTTCGGCCTCTTGTTTTGCCGCATTCGTATTCATTAAGTTTTTTAATTTTAAAAGTTTTTCATAAAAATGATTTAAAGATGGATCGTTATTTTTTCTATACTCTTCTTTCGTCATCACTTTACGCGGCGGAATAGTTGGATCATACATTAATCTTCCTTTCGCTCCGCCATATGCAAATGTACGTGCAATTCCAATTGCCCCAAGAGCATCTAAACGGTCCGCATCTTGAACAATTTTCCCTTCAAGTGACTCAACTGTGCCGCCATGGCCACCTTTATAAGACATATTGGCGATAATATGAAGAATATGTTTACTTTCCTCCTCATCAACACGTAACTCTTCTAACCAACCAAAAACTTTTTTCATTCCTGCTTCTTCACTTTCATTTAACTTTTCATCTGCCACATCGTGAAGTAATGCTGCCATTTCAATTATAAAACGATTTCCACCTTCTTGCTTGGATAAAGAAATCGCCAGTTTATGTACACGTTCAATATGATACCAATCATGCCCACTCGCATCTTTTTCTAAAATATGTTTTACAAAACTAATTGTTTTTTGAATTTTTTCTTGTTTTATCATTTTATCTTCACCCAATTTCTTATTGTAACACGCCCGCATTTTTTCATCACATATTTTCTTGTCCGCCCATACACTAGGTGGTAAGCATCAGCATGAAGGAGGAATAAACATGTTCTATAATAATCAACCGCCTTACCCTCTACAACAGGAACAAAGGTATGAAAAACAATATGTGGAACAAGAAATACAACAACAATACGAACAAAATTCATACGTAACACCGCAAAATCAAGAAATGGAATATCAACAAAATCCATATGAAACACGTCCAAATTATGAGTATCCTCAAAACCCATATGTAGCACCACAAAATCAAGAAGAACAACAATATCAGCAAAATCCATATGTAGTATCACAAAATCAAAAACAACAATATCAACAAAATCCATACGTATCTAAGCCACAACAACCGCAATACCAGCAACAAATGTATCAACCAAACTATGACACACGTGTCTCACCGCCTGCACCACCAACAATTGATTCGACGCAACCACAAATTTTACCATCTGGACCTATTACTGAACCAACACAACAACAAATTCAACAAGTTGTCGGTACACAGTTTTTACCCTTAAAGAAACCTGTATTAGATTTCGTAAAACCTTGGGTAGATTATGGTTTAAATGAAGCGAAATATACATCACACCAACACGCTTTAACAGAGGTTGCCGCGATTATGTTTTTAGTTGGAAAAGGGTTTAACCCGACGATTGCTCATTATATTGTGGAATCTTGGGAGAAGAATGAGCAGTTTTAGGATTGTTTATTTGATTAAACATAAAAAATATAAAAGTGCCAGGTCCCTTATACCACAAGGGACCTGGCACTTTTTAACATCCAAAATGAATTTTATCAGAATCATTATTTTTATAGATTCTTATACTTTTTTATATGGTACGTGAACAAAATGTGAGCTAATATGTGAACATATACAGTACAAAATCACACCTTTGTATATGCATTTTAGAAACACCTTACATTTATCAAACAATAATCCAAAGACATACCTGCAATCTCATCATATAAATCATAAATATTAAAAAGAGGACACTATAGGTTCCGATTCGTTTGAAGACGCAGATTCACGAAATTAGATTAATAAAGTGAAACTTTAATCAGCAGGGGGTTTTGTCCATCCCCACTGATGATTAGCCCACACCAATTGGGCAGTTACAAATAGCGGGATAAACACAAAAAAAGTACCGAACCCTTCTACCACAACAGTTCGGTACTTTTTATATCAAAACCTAATCATTCTTTCTTATTTTTCCACATAAACCGATTTCACAATCGTACGATTATAAGGTTGTCCTTCTTTATTCATCCCTTTTATATCCATCGTAATGTTATATACTCCTGGTTGCTTTATATCTTTCAAAGCACCTGTAAATGTATTTGTACTAACATTTTGTAATTCATTAAATTCAGATACTAGCTTCCCTTCTTTATTAACGACTCTTACTGTTATTGAAATATCACCTTTCATTTCAGGTGCAGCAGGTGATTTTTTAAGTTTATACTCTGATTTATTTACTTTTACTTTTGATGGCATTTGAAGTACGAATGGCGCATTATTTTTGTAATCGCTTACAATTAAGTACGCATCTTTCGACTGCTTCGCCATCATTTTAACTTTCCATTCTCCTACTTCCATTTTATTAAATTTAAATGTTCTAATTGTCGCCCCATTAAAGAAAGATTCACCTTCACCAGTAGTTATAGCGCTATCTTTATTTGTATACACTTTTCCTTTTGGAGATATCAGTTGTATTTCTACATCAGAAGAAGCAGTTAATACAGAAACTATTCCTTCTGCCTTTTTATCAACCGCAACAGATTGTTCTATCCACTGATTTTGCGGCAATTCCCCTCCTAAAATATTTTGATTAGAAGTTGTATTTAATTGTTCTATATTTTCTTCTGAACTATTACTTGGTACTACTAAAGATGGCATGAATGCATTTGTAGTACGTAAATATGGTTCAATTCTTGCAAAAACAGCTGATCCTTTTCGTATATTGTCATGATCAAACCTTGAATCTGTAAATAAATGTGTGCCGTACCATAACTTAGCGCTCCATTCATTTATTAATCCATCATTCGAACCGTACGATGACAAATATAACCCACCCATAGATAAAGCAGAAAATACTGGTCCCCAGCTTGTCCCAGTAGCCGTATAGTAACGGTTTAATTTAACTGCTGGATTGTTATCTATTGTTGAACGGAATTTTGCCATTTCCCCTATTTGTAACGAGTACGTACCATCATCTTTTTGACCTAATATAGAAGCAAGCCATCCTGCCCACCAGCTATATGATAAATCTGCTAAATTTGATCCGTGATGCGGCGTAGCGAGTGTTACAACATTCCCAACAAATCGATTCGCGCCGTATCCAACTAATGCCGCTTGTGTATCGATGCCACCTTTACTGTGTGCTACAATATTAACTTTTTTACCGAAATGATTATATATTTCTTCAAGTTTTTGTGCTAACAATTTTCCGTTGTCCCACTGACTAGCCGACCCTTTCCCTGCAGCATCATATAGTTGAATAAATACGGTTTGATAACCTGCTTTCAAAGCATAGTCATACATATCATTTATATCGTGATATACTGTCTTTTCATACCAACTATCAGCATTACTATTCCTTCCTTGTACAAAGAGAACTGGAGGCTTATTTTCATCATAATTAGCTGGTTTTTGACCTAAAAACCATTCACCAGGTGTAAATACTTTTGTACCAGGAAACCCCTTTCCAAGCTCTTTTACAACTTCTGCCTGTACATTAACGCTAATCATTGAAGTCATGATAAAAAATATAATTAGTAAGGCAACACATCTTCTCATCAATCGCATGTTACTCCCCCCACTCTTTTTAAAAGAAGGTGCTCTTTGTAATAATTTGTATCTTTTTTCCCATAATAATAGATAATCTTTTTACTCGAAAAAGATTTTAGCCCTATTTTCAAGAGATTACTAGCACACCCTCTTCCTTAACAAACTTTATTCTCTTTGTTTCCATCTCTTCCTTTTGAAAGGACACGACAAAAAAGTTTCTCAATAATTGTTAAATTCACTAAATCCAAATATATTTCCTTTATTGTTTATATAAAGCATACAAATCTTGAAAAAATTTTAGCAAAAAAACATTTTATCACTAGTTAGTTATTTAAAAACACAAGGAAGATATACCCTTTCTTTTAATTAAATATATACCAAATTAAAAGAATCTTATATTGAAAGGCTTTCCTATAATTAAAAAACAAACTGAAATTTCGAAATAAATAATAACATTTCCAGAAACATATATTATGATAATTTTCGCAGACTTGAATTAACCTTTTAAAAGTACTAACCTATCGGTGAGCAGAAGAAACTTCTGTAATTAGAAAGGAGAATGCTTTATGATGACCAATTTACAAAAGGAGTTTTTTAAACGATTAAAAATTCCCGCAAAAGAAATAACATTTGATGATTTAGATGAAATTCTCTTAAAAATGGGAATGATTCTCCCCTATGAAAATCTTGATATTATGGCTGGTACTATTCAAAACGTCTCAAAAGATAACTTAGTAGAAAAGTTACTTATTCAAAAACGTGGAGGTCTTTGTTATGAATTAAATTCCTTACTGTATTACTTTTTAATTGATTGTGGATTTCAAGTATACAAAGTAGCCGGTACTGTTTACGATCTTTACCATAATAAATGGAAACCCGATGATGGTCATGTCATTATCATATTAAATCATGATAATACAGATTATATTGTGGATGCAGGTTTTGCATCTCATCTCCCTTTACATCCGGTCCCATTTAACGGAGAAGTCGTATCTTCTCAAACAGGAGAATATCGAATTCGCAAACGAAATACTCGAAAAGGTACACATATTTTAGAAATGAAAAAAGGGGCTAACGGAGAATTTACTAGTTTCTTGCAATCTAAGCCTTCAAATGAATGGAAAATAGGCTATGCCTTCACTATAGATCCAATAGACGAGAACAAAGTGAATAACATTCAAAAAGTGATTGTAGAGCATAAAGAGTCTCCATTTAATAAAGGGGCTATTACTTGTAAACTAACTAATTATGGTCACATATCATTAACGAAAAAAAATTATACAGAAACCTTTAAAGGCACAAAAAATAAACGACCGATAGAAACCGAAGAATATGCTCGTATCCTTCGTGAATCTTTTGGAATAACTCAAGAGAAATATGTAGGAAAAACATTAGAAAGAGGCTAGCTAACTAGAATTATTTTTTAATAAAGCAGATTCTACATATAGAATCTGCCTTATTCATAATTACTTATAACATAATTCCTTTTCATTGTTAATCTTCAAACAGGCCAATATTATTAAGCATTTCTTTTTATGACGTGTATTACTTAAATTTCAATTATATACTCATCATCATATTTATCGTATTGTAGCCCTACCCCTATTTTTGATTCTGTAACTAGATCCTTCAAAAACGGTGTAGCTTCCATTTTGCTAGTTGCAATTTCAATTCCGTATTTTTTTGTTAAATACGCTAACTCTATTAAAAACCATTCTCTTCGCAATGTAACCGGAATATCAAATGTTCTTCTTTTCATATATAGTAGCACCTCTTTTATTTTCATATCTTAAAAAACATCACTGCATGCACTTATTAAAACTACCTTTTATTACTAACAGCCAGTGAAACATTATAGTATATGCATGTCCATTTTAAACGTGCTATTACAAAAACAACATTTAAGTTTACATAATTATATTATGTAATAGAAAGGGAGGTAAGGCTTATCCCTTCCTCTTTACTATAGAGATTTAAATTAAGAACATCTTAGTACACCTAAAGCTAGAAATAAACCGACTATTATTACAGCTATTTTGTTTGTCATTTTTGTTGCGCTAACAAGTATTTCAGCTCCTTCTTCTGAAAAAAGAAGCAGCAAAGGAAGAAGCGGACGAAAAAGCTCGTAAACAAGAAGATTTAATTATTTTCAAAAATGACACATAATAAGTGATTTATATCACCACATTGATTTTAATTTATTGCTATTCTTTGTTTAGATATTACATTTAAACTTTATGGAGGCATTCATATGGAACATACATTTACTGAAACTTCTATTGTCGGTGAGATTGTCACACAATTTCCGAAAGCTAGTGATCTTTTTAAATCATATAGAATAGACTTTTGTTGTGGTGGTAATAGACCACTTATTGATGCAATGAATGAAAGAAATTTATCAGCATCAAAGGTACTCACAGAGTTAAATACGCTTTACCATAAAACGAAACTATTAAACGAATCTGAAATTGATTGGAAAAATGCTTCTTATCGTGAATTGATTGATTACGTTATAAATAAGCATCATCGCTATTTAAATGAAGAATTGCCACAGTTAAGTCCATATGTGACGAAAGTATTACGCGTTCATGGGGCAGGTCAGCCTCATCTAGCTCAAATTCATAAGTTATTTCATGAACTTAAGATTGAATTAGAACAACATTTAATTAAAGAAGAAACGGAAGATTTCCCATTAATTTTAGAGTTCGAACAAAATCCAACTGATGAAAACTATGTAAAATTAAGTAAAGTAGTAAATGAGTTAGAAAATGAACATAACCACGCAGGAAATATTATTAAAGAACTTCGTAAAGTGACAAATGACTTTACTCCACCAGAAGGAGCTTGCGGTACTTATCGACTTGTTTACCAGCGCCTTGAAGCTCTTGAATCTGATTTATTTGAGCATATTCATTTAGAAAATAACATTTTATTTCCGCGTGCAATTGCAAAAGCTTAAATAAGAAAACAGGACATGAGTAAAAATGCTCATGTCCTGTTTTTTGTTTGATCATAATACCTTTTTATTTTGTGAAAAACGTTTACACTTTCTCCCACTATTCCATTGAACAGCTTGATATAATTTTATTTATCAAAGAAATTAACCTGAAATGATTAAGGAGTTACATATATGAAAGAAGAAATGATTACAAAACATTTACGAGCGGTCTTCCTCTTTAAAGAACTTTCAGAAAAAGAGCTACAGCCTATTGTAAATATTTCACGATTACGAATATATAAATCCAGGTCATTTGTATTTATGCAAGGTGATCCACTTGACCGTGTTTTCTTTATTCACTCAGGTAAAGTGAAAATACAAAAAACAGACGCAACTGGAAAAGAGCAAATTGTTGCTGTCCTTCAGTCTGGAGAAATGTTTCCACACGCTGGTTTCTTTAGGCAAGGTGTCTTTCCCGCTCATGCCGAAATAATTGAAACTGCTCAACTAATCGTTACTCCCATCGCCGATTTTGAGAAGATTCTGATTCAGCATCCTCAATTATGTATTAAATTGTTTAAAGTTCTAGGAGAAAAAATTATAGATCTTCAGAACAGATTAGAAGAACAAATTTTTCATGATACGTATGAACAAATTATTATGTTATTACTTCGCTTATGTAAATCAAATGGTATACAAGTAAATGATACATACACACTAAAAACACAATTTACAAATCGAGAGCTTGCCAATATGATTGGTACATCAAGAGAAACGGTTAGTCGAACACTAAGTCAGTTAAAACGAAAAAAATTAATCGAACTTGATGAAAAGGGCTGTTACATTATTGATGCCAATACTTTAGAAGCTAAAGTTCTTTAATAAAGTGAAACTTTAATTAGTGGGGGTTTATCCATCCCCCACTAATTATTAACCCTAACGAATCGGAATTTTACGGGCAGCTCTCTACCTTTCCTTCTTTACTTTTCCTAGAATCTTGAGGTAGGGGGCCCGCTTCTCACAAATAGTGGGTTAAACAAATATTTCTTTAGTTTCTTCTTTTTACACAAAATCCAAATTTAAACAATTTGTGAACTTCCAAAAAATGTGACAAATATCACACCTCCCCATTTTTTTATATCCTATAATAAAAATACAGTTCTTTGTTCAATTTTTCACATTGAAAAGGGGAAATGAAAATGAAACAACATTTGGTTATGATTGGAAATGGTATGGCTGGAATACGCTGTATGGAAGAAATATTAAAACAAGATCGTGATTTATATGATATTACTATTTTTGGAGATGAACCGCACCCAAACTACAATCGCATTATGCTCTCTCATGTTCTACAAGGCAAAACAAATATGCAAGATATCATTATGAATGAATATAGTTGGTACGAAGAAAATAAAATAACTTTATATACAAACGAAAGAGTTCAAAGTATTAACCGAGAAGAAAAGGTCATTGTTACAGAAAAAAAACGTACTCTTACATACGATAAACTCATTATCGCAACGGGTTCTAGTGCTTTTATATTGCCTGTTGAAGGCTCGAAACTTCCTGGTGTAACAGGATTTCGAACAATTGAAGATACACAATTTATGATAAACACTGCTAAAGAACAGAAAAAGGCCGTTGTCATTGGTGGTGGATTACTTGGTTTAGAAGCCGCAAGAGGCCTCATTGACTTAGGAATGAATGTACATGTTGTTCATTTAATGCCGAGCTTAATGGAACAACAACTAGATAAAAAAGCAGCTTCCCTACTGCGTGAGGATTTAGAATCGCAAGGCATGAAATTTCTCATGGAAAAGAAAACTGTAGAAATTCTTGGTACAGATCATGTTGAGGGTATTCAATTTGAAGATGGTGAAATTATAAATTGTGATTTAATCGTGATGGCTATCGGCATACGCCCGAATACTCAAATAGCAAAAGACGCTGGTTTAATTGTAAATCGCGGCATTGTAGTCAACGACTATATGCAAACAAATGATGAATCCATTTATGCAGTTGGAGAATGTGCAGAACATGACGGTATTGCATATGGACTTGTTGCTCCACTTTATGAACAAGGTGCCATATTAGCAAAACATATTACAAATTTACAAACTAATGGATATACAGGCAGTATCGTCGGTACGCAATTGAAAGTTGCAGGCTGCGACTTATTCTCTGCTGGTCAAATTTATGAAGATGATCAAACGAAAGCAATATCAATCTTTGATGAATGTAAACGTTCCTATAAAAAAGTATTAATTCGTGACAATAAAGTCGTTGGTATCGTTTTATATGGTGATACTGCTGATGGTACACGTCTCTTTAGCATGTTAAAGAAAGAAGAAGATATACAAGAATATACAGCAGCTTCCCTTCTTCACAAAGCTGGTGAAGAAAGTGAACTTAACGTCGCTACTATGAGTGCTGATGACACTATTTGTGGATGTAATGGCGTTACGAAAGGCACAATAGTTCATGCCATTTCAGAACAAGAGTTAACTACTTTTGAAGAAGTTAAAGGATGCACGAAAGCCGCGGGGTCTTGTGGTAAATGTCGTCCACTTGTTGAACAAATTTTATCTCATACACTTGGGGATGCTTTTGATGCCTCTGCACAATCTGCTGGTATGTGTGAATGTACAACTTTATCACGTGATGAAGTTGTGGCGGCGATTCATGAGAAAGGTTTAAAATCACCAAAAGAAGTACGAAATGTTCTTGGTTTTGCACATGAAGACGGATGTTCGAAATGTCGTCCTGCTTTAAACTACTATTTGCGTATGGCGATTCCAAAAGAATATGCAGATGATAAATCATCCCGTTTCGTTAACGAAAGAATGAATGGTAACATCCAGCATGATGGTACATTTTCTGTTATTCCACGTATGTATGGAGGTGTCACAACAGCAGATGATTTAATGAAAATTGCCGAAGTTGCGAAAAAATATGACGTCCCCCTCGTGAAAATTACAGGTGCAAGTCGAATCGGCCTATATGGTGTTAAGAAACAAGATTTACCTAATGTATGGGCTGACTTAAATATGACATCTGGATATGCGTATTCAAAATCTCTTCGTAATGTAAAATCATGTGTTGGTTCTCGCTTCTGTCGTTTCGGTACGAAAGATTCATTAGGACTTGGTATGCTCCTTGAACAATCATTAGAAATGGTAGATACACCTCATAAAATGAAAATGGGTGTAACGGGTTGTCCACGTAACTGTGCTGAAGTACTAACGAAAGATTTTGGCGTTGTTTGTGTTGAAAATGGATATCAGCTTTATATCGGCGGAAATGGTGGTACAGAAGTACGTGAAGCTGATTTTGTAATGATTGTCCCTACTGAAGACGATGTTCTTCGCATCGCTACAGCTTACGTACAATATTATCGTGAAACTGGTATTTATGGGGAGCGTACTGCCTATTGGACAGAACGATTAGGCTTCGATCACATAAAAGAAATACTACAAGATACAAGTATGATTACTATGCTAAATGGGCGTTTCCAAACAGCTCGTAGCACATATAAAGAAGCATGGGGACAGGCGCTAGAAACAAAATCATTGAAAGTGATGTATGAAGTAGAAAATGTGAAATAAGGAGCCGTGATCCATATGGTACAAATGAAAGAAAAAATAAAAGTTATGCGTGCAAAAGACCTTCCTATTCAAATTGGTAAAGAGGTGCAAATGAAAGACATGTCTATCGCCCTATTTCGTCTTTCAAATGGCGATATTCGAGCTGTAGAAAATCGTTGTCCTCATAAAAATGGACCATTAGCAGAAGGAATTGTATCCGGGGAATTCGTTTTTTGCCCACTGCATGATTGGAAAATCTCATTAATAACTGGGGAAGTTCAAAAACCGGATGACGGTTGTATTCAAACGTATGAAGTAGAAGTTATTAACGGGGATATTTATATATACATGTGATTTACAAAAGGAAGCCTCTCCTGGCTTCCTTATTAAATAAAAGCAAATGAGGTGCGAATATGAGCGGATATGTATATTTAGTTGGTGCAGGACCAGGTGATGAAGGGCTTATTACAAAAAAAGCGATAGATTGCTTAAAGCGTGCAGATATCGTCTTATATGACCGCTTATTAAATCCTACCTTTCTTAATTATACAAAAGAAACATGTGAACTTATTTATTGCGGGAAAATGCCAAAGAATCATACTATGCGACAAGAAATGATTAACGCACACCTCCTTCAATTTGCGAAAGAAGAAAAAACCGTTGTGCGTTTAAAAGGCGGAGATCCATCTATTTTTGGCCGTGTTGGTGAAGAAGCAGAAACTTTAGCAGCAGCAAATATTCCATATGAAATTGTACCAGGTATTACATCTAGCATCGCCGCTAGTAGCTATGCAGGTATTCCCCTCACCCACCGCGACTACAGTAATAGCGTCACTTTACTAACCGGACATGCAAAAGGTCCTTTAACCGATCATGGAAAATATAATTCATCTCACAATAGAGACACAATCGCCTACTACATGGGTATAAAAAACTTACCTACAATTTGTGAAAACTTACTACAAGCAGGAAAGAAAGGCGATACGCCAGTAGCAGTCATTGAATGGGGTACAACTGGTAAACAGCGCGTTGTCACAGGGACACTTTCCACCATTGTCCCTATCGCCAAAAACGAAAATATTTCTAACCCTTCCATGACAATTGTTGGTGATGTTGTTACTTTGCGGAATCAAATCGCTTGGAAAGAACGTAAACCATTACATGGTAAAAAAGTTTTATTTGCAGCCGCAACAAATAAAACAAGTTTAATGAAGCAAAAGTTACAAGAAGCCGGTGCAGAAATATATCAAATCCCAACTTTCAAAAAGAAAGAATACACTTTAACCTCTGAACAAATCAATAAGATTTTTAACGTTGATCGCCTTGTTTTTTGTTCAGCTGAAAGTGTAGAAATATTGATGCGATCATGTAGCAAACACCAGAAAGATATTCGTTCCTTACAGGCGGAACTTCAATATATGAACCTTTCTATTCAAGAAAAGCTTATGCAATATGGATTGTTAAGTAAACCTGCGCAGTTTTCTTCGAATACAACGATTTATTTAGGACGAAACATTAACCGAATCGCTGTTATTCAAGAAAAAATTGGTGCTGGTTCCTATATGATGACCCATGAGTACACAATTGATCATCGCTTCGATGAAATTCATTCCCGTATGCTTTCTGAATTCTCATGGGATAGCATTGTATTTGAAGGTCGTGCTTCTATTGATACGTTTCTAGCAGAAATAAAACGCCTTGGCTTTATGGATATTCTTACTCTTCCATTCTCGTATACCGACGTTTCAACTTTACATTATGCGAATAAAGTCGGGTTTCATAACGTAGATCAACAATTACAAGACATTATTATGAAGAAAGATTTGGTGGTACGATGAAAGGAATTGTATATGTTGGACACGGGAGCCGGCTACAAAAGGGTAACAAACAATTCATTCACTTTATTCAATCTGTTATGAAAGAACGTAACGAAAGGATTCAAAAAATAGCTTTTCTTGAACTAACAACTCCTACTATTTCGGATGCAGTTACAGAAACGATACTAGAGGGAGCAACTGAAATAATGATTGTACCTGTTTTATTATTTGCAGCAGCTCACTATAAACGTGATATTCCTTTTGAGATAGAGAAAATGAAAAAGCAATATCCACATATAACATTTTCAGTTACACCACCTTTTAGTACACATCCACATATGGTTGAACTTGTAGTGAAAAGAATACGTGAAACTATGCCAGTGCAAGGTAGTAGCGTTTTACTCATAGGACGAGGTAGTAGCGATCCGCAGCCTATATATGAGTTACAACAAATCGGGGCAGCTGTTGAACGAAAACTCGGTATGCCAGTATGTTGTTCCTTTTTAACGAAAGGAACTCCCTCTTTTACTGCCGAGCTCAAGGCTATAACATCGACTGCGTCCCATGTATATGTCATGCCGTACCTTCTCTTTACCGGATTATTACTTCAAAAAATTAAATTGCATGCAAGAAAATACGATCACGTTACAACTTGCAACTGTCTTCAGTTTGATACATACATGAAGTTAACATTATTAGAACGAATGGAGGAATGTGTATATGTATAACATGTACCCTCTTATGCTTAATCTAAATAAAAAAGTGGTCGTTATCATTGGTGGTGGTAAAATCGCATATCGAAAAGCGGCTGGATTAAAGGATACAGGCGCTTTTATCACCGTTGTCAGCCCAGAAGTTTGCGAGGAAATGAAGGAGCTTCCTTATATTACATGGAAGCAAAAAACTTTTACTAATGATGATATTAAAGATGCCCATCTTATTTATGCAGCAACAAATCAACATGCTGTAAATATGATGGTCAAACAGGCCGCCCATGATTTCCAGTGGGTTAACGTTGTAAGTGATGGTACAGTATCATCCTTTCACACACCTGGTGTCATACGAAATGATGAATATGTTGTCACTATTTCAACTTCAGGTAAAGATCCATCGTTTACAAAGTGTATAAAACAGGAACTAACATCTATACTTCCTAAACTTATAAAAAGACTTTCTCGTACTCACAAATTATAATCTATCACTTAGCTAAAATAGTAATTAGCTTTGGACAAACGTTTTTTAGAGACGTTTGTTCTTTTTTTGTTTCGTTTTTTAAAGTTACACAGGCAAGCTGCAAACAAAATTAATGGTGCTGGCAACTTATAAACAAGTGAATTTTATGACAAATACAATATTATGAGCAACTGCTTCAATACAGGTTTTATATTGGATATTCATCCAACCAAATTAGCGCATGTTCATAGTCATCAAAAAATTTTACAGATTCTTTTGTATTAGATTGCTGTAAATAATTCATTATCTCTCCTTCTTCAAGGAGAAACGCAATTGCCTTACTGTGATTCAAAATGGTTTCATTGAAGAACTTTTCTTTCCATACTTTTTGAACAGAAAAATGATTTGGTATGTATCCTTTTCTATCCACCAATAATTTGTATTTCCGCCCTTCGGAAATGAATTGTTGACAAACCTGCTCGAAACCATTAAACCATTCATACACATCATCTATTTTTATCTTGCCAACTAGATGGGTAACAATTATATCTCCTGAAACTGTTGTGCTGATATTCTGTTTACTCAACTTGGAATCATCTCCCTTAGTTACAATTATGCGTAAAAATCTCATAAAATCAATAAGGATAAAATTCTTATGTAATAAAGCAACATTATTTACGAAAAGAGCTTTGTTATTAATAAAGTGAGACTTTAATCTTTAATCAGTGGGGGTTTTGTNNCACAAATAGCGGGATAAAGCAATTCATTTTATTTTGTTCAAGTAGAAAAAGGATGCCTATACTAGACACCCTTTTTTCCTATTAATTATTCTTTAACATCATTAACAACTTCTCTTGACTATACATCCACACTGTAATGATTAAACAAGCAAGTGCGACTTCTGACAATGCCATAAATCCAATTGCATAATGACCTGTTAATTGGAATAGTAATGTTAAAATTAGCGGCGGGAAGAACCCTCCTAGTCCGCCTAAAGCTGATACGAGTCCATTTACAATACCAGCTTGTTCGGAAAAGTACATTGGAACGAGTTTGAAGATTGTACCATTACCGATACCTGCACAAAATGCGACTAGTAAGCAACCAAATGTATACACATTCATGCTAGGCATAAATGATAAAATAATACCTGAAAGTGTTAAACCAATAAATACGAAGATTAATATTTTAAATGGATTAAACTTATCACCGAGCCACCCACCAATCGGACGCATAATTGTTGCAAGTACAATGAATCCTGCTGTCCGCATACCTGCATCTACTTTCTCCAATCCGAAGTGAGATACTAAAAAGTTTGGTAAATATACTGTAAATGCGACAAATGATCCGAATGTTAAAAAGTAAAAGATACATAAAAACCAAAGTTTTTCATTTTTATATACACCTTTTATTTGTTCCATTAATGGTGTATTCACCTTTTTCTCCTTACGATCGCCTAATAAAAAGTTCATAAGTGCAAATGCTGCAAGTAAAACTAAATAAAACTGCACTGTCGTTCTCCACCCAAATGAAGTTGCAATAACAGGTGCTAAGAAAGAAGTAATTGCTGTTCCTGCGTTACCCACACCATAAATACCATTTACAAAACCATGACTCTCTTTTGGAAAGTATTTCGGTAAAGAAGTTACCCCTACGGAGAATACAGCTCCACCGATTCCTACAAATAAGCCACCAATAATTAAATCCATCATAGAATTGGCAACACTAATATAAAAGACAGGGAATAATAAAAGAATAAAACTAATAAAGAACAATTTTCTTGCTCCGTAACGATTTGTCCAATAACCAATTGGAATGCGAAGAATAGAGCCTAAAATAACCGGTACTGCTGTGACCATAGAAATTTGTCCCGCAGTTAATGTAATATCCGCTTTAATATAGGGCATTAAAGATGATAAAATTACCCATACCATAAAACCGATAACTAGATTAGAAGTTTGTAAACTTAATTGAAAATTAGGACTTTTCATCCTGTTCCCTCCTATGTATTCATAGTTATTTTAATTCCCTCCAGTCTAATCACGTACTAACATGATTAGACTGAAAAGAATCAACCACCACTTACTGGTGGTATCATCGCAACTATATCACCAGTTTGAATAATGTCATCCTTATTTGCGTATTCTTCATTAACAGCTACCATAATCTCATTTGAAATTGCTACGTTGTATTCCTTTATAAGAACATCCTTGAGCTCAGTAACCGTAATATTTTCATAATCTATGTGCAACGTTGACTGACTTGCTTCTTCTTGCAAATGTGCAAATAATAGTACTTCAATCATCTTCTCACCTCCATTTCAGGTTCACCATTTGCATATGCTGTTTTCTCTAGCTGATCACCTATCCATGACTCACCATCTTCCCAAAACTCTTTCTTCCAAATCGGAACAATTTGTTTTATGCGTTCCATAATATATTCATTCGCCTCATAAGCTGCTTTCCGATGTGGTGCAGAAACAGCGACAACAACAGCAAGATCAGAAATTTGCAATGTACCAATGCGATGTGTAATTGCCACATATGTCCTAGGCCACTTCTCTTCTACTTCGGTACCAATTTTCTCAAGTTGCTTTTCGGCCATACTCCTATAAGCTACATACTCTAACTGTAGCGTACGACGTCCTTTCGTAAATTCCCTAACAGTGCCAATAAAACTAGTAACAGCACCGCACCCACGCCGAATTACTTTACTTGTAACTTCTTCAATTAAAATAGGTGTATCAATTACTTCATAATACGTATGTGTCATCTTACACCTCTTATCTTTGTTTAAATCATTTCTTACACAAATCTAATCTGCGGAAAATCCCTCAATCTATTTTTCTATTATTTGTATGATTGAAATGGTTCTTCCCATGGCCACTCGCTTCCTAATGTTGATTCTAATAACAGGACCGAAACAGGTGTCCCTGCTTCAAAACCTCTTGTCCCACCTGGTAAAACGATAAATGCATTCGCATCTGCAAGTGAAGAAATTGCACTTGATTTATCTAAACCAACTGGCGTAACTTGCAATTGACCATCTACAATTTCCACTCTCCCTCTTACAAATCGAGTAAATGGGTTTGCTTTTGGAAAGTCCTTTTGTAAAATTGCTTCTGCACGATATGCATGTGGCTCTTTACTATGCAAGTATGTTTGAATGACTGGTCGAACAAATAATTCACATCCGACATAACAAGCAGAAGGGTTACCAGATAGACCAAATAATAGTTTTCCTTCTACCTCAGCTACAGTTGTCACACTTCCTGGTCTCATTGTTACTTTATTGAAAAGTACATTAGCTTGTAATCTCTCATAAATAGCAGGTAAATAATCATAGTCTCCTACTGAAACACCACCAGTTGTAATTAAAATATCCACTTCTTTCAACACTCTTTTTACAGTCTTATAACACGTCTCTAAATCGTCAGCAAATTGCCCATAATACCGTACGACTCCACCTACTCGCTCAATTTGGGCAGCAATCATATAGGAATTACTATTTCGAATTTTTCCTTGTTTCAGTTGCTCGTGCACTTCCAAAAGTTCACTTCCTGTCGTTACAATCCCAATAACTGGATGTCTTACAACATTTACTGAACTATAACCAAACGTAGCAAGAAGTGCCGCTACTCCAGGGTTAATGGCAGTCCCTTTTTTCACAAGTATGGCATTTTGTTTTACATCTTCTCCTTTAAAAGAAATGTTATCACCGGAGGCGAAAGGGCGTTTTAATTTTATATAAGTTTTTTCGTTTTCTTCAAACGCTTCCGTTAGCTCTAACATAACAACAGCATTACACCCTGCTGGGATTGCAGCCCCTGTCATAATACGTACAGCTTGAAATGCTTTCACCTCTTCTGTAAAAACAAAACCAGCTCCGATTTCACCAATCACCTCGAACTGAATTGGATTACTTCTATCTGCTTCTGTTGTATCTTCCGCTCGAATTGCAAACCCGTCGTATGGAGAGCGATCAAAATGCGGGACATCGTGATCCGAAACAACATCTTCTCCGAGGATGCGTCCGTAGCTTTCTATAAGAGACACCTTTTCAGTTTCACCATGACGAGCATACTCCATTACACGTACGACTGCTTCTACCACTGGAATTGGTATACGTTTTTCTAACATTCTTTTCACCCCGTTTTGATAAGGAGAATCTTTCTTTATATTCACCCTATATACTTTGCGTATAATCGTTTTGCCATTTTCACATCATTCGTTCCATGAATAAACGCCCTACCATCTGTAAATAAAACAAAACGATAATCATCCATTAGAAACGATAGTAAATACGGTGTTTTTTTGACATTTACACTTTTTTGTAAACGTTTTTGAATTTCTTCTAAATTAAGAACTCGCTTTATCCCTGGACGAATTTGAACTGTATTCCGCCCGCATAACACTTCTGTTTTCATCTGCACTTCAAACGTTAAACTTGGATATGTTCGTGATTTCCCACAAGATGGACATGTACTTTTTTTCTGTTTATTTACTTTTAATGAGATACATTGATTGTTCCAAATATCAAATGATAACATCGTTCCTCTTAGCGCCTGAAAATCATCCACCAATATTTTTATCGCTTCTGTTATTTGGTGAGAAACAACCATTTGTACAGCTGGTTGAATGATCCCTGCTGTATCGCATGTTGCACCACCCATTGGATGATCCATCAAGCAGCGAAAACATGGTGTTTCCCCTGGAAGAATTGTATACGTTACACCGTAACTCCCAATGCATCCACCATATATCCAAGGTATATTTCCTTTTTGTGAAATGTCATTTATAAGTAGGCGTGTATCGAAATTGTCAGTCGCATCTAATATGAGATCCACTTCTTTTGTTAACTCTTCCATTTCTTGCATTGTAACATCTTTTACAACAGGCACAATTTCTACTTCAGAATTAATCTTTCCCAAATGTTCTGCCGCTGCAATTGCTTTTGGTTTACACTGCTGTGCATCTTCTTCCGTAAATAACTGTTGCCGTTGTAAATTACTCCATTCAACGTAGTCACGGTCAGCAATTGTCAATTTCCCAATTCCCATCCTAACGAGCGCTTCCGCGTTTGCAGTGCCAAGTGCACCCGCACCGATTAAGAGCACATGCTTTTCTCTTATTCTTCTTTGCCCCATTTCACCAATTCCAGAAAATAATACTTGCCTTGAATAACGCTCCTGCATATGGAATCCTCCTTCCGTTATCCACCAATGTAAGACATTTCAACTTTTGGACGTTTCTTTGTACTTTCTGCCGTTCGTTCATCTGAATACTGGTCTTTTCTAAACTTCCATGTATGTTGTAGAATTTTTAAAAGTGATGCATCAGAAATATTTTCTCGAAGAAGCGTTCGTAAATCCATTCCCTCTGTTCCGAATAAGCACGTAAAAAACTTACCGTCTGCCGAAATACGTGCTCTCGTACAAGAAGAACAAAATGGCTCAGAAACAGAAGTAATAAATCCAACTTCTACACCGCTCCCTACATACCGATACAATTTTGCTACTTCTCCAAAGTATCGAGGCTTAACGGGTTCAATCGGATACACACGATTAATTTTCTCTATTAATTGTTCATTCGTAATAACTTGTTCAAAGTTCCATCCGTTCGTACTGCCCACATCCATAAACTCGATAAAACGGAGCTGAATTTCTTGCTCTTTAAAATAACGAGCCATAAGAAGGATTTGGCTATCATTCATCCCTTTTTTTACGACCATATTTACCTTTACTTCTAATCCAGCTGTCTTTGCTGCTTCAATTCCGTTCAATACAGGTTTTGTACTTACATTTCGTCCATTAATTTTTTGGAAGACATGATCCTCAATCGCATCTAAACTAATATTTACACGTTTTAATCCCGCTTCTTTTAATGCCTTCGCTTGTTTTGCTAAATGAATACCGTTTGTTGTGAGACCAATATCCTTTAAGCCTTCTAGATTTACAAGCCTTGCAATTAACTTCGGTAAGTCTTTACGTAATAAAGGTTCACCGCCAGTAAGCCTAATTTTATGGACTCCCATACGTATAAATAATCTCGCTAATCTTTCTATTTCATCAAACGTTAATAAAAACTCTTCCTGTAAAAAAGCGTAATCAGGTCCGAACACTTCCGCTGGCATACAGTATGTACACCTAAAATTACAACGGTCAATAACTGAAATACGTAAATCTTGAAGTGGCCGCTTTAAAGAATCTTTCATCTTCTCGTGCATCTATATCCCTTCTTTTCTACTCAAATCCTTAGTAAGCTTTCATATTTTTTATTTACCTTTATTATAAAAAAGAAGTTACATATTCAAAGTGACTTTTCTCACATTACTTTCCCTATTCAAAAATTCTTCACAAATCCGTTCAAATTTTGTTCACATCTCACCCATTCTCTTTACACATTGAAATTTTTTATCGTTTATCTTTTCTTAAAGCAAAAACTTTGAGTCATATTCCCCCTTACTACAAGTATCTTTTTAGAAATGTAAGACCATCTCTCCTTACGGTCATTAAAATTTTACTTTATTTTTAAAAATAGCTCTTGCATTTTCATCATACTTACACTCACAATAGGAAATGTATTTCTTATAAGAAGAAAGGTGATTGCTGTGACAAACAGTATAGCATTATCTCAAGATTTAAAGGAATTACTTGCATCTGTTGAATATAAAATGCAGATTAAAAAAGGAAGTTTTATTTTTCAAGAAGGTATGGAAGCAACAGAACTCTACATCATCCACTCAGGAAAAGTACAAATTAGTAAAATTAGTGCTGACGGGCAAGAATTAACTCTTCGTATTTGTTCGCAATATGACATTATTGGAGAATTAACATTATTCACGGACAATGCGAAGTATTTATTAAATTCAAAATGCCTTGAAGATGTTGAAGTAGGAGTTATAAAACGTGAAACCTTAGAACAAGCATTACTCCAAAAGCCTGCTCTTGTATTTGAATTTATGAAATGGATTAGTGAACATTTAAGAAGAATGCAAACGAAGTTCCGAGATTTAGTATTGCACGGCAAAAAAGGTGCCCTATATTCTACTCTCATTCGAATGACAAATAGTTATGGTGTGTTAAAAGAAAATGGAATTCTCATCGATTTACCATTAACGAATCAAGAACTTGCAAACTTCTGTGCAACTTCGCGCGAAAGTGTAAATCGAATGTTAAATGATTTAAAAAAACAAGGTACGATTTCTATTTATAAAGGAAAAATTACAATTCACGATTTACAATTCCTAAAATGTGAAATTGCTTGTGAAAATTGCTCTGCCTCTATTTGTAGCATTGAGTAGCATCTTATGTAGATGCTACTCTTTTTTCGTACACACAGTTATCCCCTATATAAAGTGAAACTTTAATCAGTGGGGGTTTTGTCCATTCCCCACTGATTATGAGCC
>NUMR01000040.1 GCA_002578045.1 Bacillus cereus
AATACTTGCTCTTTCATATCATTTATCCTCCCTTTTAATAAGTTATCTATATGTAATTTCTAAGAAATGTTTATTTTATAGTTTTTATGTTAACGTTACATTAAAATTAATAATGTAATGTTTGTAACATTAATGTAACACAATCATTGTTACGTTGCAATATAATTACGTAAATTTTATTACACTTTTTTACGTTTTTTATAACTACCCAAAAAAACCTTACTTTAATGCGTTTTCTACTAGATTCACGTTTGTAACATTTGTGTAATATTACAAACATAAAACGAAATATAATCATATTCCTTCCTACTTTTATTACAAATCAAAGTAAAACTCTAATGAATAACGGTGAATCTATTAAGCTTTTACTGACAGTGAATATGGGCTAAAATACTATCTTTCCAAGATAAGTTTATATGTTTCCTCTATATAACTATGTATAATGAAAACAAAGAGGTGGTCATTTTGAAATTAATCGCATTAGATATGGATGGTACACTACTATCATCTAATCTTGAAATCTCCAAGGAGAGCTTGCAGGCAATCCAAACTGCACAAGAAGCTGGGCATATTGTAATGATTTGTTCTGGCCGTGCGAAAGAGGATGTTTTAAAACTATTGGAAGAATATCAATTATCCCTTCCAGTTGGGGCAAGCAATGGGGCAATTGTTTATGTGGATGGAAAAGTAATTAACTCGCGTTGTATACAAAACGAAAAAGTGTACAACCTTGCAAAATTACTAGAATCTGAAGGTTTTCCATATAAGCTATATACGAATAAGGGAGTTTATTCTCCATATACATGGCAAGATCAAGTTATGCAGGCATTCGAAGAAAACAAGCATGCGCTAAATGTTACATTAGAAGAACTTGAGCGAATTACAGAAAAGCAAAAGAAATCAAACTTAATTACAGATTTCCAAAAAATCGAAGATGTTGTAAACGATCCAGAACTAAAAGTATCTAAATTCTTTATTTTAACATTTAATGCAGGGCATCGCGCGCAGCTATTACACCTGTTACAAGAAGATACTGATATTATGGTTACAGCATCGGCTCCTACTAATTTAGAAGTCATGGACAAAAATGGGCATAAAGGAAACGGGCTAAAGCAGATGGCAGCCCATTTTAATATCCCAATTGAAGATACAGTTGCTATCGGTGATAATTTTAATGATGTACCAATGTTAGAAGTTGCAGGCTTATCCATAGCAATGGGGAATGCTGAAGAAGATGTAAAAAAACTATGTGATGTTATAACATTAACAAACAATGAACATGGTGTTGCCCATGCAATCGAGCAATTTGTACTGAAACAAACCTCATCTATTAATTAAAAACATAAAAAATACTTCTATTCGTCCGTCATGAAACATACAATACTAATAACAAATTACCAAAGAGGGGGCGAAAATATGGACAACTTATTCCAGTATATACTGCACTATGTACTATTAACAATCGTGATCGTCGGGGCACTATTACTATTCCCGTTCTTCCCAAAGTTCGTCCTCTTTTTAGCTTTTTTTATTATGTTCGGAATCGCTATTATAATTTCAACGAGGAAAGATACCACACAAAAAGAAAGCAGCGTTCAGCGCGTAAAGCTGTAACTCTGCTTTCTTTTTTTCAGTCGTAACGTATTCTAGTTAAACCAATTACGAAAAATATTCCCGCAAATAGGATGAGTATACCAACATATCCCCTTATATCTGCTAATGTACCTCCTCTTACAATTAATTCCGTAAAGCCACGCATTGCCCAAGTTTGCGGAACAAAATTTGCCGCTGTTTGCATCCATACTGGCTCAATTTCGATCGGCCAATAAAGACCACTAATCATGCACGTTGAAATCACAACGATATTACCTAATGCAGACTGTTGTTCTGTTGTTTTTACGATACTTGCTAATAATAAGGCTAAACCAATGACAGCTAATAATAATACTGAAATGAGTGTAATAACCCCTAATAAATTTCCCCACTTTACGTTAAATAATGAATGCGTTAGTATCATTAGAACACCAAATTGAATCCATCCTATTAAAAAGAAAGAAAGGATATATCCAGCTAGTATTTGAACTTTTGAAACCGGTGCTCCTAATAAACGGGACCAAACACCGAGCTGTCTAGCTTTCAAGATGGTTCCCGTTGCACTTAACATGACAATCATAACGAATAGAATTGAAAAACCTGCCGCTCTCCCTGTAACGTTATTTAACTTTTGATCATCATGTAAAATTGATTCTTTTTGAATCGAAACAGGTTCTGCTTTTGTATAGATTTCTTTATATATCGTTCCCCACGAAGTGTTACTCTTCTTCTCAAAATCTCTTGCTGCACTAACTTCTATCTCCATCTTTTTTAACGCACTTGCCAATACTTGCTCTACAGTAGTTCCACCAGTAAAATCAGCACTGGCTTGAAACTGGATATTTTCTATCTTTCTATCTAGCATACTCTTTTGAAAGTTTTTCGGAATGATAACTATACCGGATGATTTTTTGTTTTCAATCTTCTGTTTCCCTTCCTTATACGTTACCTTCTCTATAGAAATTAAGTCGCTTTTCTTTATTTCCTCATAATACTTGCTAGATAATACAGAACCATCTTCATCTACTAAGCTAACATTTACTTTCGTATTCCCACTTCCACCTAAAAGTCCGCCGAAAATGAGTGTAAAAATAATAGGCATTCCAAACATAAGTATATAACTTTGTGGTTTTATTAAAATTTGTTTTAACTCTAGCCAACAAAGTGCCCAAACCTTCTTCATCATTTCTCCCTCCTATCTCGTACGTAAACGTAATGTTCCTATCATAACGGAGACAATTCCTGCACCACATAAACTCAAAATGACAGGAAGTAGCATACCCCAGGATGTTCCCGACATAATATTTAAAAAGCTTGTAATTGCCCATTTATTCGGAGCAACATTCGCAATCGTTTGAAGTGTATCAGGGAATACGTAAATCGGTAACATTGATCCTCCTAATATAGCGAGTATTTGAATACCGATTCCTCCCATTACATCTGCCGTTTTTTCCTCACGAATAAAAGCGGCAATTAACATAGATAAACCAGAAACACAAATTGCATACGAAATTCCCACCGCTACTATTTGAGACAAGTCTCCGCCCCATTCCACATGAAACATAAAATGTGTAGCAACTATAAATATTCCCAATTGTATACAAGCAAATAGTAATGTACCTAAAAACTTCCCGAATAAAATTGAAAATGAACTCGTCGGTGTACTGAACAAACGCGCCAACGTTTCAGTTCGTTGTTCTGTGACAACTGACTTTGCACCTACTGTTATGTTATATAGTAAAAACATGACTAACATCGCTGCTGCATAATACTGCATCGCTACAACTGTTTTTTTACCTATCGTTCCTTTTTCGATGTTATCCGTACTTGCAGTTGCAACCGTTTGCAGACTTCCACTTACCTCTTTTGCAACTTGTGCCACATCACCCTGCTGAAATTTTGCTAATTCCGTTACAACACTTTTAGTAGATACCGCAACTGTTTGAACACGCTCTGAAAAAGAGCGTATCATTGATTCAGCGACTTTCGCTTGTATATCTTTTGATGGGTCTATAAACACCTTTGACTCTTTTAATTTTCCATCTTGTACTTGTTCGCTCCATTTATTTGGGATGACGATTCCCACATCGATTTTCTTTTCCTTTAACATATCTTCAAGCTCTTCCTGAGAATTAACTATCTTTACTTTCACATCATCTTTTAATTCTTTAGATTGCAATACGTCTTTTTGAAAGACATCTGCAAACTCATCATTTCCTACTTGATAATAACCAATTACTGTTTTCGGTAGTCCCCCACTATCAAATATATTACTTAACGCTGAACCTAAAATCGCTGTTAATAAAAGCGGCATAATTAACATCATCATAAATCCGCGTCGATCAATTAAACGTATTTTTAAATCTTTCCATGCAATAATAAAACTTTTCATCCCGCACTAGCCTCCTTAATCACGAAGTGAACGTCCTGTTAATTGTAAAAAGAGTGCCTCTAAATTTGGTTCTTGCACTTCCAGTTTTAAAATTTGAGCGTTGTTCTCAACAACTACTGAAACAACTGTGCCAATCGCCTCACCACCATTTAGCCCAATATCAATCGTGCTAGTATCTTCATCAAAAATAATTCGTTCAACAACAGATAGTGCTTTCAACTTTTGTAACAGTTCCGTACTATAACGATTTAATTGCAATCTCACTATGAATCCATCTGTTAGACGATTACATAGCTCTCTTTTCGTTCCTAGTGCAATTACCTTTCCATGATCAACAATGGCAATTCGCTCACATAAATATTCAACTTCTTCCATGTAATGGCTCGTATAAATGACTGTCATACCTTTTTCATTTAATTTTTTAACAGTCTCTAAAATATGGTTTCTCGATTGTGGATCAATCCCGACTGT
This sequence comes from Bacillus cereus, assembly GCA_002578045.1. Classification (GTDB taxonomy): domain Bacteria; phylum Bacillota; class Bacilli; order Bacillales; family Bacillaceae_G; genus Bacillus_A; species Bacillus_A cereus_AK. The sequence goes on from NUMR01000040.1 coordinate 4,457, forward strand.
CGGTTCATCCATAATTAGTAACTCTGGTTCGTGCATAAGTGCTGCACCAATATTAATACGCCTTTTCATTCCACCTGAAAATGTTTCAATTTTATCTTTTCCACGGTCCTGTAAACCGACGTAAGCTAACACTTCTTCTGCCCGCTCTTTTGCAACTTTCCCATTTAAACCATACATCTTTCCCCAGAAAATTAAGTTTTCCTTTGCTGAAAGCGTCGGATACAGTGCAATGTCTTGGGGGACAATACCGATTTTCTTTTTCGCTTCTAATGGACACTCTTTTACAGATTTCCCACCAACTTTTATATCACCACTATCGTATGGAATTAACCCGCAAATCATTGATATCGTCGTTGATTTTCCCGCCCCATTCGGTCCTAGTAATCCGAATGTTTCACCTTTTTTCACTTCCAAAGAAACATTCTTTACCACTTCCTTCTTGCCAAATGATTTCGTAATATGATCTATGACTAACATATGGATTCAACCCCTTTGTATTCATCTACAGTTTCATTGTAGAAAAATTTCTTTTCTTCTCCATCATCCTTAAGATAGAAATACAAAATAAAAAAGCAGCAAATTCTGCTGCTTTTTCACACTTATATATGCCAAAAGTCATGTGTACATTGTGACGCCATACCTTACTGCGTATATTGCTGCTTGCGTTCGATCTCTCAGTTCTAGCTTACTAATTAAATTAGATACATGATTCTTAACAGTTCCCTCTGTAATAAATAGCTTTTCCGCAATCTCTTTATTATTTAACCCAAGTCCAATTTCTCTTAAAACATCTACTTCTCGCTCCGTTAATTGTTCTAATTGTTCTGGCGGAGGGCACTCTACTGCTACTTTTGTCTTTTTTAATTCCTTTACAATTTGCGCTGTTATATCTTGGGGAAGCACGGCACCTCCACCGTGTACTGTTAAAATAGCTTGAACGATTGCATCCGTCTCCATGTCCTTCAATAAATATCCGCTCGCTCCTTTCTCTAATGCTTCAAAAATAAGCTCACTATCACTAAAAGTCGTTAACATAAGAACCTTTATATAAGGGAACTGTTCTCTAACTAAACGTGTTCCTTCAACACCATTCATACGAGGCATCCGAATATCCATCAAAATAATTTCAGGATGTAGCTCTTTCACTTTTTGTATCACTTCGTCTCCATCAGTAGCCGTTCCCACTACTTCAAGTTCCGGACGTAAATTTAATAACATTGCTAAACCATCACGAATGAGTGATTGATCATCAACAATCATAATGCGAATCATACCGTTCCCCCTATTATCCACGTTTTCTCCTGAAGTGGAAATTCAATTTGTAACCGAAAGCCTTTTTCTATCTCACTCTCAAATTGAATAGTCCCGCCATGTTCTTCTACACGTTCTTTCATATTAAGTAAACCAAAACCTGGGCTTACCTCGTTGACGCCCACACCATTATCTGAAATACAGAGTTTAACTTGTTTCATTGAACAAGTTAAACTCACTTCACACAAACTTGCTCTCCCGTGACGTTTTGCATTTGTTAAAGATTCTTGCATAATACGAAGTAATGTAGGATGTAGTGACAACGGAATTGTAACGGGATCTCCTTGCAATCGAAAAGATACTTGTACTTTCGTCGCTTTAGAATATTCATGTAACATTTCACGCATATTTTCTATTATATTTCCTAATTTACTTTCCTCTTTTAGTGCGTGAACAGAAGCCCTTACTTCTTGAAGTGACTTTCTAGCTAGTTCATAACATGTATGTAAAACCGATTCTGTCGTATCTGATTTTTGCTTCCATAGTGCTTCCGCTAGCTGCAATTGCACAAGTAAAGCTGTCATATTATGACCGACGGTATCATGAATTTCTCGGGCAATATCATTTCGCTCTCGAACAGCAGTTAATTCCTCCACTTCTTTTGCATATAGCTGCAATTGTTCATGTGCTTCTTTTAAGGCTGAGTGCGATAGTGCTAATTCTTCATATTGCTCATCTACCATTTTCCGAGCGGCTGTAAGTTTTTTTATTAAACTTCCAGCTAAAGCACTGAAAACGATGAACATAAAGTTAATTGCATTTCCCTCCAATTCCAGACTCCCTGTATATTGGTACGTATGCATTATATTTATAAACCAGCAAAGAAAGAAAAAAGCGATAAAAAAATACGTCATGCTTCTACGAATTTCATGAATAAATAGCCCTACTGCATCAATCCCAAATATAATCAAATATAAACATGTCTCGGGAAATAAAAATCCTAATAACGCTGTGACAACTCCATTCGCTAATAGTGTATAAAAAACAAGTTTTTTACTCCCATTTACTTTTACGAGCAAAATATGATTCACAATATAAATAAAAAGTGCTGTACCTACAAAAAATTGTAAATGTGCTGTTTCACGTGAAACATGGTTTGCATAAACGAAACAAATGATGATGATTGTAGCAATCCGCGCGTACCCTAACATAAAATTCTCCTCACATTTTAATAACATAAAATTCATCTTTTCACTGTAACAACAAGAAAATTATATCAACATTTTCTCTTTCCTTATACAAAAAAGAGCAAGCCCTCCCAAAATATGAGAAAACAACTTGCCCTTTCATTCTATTTTCTTTACTCCACAATATTCTCTAATTCATTGTATAACTTTACTCGTAACAACTCTTTTTTCGTTTTTTCTTCATATAATTTTTCAAGTCTTTCAACATCAACTACATATTCCATTTCACATTCTAATACATATATACTTTCCTCTATATGCATTAACTCGTCTTCAATCTCCTCAAAACTTCTAGGTTCTTTCCTTTTTACAGAGGCTATTTCAACGCTTTTTCTTTCTTGGCGTTTCTGCTTTATTACCTGTTTTTCAACCTTTTCTTCCCACTTTTGACGAGCCCATGCATAGTTCCCTACAAACTCAAATAATTTACGTTCATCGATCCAATACGTCTTTTCAAATAACTTATTTAAAAAATAACGATCATGTGAAACTGCTAAAATCGTCCCATTATATTGTTCAAGAGCTTCCTCTAAAACTTCTCTTGATTCAATATCAAGATGGTTTGTCGGCTCATCTAAAATTAAAAAATTGATATCTTGATACATAAGTTGCGCAAGTCTTAACCTCATTTTTTCTCCACCGCTCAGTTGCGTTACCTTCTTAAACACCGCTGGACCATAAAATAAAAACTTAGCTAATATATGTCTCGCTTCTCCCTCTGTTACAGCTACACATTCCCTGAAAGCCTCCAATACATTACTCTTCATATTTCCGTACGCATGCTGCGATAAATAACCTATTTTGACGCTACTACCAATCCGGATTTCACCAGCATCTGGCTCTATTTCTTTTAATAGTAATTTTAGTAACGTAGTCTTCCCTGTACCATTACGACCAACGATAGCCGCACGCTCCTGAAACCGAACATGTAAATTTGCTTCGTTAAATAAAAGATGTTCAGCAAATCCTTTACTCACTTCTTTCATTACAACAACATCTTTCCCGCTTCTCTCTTGTCCTTCAAATTGAAGTCCCATCTGTTTTCTTTCTAAAATAGGTTTCTTTAATTTCTCCATACGTTCTAGCGCACGTTCCATATTTCTCGCTCTCTTATGCAATCCTTCATTCGGAGGATTCGCTTGATTTGCCCATTCACGTAGACGCTTAATTGCTTCTTTCATTTTCTTTATTTTCTTTTGCTGTTCTTGATAAGCCTGGAACTCCTGAAGCAATCTTTCTTCTTTTTCCTCAACAAACTGAGAATAGTTCGTATGATACACGTGAATTTCTCCATCTTCTAAATCAAAAATTTTCGTTGCAACTTCATCAAGGAAATAGCGATCATGAGAAATGACCATAACTGTTCCGGTGTATTCTTTTAAAAATTGCTCTAACCATTCGACTGCAAATAAGTCCAAATGATTGGTCGGTTCATCTAATAGAAGTAAATCTGGTTTCTGCAATAGCATATACGCAAGACTTACTTTCGTCTGTTCTCCTCCACTTAATTTCGCAAATACTCTTGAAAATAAGTCTGTCACTTGTAGGCCGTTTGCTACCTTCATAATATTTGCCTCTATTTCATAACCACCGAGAAACGCAAATTTTTCTTGAATTACTCCGTACCTCTCCATCAATTTTTGCAAAGCAGACGGTTCCCGTTCCTCCGCCATATTTTTTTCTAAAGCATGCATTTCTTTTTCTAATTCCTTTTCTGTTTTAAAGGCAGAACTCAATACATCATATACAGTCATACTCTCATCAAATTTTGGAATTTGTGCGACATGACCAATACGTGTACCTTTCTTCATATGAATGGCTCCTGCATCCAAACTCTCCATTCCTGTTAGAAGCTGAAAGATTGTTGTTTTCCCACTACCGTTACGGCCAACTAACCCAACACGTTCACCGTTCTTTATTTCAAGCGATATATTTTCAAATATGATGTTTCCACCAAAAGATTTCGTTATGTTGTTCACGCTACAAATTGTCATTTTCCGTACTCCTTTCAATATAAAAAACCATGGGAAAGAAACGTTCCCCATGGTTTTCAGCATAGAAAAAGGAAGCCAAATAGCTCCCTTTTCACACGTTTATTAAAAATGGGTGAAGAGATTTCTATCGTTCAATAGCCACTATGCAATTGTTAAAAAAGGGCATACGTATCCCGTTAACAACTACATCATGAAAAATCGCACGACAAAAATAGATATAATCTAAAAATTTTACGCGCGCAGCTAAAGAACGTTTCATCTCATTCACCTCTTTCGTACGGAATTTAATACTTACTTCTTTATTATACTTTCCCATTCCATGTTTGAATAGTCATTTTTCTGAAAATAATGGGGATAGACTCAACATTTCAATAAATGACATCAAATCTTACAAAACTGTTATATTCACGTAATGGAAAGCGATAGTACGAAAAGACGCCTCCCTATATAATAAAAATGTAAACAAGAGAGACAAATAAAGGAGGAAACAATCATGATGAAAGAAATTGTAAAAGCAATCTTTACAGTATTAGTGAACGGACAAGCAGTTGTAAAAGAACTCAATGAACTATAAAAAGGGGTGAAAAACTATGATGAACATGGTAAAAATGCTTTTATACGCTTTAGTCGATGCAAAAGCAGTTAGCCAAGAATTAAACCAACAATAAAAACAGGGGGGAAATAAATATGAAGAAAGCCATTATTGTAATCGCAAGTACGGCAATTGCCCTATACACAATAAAAAATAGAAAAAAGAAATATAATGAAACTATTCTATATTATCCATACACACTATTAAAGAAAAAATAAAAGACAAGGTACCCTGTCATAATGAGGATATCTTGTCTTTTATTTTTTCCTATTTCCTTAAAGGATTTCCGTCCTCTTTCTCCGAATACATTAAGCGGGATTTTTACATGTATTTTAAAGGGGCATATGTACAAATGGAAAAACCATTTGTATAGTTGTTCCTATGTTTGTCGTTTCACCATTGCATGTAGGATATAAAATACCGCAAGTTTCTACAAAACTAGAAGAGGTGAAAATACAACTAGCACAGTATTTCATGGGACAAAATTCATAAAAAAACAGAGTAGATAGCAAACACCTACTCTTTTATCCCACTATTTTTGGGTAGTAAAACTCCCCCATTGATTAAAGCTTTACTTTATTACACCTTTATTTCGATAGTATACATCCTCTAATCCGACATTATACTTCATATTATTATCCGTCCACTCTGGTCCTAAGTTTCCTGGCCATCCAGATGTATTCGCTATATATTTTAGTAATGCAAAATCCGTCAAACCTTTTCGCAACCCACGTTTGTACCCTTTCATTAAATGCGGCATTGCAATTTGTGCATTTGTACGTGGATCTTTCAACTCTTCATCTGTTAAATGCTCTGGTGCAAGCCCACCACCGCGATGTAATTGAAACAACCCGAATGAAGTCCCGTTATCTCCAACGCTTCTTGGATTTAACCTACTTTCATGTTCGGCAATTGTAAGAGGTATCCATTCCGGAAGATTTACTTTCTTTGCTTCCTCTATAATGATCTGTTTCATCCGTTTTGCTTCTTCTGAATCAACATGGCTTGTCTCATTCATTAGCTTCCCCATTCCTTCAGACTTACCTTGGAAATATAAATAAACTCCAAGAACAACTAAAAATCCTACAAAGAATTTCTTCACTACCTCTACCTCTTTCTTCGCTGAAATTTGTCCCCTTTCAGCCTTCCCTTTACAATTACCTACATTCTATCATTCTCTTACCCTTCCATCATAACAAATAACTATACATATTATCATCATGCTTTAGACCGATTTTGTGAAAAACAATGGTAAATACGTGCAAAAATGTAACTTAAATGGACTACAGCTTATTTACGTCTTGAGGACGTTCATCTGGCTGCAAATCTAAAACAATTACAAGACATTGCTGAATTATGAAAGGAGAAAAAACTTCCTTATATGTCCGGCGTGATAGAAATATAATAACCGTTCCTCATATTAATCAACATGTATATGGCTATCAATCCATTTCATCTTTATTCCCCCATAAAAAAACAAGAAAGGACCTCCCTTCTTGTTTTATCATCTATATTATTTAACAATTAAATTTGTTATGATATCAAATAATCCAATGCACACTACGGCAACAGTAAAGTAGCTACAGAAATCTTTAATTGGAAACTTCACTACTTCTTCTTTACGCATCCCATTTTTCTCCCTTCTTATTATATCCCTAATTATTTTCTCTATTTATATCTATTATGCAAAAAATATGACAAATTTACTATCGAATTAACTTACGCAAACCTTACAATGTTGTAAGATTTAAAAAAGAGCCTCATCTAAATAAAGATGAGGGCTATTAAAAATTAGTTGGTTTTTTATTCTTCCTTCACATTACAAAGCAGAAAGTAATATAGTGAGACTTTCTAATTACACTATATTACTTTTATTGTCTTTTAACTATCGAATTGCATTACAGGAATCTTACATGTTTGTAAGCTATGTGTAATGTAATTCGATAGTTCCCCTTACCTATATTTCGTACAATAAGGTTAGAAAGTAAGCCAAATAAGAAGAACACGCACATAACCAAATTACATTGCTAGTAGCCTACTCTTCTTATACCTTTCACTTATGCTACTGCAATGTGCCCCCTTCCCCTTTATAAAAAAATGCCCTAGTTCATATGGACTAGGGCATTTTTTATGCGCTACATAAATACCCCCTCCTAGTATTTTATCTTTCGACAAAAAATAGATAGGGGTATATTTTCGCTACCCCATCGCCAAAAGCTTACTTTTAGCATTTATAGGAATACTTGCAACCTCAACCTCTTCAATCGACTCACCGTAACGTCCTTTTGCGAACACCTTTAACGCTTCATCTCTCTTTAACATATGTTTAACCGTTTTCTTTATTTTTTGTTCTCTTCCACGTTTATCAAATACAATAAATTCATATTCATACTATTCCATCCCCTTACATTTTTGTAAAAATAAAAAAAGATGAACGAATTTACTCGTTCATCTTTTAACTTGCTTTAAAGCCACCACCAAGCACATCACGTACATCGTGGATAACATAACGTAAAATTACTCTTCTCAAATATCCCTACCACAAAGGCTAAAATCTTTTCGTCATCCTCTACATATTTTTTCATACTCGATAAAAGTTCATTCATGCATATTCCTCAAAATTCTATTCATTGTTTTAGCACTTAAAAAGAATCCATGGATTATTACAGACCGATGTAACTCCTTTATAAAGTATGAAACGCGTTTCCTGTCAAAGACATTTCAAAAAAATAATCCGTTATGCGATTATACACATGACGAATTAAAGCTAAACTGTAGAGCGTTCCACAAGTTTATAAGAAATTTCCACCTTTTCTTGTTTAAAACTCTCATCACTTACTTGCCTGTAAAACATTTCAAAAGCTGTTTTCCCTATTCCCTTTAAATCTTGGTCAATGGTTGTCAGCTGTAACACTTGTGAAATAGGTTGATTATCAAAGCCAATAATCGCTAAATTCTCTGGAACTTGAATACCTAATTTTTCAACTTCTGTCATAATCCCAATTGCAACTTCATCTCCTGCTACTATTAACGCTTCAGGTCGACTCTTCATCTCCTTTAACTTATGAGCTACTCTCACACCATCTTCTAATGTAAAACATTCTGTAAAGATCCATTCTTCATTAACTTCTTCAGCTATAGATTGCAATTGCTGTTTATAAACATCAAAACGCTTTTGACTACTCGGTCCTAACTTTCTTCCCGTACAATAACCAATTTTTTTATAACCTTTTTCAATCAAATAATTTATCCCTAATTGAAAAGCTGCCGAATGATTTGTATATACACTTGAGATATTTGAAATATCATTATCTTCACAAGCAATTATTGTGCCATAGGAAGCATATGGCTCTATCGTTTCCCAATCGTTTGCGCGTGAACAAATAATAACACCATCTAATTGTTTTGTCTTTAGCATATGTAGGCTCTTCATTTCTTCTTTTTTACTATAATTCGTTTGGCACAGTAGCACTCGGTAATTATGGGCTAATGCGACCTCCATCATCCCCCCTACCATTGCATCAAAGCACGGATGATTAATATACGGTAGGATTACCCCAACAATATTCGTCTTCCCCTTTGATAGATGAACAGCATTTGCATTTTGTGAGTAATTTAACTTCTCAACTATCTCTATAACAGCTTTCCTTTTTTCTTCACTTACATATGGATGCTCATTCAATACTCTCGAAACAGTCGTAACCGAAACTCCCGCCATCTTTGCAATATCTTTAATATTAGCCATACAATCACCTCTACTTTTACATTAATGAATCTTATCAGCATATGTCAAATACTCAAAACTCCAATCATTACACCTTCATTCGTTTTTCTTACAAAAGTGTAATTTTCCTGTAAGCTAATTCGATAGTGATTCTCCATAATATTTCATACAATTAAGTCAGAAACAGGGCAACAACTATTCGAAAAGGAGCGGATCGATATGATGAACGAAATGAAAACGAACAAATTTATGAATACAATGAGCATGGTACTTTCCGCTCTTATCGATGCAAAAGCTGTCGCTTCTACATTAAACAAGTAAGGAAAATATATTATGAATAACATCACTTTTAACAAATTAGATTTTTTAGGATTAGCTAGCGGTTCTCTTCTTCTTACTGCTTTCATTTACGCTGCTACGCTTATATAAATTTTGTGCCCCCTTTCCCCTTTATATAGAAAAAGACGACCGTCTTTGATGAAGCCACTGAAAAAGTCCACTTCATAAAAAACAAGGAACCCATCACTTACCATATACAGATGATGGGTTCCTTGTTTTTTCAACATATTGATAAAATGTGTGTTATTTTTTTAAAACAATCACTTTTTCAGTGCCTTCTCTTTGATTGATCGTCTTTTTACTTTTAATTTGATTGTAAAGCTTCCTTTAGTTCTTCAAACTTTTCATTTAATTGATCTGTCATCATTTTCATAGCCACTTTTCGATCTATTTGTTCTCCAGCATCTATTTGAATTGGATCTCCAAAAATTAATTGCGCCCTTTTCCCTTTTATTAATTCTTTCACACTCGACGGACCAATATATGCTGCTGGTACTAACGGAACGTTAGAGCGCATCGCAATCGTAACCGCCCCAGCTTTTAATGAAGCATCTTCCGATGATCTCGTCCCACTTGGAAAAATCCCTACTACTTTTCCTTCTTTTAGTAGGCGTGATGGAATTTTAAGTGTACTTGGTCCTGGATTCGCACGATCTACAGGAAACGCATTTACATTTTTAAAGAACCAATTCTTGAATTTCCCTTCAAACAATTCTTTTTTAGCCATGTAATGAATCTCCGTTGGGTACATCCCCGTTGCTAACATTAAAACATCCATAAAACTTGTATGTGTACACGCAACAACATACGGGCCACCTTCTGGCAACTTCTCTCTTCCTTGTACTTCTACTTTCCCAGCTGTTTTAAATATATATTTCAACAAAAATGTAATTGGTTTATACATTTGTTTCGTTCCTTTCTGAACATCCGAAGTATAGTCATTTTCTTAAAACAATTATAACACTAAGTTTTAGTAGTTGGTAATAAAAATAAGTATTAATTGTTAAATTTCAATCCTTACAAAAATTTTTTCGTAAGCTAATTCGATAGTGACTTCCGCAATATCTTATACAATTAAATCAGAAACAGGGCAACTATTGGAAAAGGAGCGAATTTATATGATGAACAAAATGAAATCAAACAATTTCTTAACTACAATAGACATGGTATTTTTCGCTCTTATCAATGCGAAAGCTGTTGCTTCTATATTAAACAAGTAAGAAAAATAGTAACAAATTAGATTTTTTAGGATTAACGATTGGCTCTCTTCTTCTTACTGTTTTCATTTACACACTTGCTCAAAGTCTTGTTTAATACTTTGTTTCCCCAACCCCTTTATATAGAAAAAGCTGCTCGTCTTATAGACAAGCAGTTTTTTAGTTTGTTTCATATATAATTTGACCCGTTTTAGTCATATCATATCCACCAATTGCTTTTAATTCATTATGAAATTCTTCGGATTGCAGAATTTCTTTTATAACCTCAATAAGTGCCTCGTTTTCTTTATTCTTCAAAATTACTAAATCATACTGTTCTTCCATGATCGGAATAAAGTCTACATTTACAATTTGTGAAAACTTTTCTGATCCTACTCCAACATGAGCTTTCCCATTCGCAACTTGCGTGGCAACGCCAAGATGATTCGATTCTTCCCATTCATATCCACTAATATCATCTTTATTTAATTGTTGGATTCGTAATTGCTCATCCACTAACACTCTAATACCAGAACCTTTTTCTCGATTTACAAATCGTATAGAGGATTGAGATATGTCTGCCCATGTCTTTATTTTCTTCGGATTCCCTTTTTGAACATAAAACCCTACATTTCTCGCTAGTAAATTTATCATAATACATGGTTGCCCGACTAAAATACGTTTTACGTAAGGAACATTATATGTACCTGTTTCACCATCAAACAAGTGCAAACTAACGATACTTCCTTCACCTTGATACATTTTCACTAAACTCGTTAAACTACCTTGATACGCCCTTAAAATATTAGAACTTGGCAGACGATTTTCTATACGTTTTGCCAACATATCTAACGTTAGTTCTTGCCCACTAATAATACACGTATTTAAGATACTACTACCATCGTTTTTTACAGAAGTAACTTGTACCTTCCCTGTTTTCATTTGTTTTATATATTGTTCTAAATCTGCTGTATCAATGCGCATCTGTCTACCAACTCTATAAGAAGGCAGTTCCCCTTTTTTAATTAAGTCGTATACAGTTAGTTTCGATACTTTTAATCGCTTTGCTACTTCTTCCGTTGTGTAGGAATGATGATCCATAGACGATTCCTCACTTTCTCCCTTCATTGTAACAAAGAAAAGAATATTTCTCCTAATTTTTAAGTAGAATTACATATTTCTAATTATGTTCAATTATAAACATTTATAATTAAATATAATTAGTTATAATTAATATAGTAAATGAAAGGGGATTTTTTTATGAACAAATTTACATTACGATCCATTGGGGCACTTATACTTTCTTTCCTTCTTATATTTAGTGCTGCTTGTACAAGCGGAGAAAATAAGGAGAAGTCAGCTGCTAAAGAGGGAAAAACAGTCGAACTGACTATCTCAGCTGCGGCAAGCTTACAAGATGCATTAAAAGAAATTGAAAAACAATATAAAGAGAAAGAGCCTAACATTAAACTTTCTTTTAACTTCGGTGCTTCTGGTGCACTTCAACAACAAATTGAACAAGGTGCGCCTGCTGATTTATTCTTCTCTGCAGCAGAAGATAAATTCCAAAATCTTGTTAAAAAAGGATTTATTAATGAAAAAGAAGGGGAAAATCTTCTTGGAAATGAACTAGTTCTAGTCACCCCAAAAGATAGTTCTCTTACAAAATTTCAAAATTTAAAGGACGAGAAAATCAAGAAAATCGCACTTGGTACACCTGAATCTGTACCTGCTGGAAAATATGCACAGGCTTCTCTCACACACGAAAACCTTTGGAATGACATTCAAAATAAAATTGTATTTACAAAAGATGTTCGCCAAGTGTTAACATATGTAGAAACAGGTAGTGTCGATGCTGGTATTGTATACAAAACAGATGCTCTCATTTCAGACAAAGTAAAAGTTGGAGAGGCAGCAGCAGCTACTTCTCATGAACCAATCCACTATCCTTTAGGTATCATAAAAAAATCTAAGCATAAGAAAGAGGCGACTTCATTTTATGAGTATTTGCAGTCAAAAGATGCGCAATCTATCTTTAAGAAATACGGATTTACAGTCCTATCGTAATTGCTATGAGCTTTGATACCATTTTGTCACCAGTCTTTCTATCCTTACGAGTAGCTGCATACGCCACCATTCTCGTTACGATTTTAGGAACAATTATTGGACGGGCGCTAGCTCGCTCCTCATGGCGATATAAAGTAATATTAGAAACTATTTTCTTATTACCAATGGTACTTCCACCAACTGTTATCGGCTTTTTTCTCATTATTATTTTTGGAAATAATAGTCCTATTGGAAAGTGGATTGAATCATTATTTCAGCAGTCGATTATGTTTACATCTACCGCTGCTATCATTGCCTCTACAGTTGTTGCATTTCCGCTCATGTACCAATCAGCGAAAACAGGATTTTCTACCGCAAATGTACAAATTGAAGATGGTGCTCGCGATCTTGGCGCAAGTGAATATCAAGTTTTTCTACACGTTACACTTCCGCTTGCATTTCCCGCACTACTAAGCGGTATGATTTTAAGCTTTGTTCGTGCGCTAGGAGAATTTGGTGCCACACTCATGTTCGCTGGGAACATTCCTGGTAAAACCCAAACAATCCCAACCGCTATTTACATGGCCATAGATGCAAGTAATATGCAGCTCGCTTGGACACTTGTAGTTATCACTATCAGTATGTCACTCCTATTTCTGCTTTGCATTCAGCTTATTAATAAAAGAATTACTAACCCTTAAAACAGCTTTCGACAAAAGCTGTTTTTTTTATTTCCTAAGAAATAAAAAATACTATCAAAAACGACTGAATTTTACATTTTATTCAAATATACATTCTATTTGAATTTACTTTCTAAAATAGGTGGTTTCCTGTTATTATATGGAGGTGTTTGAAAAGGTGAAGAAATGAAAACGCATTTATAACGTGAAATTCTTCATTTGGTTTTAACAATCGGTAATCTTCTACTCTATTAGTGGAAAATTACCGATCGTTAGAACGATATGTAATTATATTGGCATAGCAAAATGAAGGGAGTCTTGTAATGGACATTTTATTAGCGCTTCTTCCTGCAATTGCATGGGGAAACATCTTATTAGTAAGCGTAAAAATGGGCGGTGGTGCATATAGCCAAACAGTAGGTATGACAATCGGTGCTCTATTCTTCGCAACAATTATGTATGTATTTACTCAACCAGCTTTAACAATGACAATCTTGACTGTCGGTTTTATTTCAGGTTTATTCTGGTCTTTAGGACAAGTAAACCAATTAAAAACAGTTGAGAAACTAGGGGTTTCAACGACTGTAACGATTTCTACTGGTATGCAGCTTGTTGCAACTTCTATCTTTGGAGTTATCGCTTTTCGTGAGTGGACTACTACTACAACAATCATTCTGGGAACGATTGCAATCCTATTAATTGTAGTTGGTGTTGTATTCACTTCATTGGATGATAAAGAAAATGCACAACCACCAGGACAACTGAAAAAAGGACTTCTTACTTTAATTGTTTCTACTTTCGGCTATCTTGTATATGTAATTATTATTCGTTGGTATAATATCGATGGTTGGTCTGCTATTTTACCACAGGCAGTTGGTATGTTTATTGGGGCAGTTGTACTGACATTGAAACATAAACCATTTAACAAATACGCAATTCGTAATGCTTTATCTGGTTTACTATGGGGAACAGGAAACCTATTCTTACTTCTTTCATTACCGCGTGTCGGAGTAGCGACAAGCTTCCCATTATCTCAAACTGGAATCGTTATCTCAACATTCGGTGCGATTGTCTTCTTAGGTGAAAAGAAAACAAAACGTCAAATGATCTTTATTGCACTAGGTAGTGTTTTAATTATCGGCGGTGCTGTATTACTTGGTATGACGAAAGCATAGACTTATAATTAAAAATCCTTGAAGTAGTTATACTTCGGGGATTTTTAATTATAACTATTTTTCAAATATGATAATCTTTATAACCTTTTTGAATCAATCCTCCTCACACCTTCAATTTACCATATACATACAAATTATTTTTGATTTACATTGCGAACTACTCTATATGACTCATGGGAAATAATTTATTTTCAACACATACATAATTACATGAATTTAGGAAAAAATTGTATGGAAGGAAGTTATATTAAGGAGGAATAAATAATGAGAATTTTACTATCCGTTTTATTAGCTCTTATGCTAGTACCTGCATTAACAGGATGTACAACTCCTGCAAAAAAAGACACAACTTCTAATAAAAAGACTACAGATGAGGCAAAGAACGAAGCCCCTGCTGATTTAAAGCTAAACTTTACTGAATTCGATTTAAAGGCAAACTATGAAGATACGAAGAAAGACTACGAAGCTGATTATAAAAATGTAGCAGCTGATAAGAAAATGGAAGCAAAAATCGAGGATCATAAAGCTGATGTAAAATTAACAGGAGATGAGGCTATTACAAAATTAAGCCCACTTCTACAAGAATTAAAATTTGATAAAGACACACCTGACCAAGAAGTAATCAATCAAGTAATAAACGTCTTCAAACTGGACAAAGGCTATCAAAAGTTCGATTTAGAAGTTGTTTTCTCTGATGGAACGAAAAAAGAATATAAGAGAGAAATAAAATAAAGAAGTAGGCGGTTCCTACTTCTTTATTTTAATTTTTACGTATCTTGGTTCTGGACTAGAACCGATAATGAATTGGACACAAGATACTGATGATTTTTGTAAAATTGAAATAACAGTTTTTCGCTTATAATAAAAACAAATTATATTAAAGGAGTTATAAGATAGATCCCTTACTTCTAGCAATTATAAGATTGCCATTAACAATCGTCATACTCGTCATCATTGGTTTTTCTAAACTCTTCATTAGAAAGAAAAACATCACCTCTTTTTACACACCTTTCGCTAATATTACCTGACAAACCATTTCCAAATTTCACGAAGAGTAAAAAAGTATTAGTATGCGAGGATGAAGACGAAGATGGTAAGAAGAAAAAATAACCTTGCATGCGCAAGGTTATTTTTTCGCTTCTGTTTGAAAACGTTTATAATATGTCGATGCTGTTGAAAAATTAATTTCTATATCACGAATTAACGATGAGTCTTCTTCTTTAGCTAACTTCTGTAATTTTTTCATCGCTTGTTCCGATTCATTTAAGAAACCAACATACAATTCATGTTCTTGTTCTTTCGACTTCGGCACACGAATTTCTTTACGCATATGATCGATATCTTCTAACATATCCGTTGTTACCTTTTGCACGTCTTCTTTATATTTAGCAGTAGTTATTTCCTTACCGCCCTTTTCTGTCGCTACTTCCCATAACTTTACTGCTTCATTAATTTCTTTGTTCATCTTCACATCATACTTTTCATGTACTTCGCGATACACTTTCATCTCTTCTGTTTGTTCAGTAGATTGCTCTACCTTTTCTTTCGTGTCTTTCGTGTCTTTCGTGTCTTTATTTCCATTACACCCTGCTAGAAAGAGCATACTTCCTATTACAGCAATACCCAAAACCTTCTTCATCTCTTATTCTGCTACTAAAAATATAGACAAATATATATTCTTAGAGTATTCCTGCTTCTATGTGTCCTGTCTCACTAATAACTTGCTACTACAGTTTGCTATAACACTCCACAGGCGTAAATTCCGATGTAACCCACCGTACAGTTAGTAGTGTATATTCTCTTGCTTGTAAAAGATTGATAGAAGCATTTAAATCTCTATCCATTACATTTCCACAGTCACATTCATATACTCGGTCGGATAACTTTAAGGCTACTTTCTTTTGACCACAACGTGAGCATATTTTTGACGATGGATAGAATCTGTCTACTTGACGCAGTTCGATTCCATATTCCTCACATTTCGTCAATAACCATGTTTTAAATGTATAAAAGCACTGTTGTGCAATTGTTTTAGATAGATGTCTATTCTTCATCATACCTCTCACATCATACTCTAATCTGATATTTGCTAATCGAGTATGTAACTTTTGTACGCTAAGAATGCTTTTATCTATATTTGCTCTTTTGTTAGTAACAGATTTTCCACCTCTCTTTTTTAGATTTTCAAATTTACGTGATAAAGAGCGTTGCTCACGTTTCAATCTTCTTTCTATTTTTCTTACATGAATCAATTTCATAATTCTCAGCCCTGATATACCAAGGTTTTTGAGAACATAAAAAAAGAGTACCTCCCCAAATTCTTGTATAATGTAAGTAACCACACCAACAAAAACAAGAAAAGAGGTTGACTCCCTATGCCTATTATACGACAAGAAAGTCTATTTGACATCCAAGATTTATATGATTTAGAACCAACGAGACGATTCGAAGCAATTTTTTCTACATTGACGATTGAACCGATCTTAGCCGTTGTTTCCAAACGATTAATTTATGGTGCACCAACAACATTAAATTACGCAGCGATGATCTATGCACTGGTAGCTCGTATAGTGGAGCGCATTCCAACAATTAAAGATTTTGTGAAACGGTTACGATATGATTTTATGTTTCATTATTTAATATGGTGCTTTGTTTTTGGTAATGAGTTTTAGAACTATTTTTTTACCATATTTCTCTTAGTTTCATTGGGATTAAAAAAGTTTCTTAAACGACCGTTTTCGGTACTATGTACAACATAAATAGCCCAGTAAGCAAATTTCATTTTCAAAAATGCTCTAACTGGGCAATAGCATCCAAACTCCGGATCATTTATGTACATATTCACATGCTACTTTCTAAGCGCGCTTATAATTCGCGAACTTTCAAGAAAACGCAAAGGATATTTTACGGCGCCAACCTCTTTCCCTACTTTGCTTACTATTGGTATTGACACAATTTCAATAATTTAAACATTTATAACTTTAGCATACGAAATTCGCAAAATGTTAGTGTTACCCCATGCCCATCAACTTAAGAA
>NUMR01000041.1 GCA_002578045.1 Bacillus cereus
ATTTATGCGACGCTAGTGAAACCAAAATTTTAAATTAAATCTTCCCATAAAAAAAGCAATCCCACATTTGGTGTTACCACATGGCATGGGAGGAGACAATCTAATTGCTGTATCGGACACCATATTTAATAAAATCTTGGCAAATGAAGCTATACAAAGAGATCATACTCAGTCAATAACTAGTCAAAAAATTTATGGATTTGTTGTTGACAATTGGACTGAAACAAGGGGTATCGCTAAAAATTTAATAAATACGATTCAACCTGAATATAAGAAGCCCTATCAATTTACAGCATCAAGTTTAGAATGGCTCTATATAAAACAAGGGAATAGATCTATGTTACTATTTAGTGTATTGGTTGGGATTGTATTTTTCACTTTTGCGTCTAGCTTTTTATATTTTCGCTTATATACAGACTTAGATCAAGAAAAGAAACAATATAAAATGATTTGGAAAATGGGCTTAACTAAAAAAGAACTGAAGAAGGTTATGACACAAGAACTACTTGTTATGTTTTTCTTACCAATTTTTGTAGCTATTTTTCATAGTATCGTTGCTTTTTTTGCAATGAGTAAGCTTTTAAACTATTCAACTTTTACAGGTTCAATTATTGTCCTGGGTTGCTTTTGCTTCATACAAATTGTCTATTTCTTAATAATTCGTTGGCGTTATTTACAACAGTTATATAGAATATTTATCTAACCATATTAATATGGGGTTTAATACTACCACCGAAGTGGTTCAACATAGTTCAATTTAATTAAAGAAGAGTCTATTTTGATTAATTAGTTCAAAATAGGCTCTTTTATTTATCGGGGTACCGCTAGTATTTTGGAAAAAAAAAACGCTAAGCAAATTCATATGAGAAAAGAGCCATATTTTACCTCGTTAAGAGTAAATAGGCTCTTACTTGTCTATTAGTTTTTTAAAATTCAATTAGTATTATTGGGCATTCAAAATGATAAAATACCATTCTGAAATTAATTTTATGGCCCTATACACAATTTATTTTAATTTCTCTTTTATTTTTTCTGGTACATCTCCAATTTTAACTTCTTCATAACCATAACTTATTATAACCTTGACATTTCCTTGTTGCGGGTGGTGTCAGATTTGCTGGTACCCCCCAAATAAAGACGTTAAAAACACTGAATCTACGTAAATGGGATTGTCCTTCTTGTGGCGCACATCATGAGGTTCTGGTGCAAAAATATTTGTAATAGATAGAAAGTCAAAGAAGTGGTAATAAATAGGGGATTATGCAATGATTCCGAAGAGATAGTGGATGAGATCCATCTGATTTTGGACAGACTTACCCCCTGCGAGAGTTTGTCCTTTTTTAATAATTCGCATAGCTTCGATTCCTGACAGAATGGCTTTTGCGGTTCGGTATGATTTCAATCCCATCATCGGACGAATTCGTTTCTTAATAAATCGATGGTCTTGTTCAATGATGTTATTTAGATATTTGATTTGCCTTATTTCAATGCCTTCCGGCACTTTCTTTTCTTCTTTCAGTTTTTCAATAGAAAGAGGGTAGGCTTGATTTTTATCCACTGTTACCGTGTGTGGTTTCGACACATGTGGGGAACACATCGCTTTTTGGAAAAATCGTTTCGCTGCCTTGTGGTCTCTTGTTTTACTCAAATAAAAATCAATCGTATTTCCATGTGAATCAACAGCTCGATACAAATACATCCATTTACCTTTTACTTTCACATAGGTTTCGTCCACTCTCCAGGATGTATTGGTTAATCTTAGATGACGCCGAAGTCGTTTATCCAATTTTGGACCATACTCATGAACCCATCTCATAACGGTAGTGTGAGAAAGGGAGATTCCTCTCTCTTCCATCATCTCTACTAAATCCCGAAAACTAAGACTGTATCGAAGATACCATCGAACCGTAAGTATAATAATCTCGTGATTATAGTGTTTCCATTTGAAATCTGATGGTTTTTTCATTCGTATACACGTCCTTTTTCATCGATACGACTATTATAAATTCTAATTCATTCATAAGAAAATTTTTTGCACCAGAATCGTATTATGGATCTTAAGTATTTCTTGTATGTGCTTCTTTATTTTATATATATTTTTCAGTTTACTATATGCAGTGCTGGAACTTCCAGATTCCTCAGAAAAGGTAATAAGAATTGTATTTCCAGCAATTTTCACATGTATGATAATGTTGAGCATAGTAGGGGTCATCATACCATTTCGAGAAAATTGTACGTTTAGTCAGAAAGTAAGCCAAGCGCTTACGCTGGCTATTATATTAGCTAGCGTATATAATGGTTAATAACATTTATTATTCACTTTATGAAACAATAAATTTTATTAATGATTACCATTTTAGGAGGATGTTAATATGGATTATAAAAATATTACTGTT
>NUMR01000042.1 GCA_002578045.1 Bacillus cereus
TCCTTTTTATTCTGCAATTTTTTCTAAATTACCATTTCGATCCATTCGGAAAGATGTTTGGGAACGTTCTTCTTCGTCCATTACTGCCAATTTGCGAGCTCGGTTCATAATGTTCATAAGCATTTCGTAATCTTCTTGTACAGTATTAGATTGTTTTTCTAATTTTTCTAGTTTCTTTTCTAGTTCTTCATTTCGAAGGATTTGCGTTTTAACTTCTTGTTTCAATCTCGTATTCTCGTTTTCAAGAGCTGTTACCTTTATATTTGAAGATCCTACTGTTTGTAAAAAGTAAATCACATCTTGCATTGTTATAGTTCCTTTTGAAGCAGGAACAGTAGGTTCCTGGTATGGACTAGCTTCTTTATATTGTACAGTTGTTTCCTCAGGTACGAGTTCTTCATAATCAGTTATTGATCCTGAAGTTGGTGGTGTATAAAGTAAACGTTTTTTTGCTTGTTCACCGCTTGCAGCACGCATTTTATCTTTACGATGTTTTTTTGCTAGTTGAAGAGCTTGTTCATAACTATAGCGAACAACCGCATTCCAACGAAAACCGCAAGCAGCTGATGTACGATTTAACCTGTCTCCTACTTCTTCAAATGCATTTAATTGAGTACTTCCTTCTCGAACGTGACGAAGTACAGTTTCAGCAAGTAATAAATCATCTTCGTCTGTCCAAGCATCTTGTCTTACTTTCATAGATTTATTCAACTCCCTTTCTTTTTATGAACTTCCTATTTTTATAATGGGCAAAAAAATGAGCTTTTATACAAAGCTTTTAAAAATATGGTAGATTTCGATGGAAGGTATAAATTTTGCCATGAATGATGGAAGCTTCTGAAGGAGAACATATAAATATGTAGTGTTATATAGAGAATGGGCTGTGTAAGGAAACTTGCAACAAGCTTCAAAGAGCGGTAAAATACCATTTAGTGTTTATTTTTAAATGTACTTGAGACAGATTTAAAATAGAGGAAGTGTTATATAATGGGAAACGAATTTCGTGTGTGCGATGATTGTCAGGCGACGAACGTTAAAACGTTAATTCCGAAATTAAAAAAAGTAGATTCGTGTGCAACGATTGAAGTTGGATGTCAGTCTTACTGCGGTCCTGGTCGTAAAAAATCATTCGCATTTGTAAATAATCGTCCAGTTGCAGCTCCAACAGAAGATGAATTAATTACAAAGATTGAAGCAAAGTTAAATAAGTAAGAACAAGAAGAGTGAACAGATTACTCTTCTTTTTTATGCCCATAAAGTGCGGGCTTTATTCTGCAAAAGTTAGATTGGTAAAGGTGAACGTCACCTTTTTATCCCGCTATTTGNNCCGATTGGTGTGGGCTCATAATCAGTGGGGGATGGACAAAACCCCCACTGATTAAAGTTTCACCTTATTAAAATTTCAATCTATATGAATTTGTATTTCAAAATAATAGTTGACAGCCTTTTGAAGCGATAGGTAGAATAGGGAGTGTGATTATGAGAATCATTATCAAATAAAGGTCGATTCACCTAATTTTTTTATTCCTATTTGAGAATACATTTCATTTTATTAAATATATGTTGTTGGTTAGGATGATTGAGGGATGGAAGCGAGCGCAAGGAGTATAGAACAGCAAGAAGAGAATGTTAAAGAGATTAAGGGCAGACCGCTCATCGCTTCTATTATTTTAGTAGCGGGTACAATTTTGTTAGCTTTAAGCATGGTCGTCTCTATTTCGTTTGGAGCGGCAGATATTAGTTTAAAGACTGTATGGCAAGCCGTATTTCAGTTTGATGGATCATTGCCGCATCATAACGTAATTCAAGAACTTCGCATGCCTAGAGCAATAGGAGGCGTAGTTGCAGGTGCCTTTTTAGCGGTATCCGGAGCAATTATGCAAGGTATGACGCGAAATCCACTTGCTTCCCCATCGTTAATGGGGATTACAGATGGGGCTGTATTTGGAATTGCAATTATGTATGCAATGTTTCCTAATTCACCTTATTTAATGTTTGTTATCGCATCTTTTATTGGAGGTGCGTTTGGTGCAAGTATTGTATATGGAATTGGGTCTTCTTCACCAGGTGGATTCACACCTGTGAAATTAGCTTTAGCAGGTGCAGCAATTAGTGCTTTATTAGGGGCAATTTCATCTGGAATTGCGCTTTATTTCAACCTTGCTCAAGAGGTGAGCATGTGGAATGCAGGCGGGGTTGCTGGAGTGAAATGGCAAAGTATTAATATGCTAGTGCCGATTGGTCTTGTTTGTCTCTTCATCGCAATTATGATGTCGCGGTATATTACAATTTTGAGCTTCGGTGAAGAAATTGCGATTGGACTTGGTCAAAATACGACATTAATTAAATTTATCGGAACAGTACTTGTTCTTGTGTTAACAGGTTCTGCAGTTTCTATGGCAGGATCAGTCGGGTTTGTTGGTCTTGTAATTCCACATATGACTCGTTTCCTTGTAGGCTCAGACTATAGATGGGTTATTCCATGCTCTGCGGTCTTAGGTGGGCTGTTAATTGAATGTGCAGATATGTTATCTCGCGTTATTAACCCGCCGTTTGAAACGCCAATTGGGGCAATTACAGCGCTAATTGGCGTTCCATTCTTCCTCTACTTAGCACGTAATGAAGGGAGAGGAAGAATGTGAGGACGAGCGTCTTAACAAGAAAGAATATTT
The DNA here is from genome assembly GCA_002578045.1 of Bacillus cereus. Taxonomy (GTDB): domain Bacteria; phylum Bacillota; class Bacilli; order Bacillales; family Bacillaceae_G; genus Bacillus_A; species Bacillus_A cereus_AK. Next base: position 2,673 of record NUMR01000042.1, read on the forward strand.
CTATTTTAACGATTTTAGTAGGACTAATCGTTTCTATGTTTCTTATTAGTTTAAATGCAGGAACTTTTAAAATACCGCCAATAGATGTATTAAAGTCATTGATTGGATTAGGAGCTGAAGATCAGTCAGTTATTTTATTTGAATTCCGTATGCCGCGTATGGTTATTGCCATATTAGTCGGATCCGCCCTAGCTATGTCAGGTGCGATTTTGCAAGGTTTATCACGAAATCCGCTTGCTGATTCAGGGATTATCGGTATTAACGCAGGAGCAGGATTAACCGTTGTTGTATTCGTATACTTCTTCTTTGGAAAAGTTGGGACTGGAACGCTATTATCAGTATTTATTCTTCCATTCTTCGCATTAATTGGTGCGATATTGGCGGCGGTTATTATTTATTTATTAGCGTGGAAAGATGGGGTTTCATCGACTCGATTAATACTTGTTGGTATCGCCGTTGCAACTGGATGCGGTGCTATTAGTTTAATTTTTTCTATGAAGATGACATCTAACGATTTCCGTTTTGCTACGATTTGGTTAGCAGGAAGTCTATGGGGTACAGATTGGAAATTCGTATTAAGTGTACTTCCATGGATGGTTATTTTCTTACCACTTGCTATTCGTAAAGCACACATATTAAATGTAATGAACCTAGGCGACTCTACAGCAGTTGGACTTGGTGTAAATGTAGAAAAAGAAAGACGTAAATTATTATTGATTGCAGTTTGTTTAGCTGGTGCATCTGTCGCTGTTGCTGGAGGAATTGGTTTTATCGGTTTAATGGCTCCGCATTTAGCGAGGCGCCTTGTTGGTGGTAAGCATCAAATTATGTTGCCTATAGCTGCGTTAATAGGGACGTTTTTACTTTTATTCGCGGACGTAATTTCAAGAAGTGTGTTAACCACTTCAGAAATACCGGTCGGTCTTGTTATTTCTGTAATTGGTGCACCGTATTTCATTTATTTACTTATGAAGACAAAATAAAGGGGGGCTTTTTGTATGGCAATTTTAGCAGTTGATGCGGTATCTGTTGGCTATAACGAAGGGTTAATTATTGATGGGTTAACAGTTGAAATTCCGGAAGGGAAAATTACAACAATTATTGGACCAAATGGTTGTGGGAAGTCTACATTATTAAAAACGGCTTCTCGTATTTTGAAGGCGAAACAAGGTGCTGTTTATCTTGACGGAAAAGCAATTGAGAAACAGCCAACGAAAGAAATTGCAAAGAAAATGGCGATTTTACCACAAACTGCAGAAGTGCCAACCGGTCTGACTGTATTTGAACTTGTTTCATACGGAAGATTCCCCCATCAAAAAGGGTTTGGAACGTTGAAAGAAGAGGATTATCGCTACATTAATTGGGCACTTGAAGTGACAGGAATGAAAGAATTTGCGAATCGCCCAGCAGAAGCACTATCAGGTGGTCAACGTCAACGTGTATGGATTGCAATGGCTCTTGCGCAAGGGACAGAATTACTCGTATTAGATGAACCAACAACGTACTTAGATATGGCTCATCAATTAGAAGTATTAAACTTATTGAAAAAACTAAATGAAGAAGAAGGTAGAACAATTGTTATGGTTATTCATGACTTAAACCATGCTTCTCGTTTTTCAGATCATATGATTGCATTAAAAGCGGGTAAGTTACTGAAACAAGGGACGCCAGATGAAGTTATGACAAGTGAAACACTTCGTAACGTATTTGAGATTGAAGCTCAAATCGTTCCGTGTCCAGTAAACTGTAAGCCGATTTGTTTAACATACGATTTAGTAATCAATTGCGTAAAAAGGCATAAGTAGACCCCCTCTTAAAGAGGGGAGCTTCTAATGGACGCTGAGCTTCTTACTTATGAATAGGAAGTTGAACGCCCGTTAGAACGGGTCATAACAACGGTTAATAAATATATATTAATTAATTGTTATTTTCGTTTCTTATAGTTCATTGTAACTTATAAGAGAAATACAGCTAGAAGGAGTAGGAAAGGAACATGAAGAATTTTAAAATGGCATTATTAGCAATGGTACTAGTTGTTACCTCTGTACTATTTGCAGCTTGTTCTAACAAAGAGGAAGAAAAGAAAGCAGATGCGAAAACTGAAGAGCGCACTGTACAACATGCAAAAGGGGAAATTAAAATTCCTACAAGCCCAAAGAAAATTGCTGACCTGAGTGGTTCAACAGAAGAATTATTAATCTTTGGTATGAAACCAATTATTACTGCTAATACATCTCAAGAAAAAATTGATGCACATATTGCAAATAAATTAAAAGACGTAAAACCAGTTGGCTCTGCTTGGGGAGATAAAATTAACATCGAAGCAGTAGCTGCTGCTAAACCAGATTTAATTCTTGTAAATAATCGTCAAGAAAAAATTTATAATCAATTATCTAAAATTGCCCCAACAGTTATGTTAAAAACGCCATTAGATCAATGGCGTCCAAAATTCGAAGAAGTAGGTCAAATCTTCGGTAAAGAAAAAGAAACAAAAGAATGGTTCAAAAAGTATGATGAAAAAGCAAGCAAGTTACATGATAAAATCGTTGCAAAAACTGGTGATGCAACATTTATGAAAATGGCTGCATATCCAAATGCGTTCCGCGTATACGGTGACTACGGTTACGGTAGTGTAATTTTTAATGATGTAAAGTTACCAGCAGTTAAAGGTACACCAACTGATAAACCGCTAGTACAAGTACAAAAAGAAGCTTTAATTGATTACAATCCGGATTACTTATTTGTATTTACAACTGGTGACGGTTCTCAGCGTCTAAAAGAATTTCAAGAAGAATCAATTTGGAAAAACATGAACGCTGTTAAAAACAACCACGTATTTACAATTAAAAATGAAGATTTAAACAAAGGTTACTTCCCATTAGGTAAAGAAATGATTGTAGACGAAGTTGCTGAGTTCGTTTTAGGAAAATAATGTATAAAAAATCACTTTTACTTTGGTAAAGGTGATTTTTTCTTGTATAAAGGGAATTAATACAGTCTTTCATTTCTTTCTGTTTCTCATTTCGTTTATAATATAAAGTAAGAATGTAGTAAAGAAAGGAGGATGTCGGAAGGTGGTATATTTAAATGACAAACTCAGCGAAACAAAAGTGTTTAAAGACCCAGTACATAAATATGTGCACGTGCGCGATCGTGTTATTTGGGATTTAATCGGAACGAAAGAATTTCAACGCTTGCGCCGTATTAAGCAGCTTGGAACGACATTTTTTACATTTCACGGTGCAGAGCATAGTCGCTTTACTCATTCGTTAGGTGTATATGAAATTATTCGTCGTATGATTGATGATGTGTTTGATGGCAGACCAAATTGGAATGCTGAAGATAGATTGTTATGTTTATGTGCGGCATTACTTCATGATGTCGGTCACGGCCCGTTTTCTCACTCGTTTGAAAAAGTATTTTCATTAGATCATGAGAAATTTACACAAAAGATTATTGTTGGAGATACGGAAATTAATCGCGTGTTAAGCCGTGTGGATAAAGACTTCCCGCAAAAGGTAGCGGATGTGATTGCGAAAACATCTACTAATAAATTAGCAATCAGTATGATTTCAAGCCAAATTGATGCAGATCGTATGGATTATTTATTAAGAGATGCTTATTTCACAGGCGTAAAATATGGAAATTTTGATATGGAACGTATATTGCGCGTAATGCGTCCGTATGGGAATCAAGTAGTCATTAAAAATAGTGGTATGCATGCTGTTGAGCATTATATTATGAGTCGTTATCAAATGTACTGGCAAGTATATTTCCATCCGGTAACGCGTAGTGCAGAAGTTATTTTAACGAAAATTTTACACCGTGCGAAAACATTGCATGAGAAGTATTATACATTTAAAAATCATCCAGTTCATTTCTATTCCTTATTTGAAGAAGAAGTAACAGTAGAGGATTATTTAAAGTTAGACGAGAACGTTATGTATTATTACTTCCAAGTATGGCAGGATGAAGAAGATCCAATTTTGAGTGACTTATGTCGCCGTTTTATGAATCGAAATCTATTTAAATATGTAGAGTTTACAGATAAACATGGTTTAGATAATTGGATGGAATTAAGTAGCTTATTTAAAAAGATTGGGTTAGATCCAGAGTATTATTTAGTTGTTGATTCAACATCAGACTTACCGTATGACTTTTATCGTGCTGGAGAAGAGGAAGAGCGTCTGCCAATCTTACTTCTTATGCCAAATGGAGAGCTTAGAGAGCTTTCACGTGAATCGGATATTGTTGAGGCGATTACGGGTAAGAAGAGAAGGGATCAAAAATTATTTTATCCGCATGATTTAATCTATGAAGATGGAAGAAAAGGAAAATATAAAGAGAGAATTATCGAGTTGTTAGAAGGAAAAAAATAAGAAGCAGCTAATGGCTGCTTCTTATGAAAAAATTTGAAATTATTTGTCGCTTAAGCGTTTTCCGCCAACTGCATAATGATTTTTAGACATTTCTTCGATGAAAACAACGATGTTTTCTTCAGGAGCACCAGTTGTTTCGCTTACTGCTGCTGTTACTTTCTCAGCAAGAGCTTTCTTTTGTTCCTCTGTGCGTCCTTCTAGCATTTTCACTGTTACGTATGGCATGTACAATCGCTCCTTTTATGTAAGTTACACTCTTATTATAGCGGATTATGGGGAAGAACAATCGAAAAAACAAATATTTTCTTTTTTGACATATTGAAGAGGAGATGAATTATGGATCAGTTATTTAGATATCCGTTGCACCAAATTCCATTGGTAGCAATGGCAATTATTATTGCGCTTTCTGTTCATGAATTTGCGCATGCATATGTTGCATATAAATTTGGGGACGATACAGCGAAGAGACAAGGGCGCTTAACATTATCACCAATGGCACATTTAGACCCTATTGGTATGATTGCGGTATTAATACTTGGATTCGGTTGGGCAAGACCAGTACCGGTTAACCCGTATAACTTTAAAAGACCGCGTCTTGCAGGCATATTAGTTTCTATTGCAGGACCGATTAGTAATTTGATTTTAAGTGCGATCGGTTTAATTATTTGGTATAGCTTATTAACATCTGGGGTATTAGACTCAATTCCGTCTGCAGTAGCAGATACATTAGGTCAGTTCTTCCAAATTTTTATTATGCTTAATGTCGTCTTGCTTGTATTTAACTTACTACCGATTCCGCCGCTTGATGGATATCGTGTTGTGGAAGATTTAGCACCGGCAAATATTCGTGCGAAAATGACACAATATGAAAAATATGGTGCAATTGCGTTATTGATTCTTGTAATTACACCGCTGAGCAATTACACAATTCAGCCTATTTTCAATGTGGTCATTCCATATGTATTAGTATTTTTACAAAATATCATTGCGCCTATTTTCGGTCTTTTATAATCATTAAGTGAGGAGGAATTTATATATGACAGAGAAAAAGAAAAAAATCGGCTTTAATATTGTAAAAAATGATTCAACAGATGGACACGGTGGATTTGGTGTTGGAGCACTTAGTTTAGAAAATATTTCCCCTGTATTTGTTGATGTATTAGAGAAAAACGCGTTCGTTGATATCGGTGCGATGCATGCGCGTAGTACAGTAGAAAAAGGAATTAAGTTTTTAACGAATAAAGATGAAGTACCAAATGGAAAACCATATTGGCTTGTTTGGGTAACGATTGAAAGAACAGCAAATGGTGCTTATTATGCAGGTGTAACGGCTTGTGAGATGACAGTAGACCGTGAAATTCGCCGCGGATATAAATCACTTCCAGAGCACGTAAACAAAATGGATAAATCATTAAAGCGTCACATTATGGTTGACCATATGGATGAATCGTCTAAAAAAGTACTTGGCACATTTTTAAAAGAGCATAATGAAGCGATTTGGAACGCATCTAGTGAAGAATTGCGTCATGCATTATTAGGTGAATAAAAAATGGCTGACGGATGCCCGTCAGCTATTTTTTTTACCAAGGAAGATATTTTTTCCACCAACTTGTTTTCGTCTTTTCTTCACTGGCTTTTTCAAATTCCTCTTGATTATCGACATGATCCATACAATATTCAGTCGGCTCGGTGCCCTTAGCAAAATACATTTTAACTGAAATTGGACAGTTTTTTGTAGCAATCTTTCCGTTTTCTGGGTTAACATTGACTGCAACGACATCAGTTGGTTGTTTAAATTTTTTCTTAGGTTGTCCATCTAAGCCTTTTTCCATCGTATCGGTCCATATTTTTTTCGCATATCCTTGTTCTGCTACATTTGAAATAGATTTAGGTTGATCGTATCCAACCCATACACCAGTTACGAGTTGCGGGGTAAATCCAATCATCCAGCTGTCCGTTTCTGTAGAACCAGATTTTCCGGCATATGTTCTTGATAGTTTTGATAACATCGATTGACCGGTCACAGCGGCATAACTGCTTAGTTTTTTATTAAACATACCTGTCATCATTTCTTCCATCACAAAAGCTTTGCTCTTGTCGAGAACTTGCTTACTCTCCAAATGAGCATCGTATAATATATTCCCTTCATGATCCATAATGCGGCGAATAAAAGTCGGTTTTACCTCTTTTCCACCGTTCGCGAACATGCTATAAGCATTCACCATTTCAATTGGTTTTACAGGAGATGTACCGAGAGCAAGGGAAGGAACGTCTTTTAATGCACTCGTAATTCCGAATTGCTTCGCCGTTTTTGCGAGTGTATCCTCTCCTAAAAATAAATTGGTTTTTACAGCATATACGTTATCAGAAACTGCAAGGGCCTGTGCCATCGTTACAAAATCATCTGCATAGTAATCTTTATAGTTTTTTGGTTTATATTTTGATACGCCATCTCCTAAAGTGAATACAGTGTATTCGCTTTTTAAGCGCGTAGCAGGAGTAAATCCGTGTTCTAAGGCTGCATAATATAAGAATGGCTTAAATGTAGAGCCAGGCTGACGAGCGGCTTGTGTAGCTCTGTTAAATTGACTCGTATTATAATCAGTTCCACCAACAAGGGCAGCCACTTCACCCGTTTTTGGATTCATAGAGACGAGGGCAGTTTGTATGTTTGTCGTTTCAGGTATATGGTCTTTTACAGCTTGCTCAGCTACAGCTTGTAATTTAGGGTCTAGAGTTGTATAAATCCGCAAACCACCGCGTTGTAAGGCTTGCTCATCTAATCCGATATCACGAAGCAGAGAAGCCTGTACAGCATCTTGGAAATAAGGTGCGACCTCTGCCACTTTTTTCGTATCTGATGAGGCGAAAGTTAGTGGTTCTTTTTTTGCGGAAGCGGCTTGTTGCTTCGTAGTATATCCTTGCTTCACCATTTCATCTAATATGAGAGATTGTCGTTCTTTAGCACGTTCTGCTTTTAAAAAGGGAGAGTAGACACTAGGTCCTTTCGGAATCCCTGCAAGCATACTAGCTTCTGCTAATGTTAATTCTTTTGCTGTTTTATCGAAATATAGACGGGACGCAGCCTCGATGCCATAAGCGCCATGTCCGTAATAAATTGTATTTAAATATCCTTCTAAAATATGATTTTTATTATAATTCACTTCCAGGCGGATTGTGTACATTGCTTCTAATAGTTTCCGTTTCCACGTTTTATCATGATCTAAATATAGGTTACGCGCGTATTGTTGTGTAATCGTACTAGCGCCTTGTACTTTTGCCATTGCCTTTAAATCGGCAACAATTGCACCCGCAATGCGCTTTACATCAAAGCCGTGATGCTTGTAAAACCTTTGATCTTCAATAGAGAGTGTTGCCTCTGTGATATAAGGAGAAATTTCATCGAGAGATACATTATAGCGTTTTTGCATTTCGTTACTTTGTCCTATAACAGTGTCATCGTTCGCGTAAAAGACACTTGTTTGCGGGACCACAACAGGAGGTGGTCCCATAATTTTTGCAACTATAATAATAACAAAAAAGGAAAAAACGAAGAAAAGGACACAAGAAAACATTGCGGTGAAGAAAAGACGTTTATATTTTTTAAGTTTTGGATTTATAGTTTGATCCATCTTTTTCAGCCCCTCATTCATACAAGCGTTATTGTATTAGTATTGAGGGTTTTGGTTTATTTTAAACAATGAAATTTCGAAAATAAAAAGCTCATTCAATTAAGAAAGGAGCTCAAAGGCACGTGCTGGCCAATCGGTAATAATGACATCTACACCGTAATCAATCATAGTTTGTAAATCGTTATATTCGTTAATTGTATAAGGACGGAAAACATATCCTTGTTCCTGCGCTAATTGCACAAATTCTTTTGTTAATAGCTGGAAATTTGGATGTAATCCGGTTGCTTCTCTACGTTTTGCCTCGGCAATAGGGTCAGCAATCGGTGTATCGTATAAAATTGCCCTTGGGATTTCAGGAGCTATTTTTGCTAATAATGAAACAGAGTTATGGTTAAATGATGAAAATATAATTTGATTAGAAAGATGATATTCTCGAGCAAGAGCAACAACTTTTTCTTCAATATTTGGATAGTGAATCACATCTGTTTTTAACTCAATATTGAGCTGTAAATTTGTTGCAGATAGCCAAATCAATACTTCTCGTAACGTTGGGATTTTTACTCCATGGAAAGAAGGGTCCTTATGGCTACCAGCGTCTAATGATTGTAGTTCTTCTACTGTTTTTTCAGAAACAAGTCCTGCGCCATTTGTTGTACGATTCACCGTTTCATCGTGGATCACGACAAGTTCACCGTCTTTTGATAGATGAACATCAAGTTCAATTCCATGAGCGCCAATGCGTTCAGCTTCTTGGAAGGCAATCATCGTATTCTCTGGGTGTGTTCCTTTTACACCACGATGGGCAAAAATAAGTGGTTTATTCATGTGAAAATCTCCTTATCGCTTCTTTTCTTTCATTATGAAATTGTTTTAAAAAAATTACAATTGAGTATAGCAAAGATTTACAAAAGTATAACATTTGCATAAAAGTTAACGTTAACGTAAAATGTAGTAATTGAGTGAAGGGAGGGATAAACATGTATAAAATTGATGAAGTAACGAAGCAAGTTGGTTTAACAAAACGTACACTTCGTTATTATGAGGAAATTGGTTTAATTCATCCTCCTGAGCGTAGTGAGGGGAACATTCGCCTGTATACAGATGAGGATATTGCAAGAATTAAAAGGATTGTGGAAGCGAAAGAAGTACTGGGAATTACGCTTCAAGAAATGCAGCATTTCTTATCGTTAAAAGAAAGGATGGAACAAAGAAGGAATAGCGAGAACCCTCGTGACCGCGAAGTAATTCAAGAAATTAAAGATATGCTTGAAAAACAAGTGCAAACGTTAGATGAGAAAATGGAGCAAATGCAGCGTGTAAAGGCGGAACTCGAGGATAGTTTACATCGTGCAGTAACATTTTTAGAGAGTACAAAAGGAGAGTAATCAAAATGGAGAGCAAACAAAAACTGGGGAGATTGATTACAGTGGTGGCTACCTTCCTTGCTTTTTCAGGTATAGGGGTAGTCGACCCAATTTTGCCGATTATTGCTGAGAAAATTGGTGCAACGCATTGGCAAGTAGAGATGTTATTTACAGCATATATTTTAACGATGGCAATTATGATGTTACCAGCTGGAATATTTGCATCAAGATTTGGCGATAAACGAATGATGACAATCGGCCTTGCGATTGTGACTATATTTGCATTTATATGCGGTACATCGCAAACGATTGCTCAATTATCCCTTTTCCGCGCTGGGTGGGGATTAGGAAATGCGATGTTTTTTGCTACAGCAATGACACTATTAATAGCATTAAGTAAAGAAGTTCATGAAGCAGTAGGATTATATGAAGCGGCTATTGGTTTAGGAATGGCAGGCGGGCCGTTGTTAGGTGGTCTATTAGGTGGACATTCTTGGCGTTATCCATTTTTCGCAACGAGTATTTTAATTTTCTTAGCATTTATTTTAGTATTCTTTTTTGTAAAAGAACCGGAGCGAAAAGTGAAGCGTAAGGCGGCGGGCGTAGGGGAATTAGTTAACTTGGTGAAATATAAACCGTTCATGCAAGGTGCCATTTCAGGGATGTTATACTACTACGGATTTTTCGTCGTGTTAGCATATTCACCACTTATTATGCATTTATCTGCTATTCAATTAGGATTTGTATTTTGCGGATGGGGATTAGCATTGGCTTATGGTTCAGCAATTTTAGCGCATAAGTTGGAAGGGAAGTATGAGCCGAAAACATTGTTAAAAGGTAGTTTACTCGTATTTGCGATTTTATTAATTGCGTTATTCTTTGTTCAAATTATGTGGTTACAGATGGCTTTTATTGTTTTATCAGGATTAGCATCTGGCTTAAATAATGCATTATATACAAGTTATGTAATGGATATTTCACCTTATGAAAGATCTGTAACATCAGGTGTTTATAATTTCGTTCGTTGGTTAGGTGGCGCGATTGCTCCAATTTTATCAGGTATTATCGGTCATACAGTTTCACCGCAAAGCCCATTTTTAGTTGGTGGAATTGTGGTCTTAGTTGGTTGCATTATAATCTTGATTCCGATTCGTAAACATGAGGAAGTAGGGAAGAAAGCCCTTTCTTAAGAAAGGGCTTTCTTTATGCATAGATGTTAGAACGCTCTGACTAAAACATATTTTCGGTATTTTTATACTTTTAACTATACTTTTTGGATGTTTTGTTTTATTTTTGTTAGGGGACATTAATGATGTCCCTATTATAAATTTGCATCGAAAGGCGTGATTGTACGATGGAACTATGGTTCACTGAAAAACAAACAAAACATTTTGGGATTACAGCACGTATTAACCGCACATTACATACGGAGCAAACAGAATTCCAAAAACTTGATATGGTTGAAACGGAAGAGTTCGGAAACATGCTTATTTTAGACGGCATGGTTATGACAACAGAAAAAGACGAGTTCGTTTATCACGAAATGGTAGCGCACGTACCTTTATTTACACATCCAAACCCTGAAAACGTATTAGTTGTTGGTGGCGGCGATGGCGGTGTTATTCGAGAAGTGTTAAAACACCCAAGCGTAAAGAAAGCAACTCTTGTTGAAATCGATGGAAAAGTAATTGAGTACTCTAAACAGTACTTACCATCAATTGCAGGCGCATTAGATGATGAGCGTGTAGAAGTAAAAGTAGGAGACGGTTTCCTACACATCGCAGAAAGCGAAAATGAATATGACGTAATTATGGTAGATTCTACTGAGCCAGTAGGACCAGCAGTAAACTTATTTACGAAAGGTTTCTACGCTGGGATCTCTAAAGCGTTAAAAGAAGATGGCATTTTCGTTGCACAAACGGACAACCCTTGGTTCACACCAGAATTAATTACGACTGTGTTTAAAGATGTAAAAGAGATTTTCCCAATTACTCGTTTATACACGGCAAACATTCCAACTTACCCAAGTGGACTTTGGACATTTACAATCGGATCTAAAAAATATGATCCACTAGAAGTGAGTGAAGAGCGTTTCCACGAAATTGAAACGAAATACTACACAAAAGATCTGCACAGTGCAGCATTCGCATTACCGAAATTTGTTGGCGATTTAATTAAGTAAGAAAATTGAGTTGTAACAAATAAAGTGAAACTTTAATTAGTGGGGTTTTGTCCATCCCCCACTGATTATTAGCCCTCACCAATCGAGCTTTTACGGGCAGTTATCTNNATTCGCCGAATTTTGAGGTAGGAGTCTTACTGCCCGCAAATAGCAGGATAAAGTGTAAGTAGTTCATTTAAGGTGTTTGTCCAGAAGACTTGAACATGCTAGCTACTTACACTTCTGTAAATGTAATAGCCTTCTTGTTATTAAACAGAAGACCCTGGTAAATCGAGAAAGAGGAGCAGTGCGCTCCAAATTTGAGAAATAATGAAAGGTTGGGATACCTTAAGTTCCACATAAGGAGGAAAAGAATATGCGTTTTGATGAAGCTTATTCAGGTAAAGTATTTATTAAAAGTCATCCAAGTTTTGAAGAGTCAAAGGTAGTTATTTATGGGATGCCTATGGATTGGACAGTAAGTTACCGTCCAGGATCCCGCTTTGGCCCTGCACGTATTCGTGAAGTATCAATCGGTCTTGAAGAGTATAGTCCATATTTAGATCGTGAACTAGAAGAGGTAAAATATTTTGATGCAGGTGATATCCCATTACCATTTGGGAATGCACAACGCAGCTTAGACATGATTGAAGAATATGTATCAAAACTATTAGATGCCGGTAAGTTTCCACTAGGTCTTGGTGGTGAGCACTTAGTGTCTTGGCCAATTTTTAAGGCAATGGCAAAAAAATATCCGGATTTAGCAATCATTCATATGGATGCTCATACTGATTTACGTGAATCGTATGAAGGAGAGCCTTTATCACACTCTACACCAATTCGTAAAGTGTGTGATTTAATTGGTCCGGAAAACGTATATTCTTTCGGAATTCGTTCTGGAATGAAGGAAGAATTTGAATGGGCAAAAGAAGTAGGTATGAACTTATACAAATTTGACGTACTAGAACCGTTAAAAGAAGTATTACCGAAACTTGCAGGACGCCCAGTCTATGTCACAATTGACATTGACGTATTAGACCCAGCTCATGCTCCAGGAACAGGAACGTTAGAAGCTGGAGGTATCACATCTAAAGAACTATTAGATTCCATCGTAGCAATTGCAAATTCAAATATAAATGTAGTTGGAGCAGACTTAGTAGAAGTAGCTCCTGTCTACGACCATAGTGATCAAACACCAGTCGCAGCAAGCAAATTCGTGCGGGAAATGCTGCTCGGTTGGGTGAAATAAAAGTGAAGCCGACTGTTTAGAGCCGGTGACTAAGGTTCTTTCCTGTAAAAGATGCTTTTTACCTTTTGGCAGGGGAAATTTTTAGCCGCAAGGGTCTAGGAGGCATAACTGGATAGAAATAAAAGCGGAGGCAGCTCGCTCAGAACCTCAGGTCATTGGAACGCTCGACCGAGAAGCGCTTTTGGCTTCGAACGAGAGTGTGAAATGGCCTGCGATTTTAGCCGCTGTAGCTGGATAAAGTGAAACTTTAATCAGTGGGGGTTTTGTCCATCCCCCACTGATGATTAGCCCATACCAATCGGGCTTTTACGGGCAGTTATCTCCCACCTCACTTCTTCGCATTCGCCGAATTTTGAGGTGGGAGTCTTACTTCCCGCAAATAGCGGGATAAAATAAGAGTCGCCTATATGATTAGGAGACTCTTATTTTTGTCGTTATGTGTCGGTAAGCCGACATATAAAAAAATCGCCGATATAATTTCACTTACCATCGCGCGACGTCAAAAAAAGAGCTATTCTCAAAAATGAATAGCTCTTTTTCTTATGAAGCCATTTCTTCCGAAGTAATTCCGCGAATTTCATCAGCAGAACGGATTGAATATTTGCGGAACACAATTGATCCGATGTATCCGACAATCGTGGTAACGATTCCGCATAGTACGGCAGCAATCGTTACTTTTATAACATCATTAAATCCGAATAAGACAAGAAGTCCTGGAATTGGTGATGCTGTTCCTGGTGCATTATTAACGAGCTGGAATAGCGATGTAATAATACCAGCAAGTGCACCGCCAACGAAGTTTGTCATATAGATTGGAATTGGGTTTGCTGAGACTACATCGGCTTGTGTTAAAGGCTCAATTGCTACAGCAATTGTATCTTTTTTTGAACAAATTTTTAGTCGTTTAAAGAAAATAAAGTTCATTGGGGCAGAGGCTGCTACGGCAAGACTACCAATTGCCATTGGTAAACCTGTTAATCCAAGCATGGCAGTTAGTGCCATAGAACTTAATGGCGATGTAGAAATAACCGTTATTAATCCACCAAGCATAATACCCATAATGATAGGACTTTCTGTAGTTGCAACTGAAATCATAGAACCGATTTTACCAAGTGTGGCGTTAACAAGCGGATCCATAAGCATTGCCATCCCACGTGAGATTGGTGCAGCGATAAATAGGATTGCTAAAAATTCTACACCAGCCGGTAATTTCTTTTCGAGAAACTTCACGATGAAGGCACAAATGTACCCAGCGAAAAACCCTGGTAAAATACCGAATCCACTAGTAGCGATACCGATTAAAACAGCATATACGGGTGAAACACCAATCGCTAATGCTACTAAAATTGCCGCTGCAACACCACTCATACTACCAGAAGCTTCTCCTACTGATTGTAAAAAGTTATTATGAAACATTTCTCCACCGATATAACGGTGAAATGCTTCAATGAGAAAACTTGCGATTGCTGCATTAGCTAAAGCACCCATTGCTTTCATTCCGTAAGGAGCACGGTAGCTGAAAAGTGTAAATAGACAAAGTACAACAAGTAATAGTGCTAAACCTTGCAAGATAGCCATTTGAAAACTGTCTCCTTCGATTTTGGTAATAAAAATTCGTATCATTCAATAATAATATAAAAGTTCATTAAACGGAAAAAATTTTTGTTGGGAAATTGCTGAAAGGTGAAAAATCCTTACAATAATGTAAGGGAAGTGTAAGACATTTCGATAGAGTATAGTATGCCGTTTTTCGTATAATACAGGTATAGATATATGACTAGGGAGAAAGAAGTGCAAAATAGGAGGTGCATGTATGAAGTTGGTAATTAAAGTTTTAGCTGTATTCGCTATTATTTTAGGAGGAACAGCATATTATTTAAACACAAAAACAGAAGGTGTGCATGCTTTTGTAGACAACTTCTTTTCAAATAAAGAAATACAAGGTTATTATGCAGTTATAGATAAAGGCGAGAAAAAAGATGATGAATATTTGTATACATTTAAAGGATATACGGAAGACGGAAAGCTACAAATTATTAAAAGAATGGTGAACCGTAAATTGCATACGGGTGCTTTTATAAAAATTTATGCAAAAGGTATGCAAGGAAAAGGATGGGCTGAAATCCCGAAAGAGTCAATCCCGCAAAAAGCGTTGCAAAAAATAGAAAAACCATAAAAGGAGCGAATCATTCGCTCCTTTTTAGTGCGTTAAAATGGTGATAGATGAATTCTCTTTGTTAGAAATGATTTTTGCACGTCCGCCAATTGGGAAAGTAAAAATTGGAGTTGTATGTCCGAAACTTGCATTTGCAATGATAGGAATATGTGTAAGTTCAGGTTTTGAAGCAAGCATTTCTTGAATGTCTTCTATTGTACATCCTGCGTCTTTTTGCATCCTTCCTATTACAATACCTTTTATATGTTCAAAATTTCGTTGTTGCATAAGAGAATGTAAATATCGATCGAAAGTTTTAAGTGTAGCTTTTCCTGTTAAGCTGTCCTCTTCAAGAAATAAAATTTTACCTTGTAAGTTTGGCATATATGGTGTACCTTGCAGTAAATTAAATGTACTCATATTGCCACCAATAATATCTCCTGAAGCTTCACCTTCTTGAATTGAAACATATCCTTCGTTTTTAACAAATTCACGATTTTTCTGATCAATGTACCAAGAATCATCGCTCCATGTTTCTGAAGGCATGATTTCAATAGGTTCATTAGACGTTAAACATTTTAAAAAATAATCGGCTGTGTAATTGAGCCCTTTTTCCATTCCAAATGAAGAGAAGTGGGGTCCTGAATATGTAATGAGTCCTGTTTTTGTGTAAATTGCGTTATTTAAAGCGGTAATATCAGAATAGCCACAGAAAAACTTTGGGTTTTCACGAATTAAATCATAATCGAGATGTTTCAACAAACCATTAGAGTTATATCCTCCCAGTGTTGTCAAGATTGCTTTTACATTAGAGTTTCTAAATGCTTCGTGGAAATCTTGGACGCGTGAAGAAATAGAAGAAGAAGCAAAACGATCTATTTCTTCAGCGTGTGTTGAGAATGTAACTTGAAAGCCCATGTCTATTAATCTTTTTATAGCAAGTTTTCTATTTTCGTTGGAAACAATACTTAAACTAGAGGATGGTGAAATAACCCGGATTTCATCACCCTTTTTTAGCTTTGTTGGTAGCATTCGGTTCACCTCTTTAATTAATAGAATATTTAGATTTTAAAGATATTTTATCATATAAAATAAAGTGAAAGAGAATTATTTTTTGAAATGGAGTTTTCCTGATTTTTCAGCAGACAGACAGATGCTTTTTTTGATATGATAGAAAAAGTGATTTATTATAAGTAGTATTTAATATCTATAACATTTGAAAGGTGTGCAAGACGTGGAGAAACAACTTGCAGGCTTGCCGGTACACGTTCATTTCGTAACAGAAATCCGTGAGGGGGCGCGAAAGGAAACCGTTGCTTTTGAAACAGATGGTCAATACTATGTAAAAGGTCAAGGTTCATACATAACATTCCAAGAGCCGAACGAACAGGGCGAAGTGAAGACAATTATTAAAATTCAAGATGAACAAGTTCTCATTATGCGTTCAGGTGCTGTTTCGATGCGTCAAACGCATGTGAAAGGCGAATGGACAGTAGGTACGTATACGAGTGAACTTGGTACGTTTGCATTGCAAACAAAGACTGATAACGTTCTTTTTAAATGGTCGGATGAAAAGAAAAAAGGACAACTCTTTTTAACGTACGCATTACTTCTAAGTGAACAAGAAGCTGGCAGATATACAATTACGATTAATTTGAAGGGGGCAAAATAATGAATTCTTTAGAACAAGTAAAAGGATTGATTAAAGAAGAAATTCAAGCTGCTGTATTAAAAGCGGAATTAGCGACAGAAGAACAAATTCCAAACGCTGTATTAGAATCTCCAAAAGATAAAACACATGGTGATTTCTCTACAAACATGGCGATGCAACTTGCACGTGTTGCGAAAAAAGCACCTCGTATGATTGCAGAAGAATTAATTGCAAACTTCGATAAAGAAAAAGCTTCTATTGAAAAAATCGAAATCGCAGGTCCTGGTTTTATTAACTTCTACATGGATAACGGCTACTTAACAGACTTAATTCCAACAATCGTTAATGCTGGTGAAGCTTATGGTGAAACAAATACTGGTAAAGGTGAAAAAGTACAAGTTGAGTTCGTATCTGCGAATCCAACAGGTGACCTTCACTTAGGACATGCACGTGGTGCGGCAG
Organism: Bacillus cereus; assembly: GCA_002578045.1. Lineage (GTDB taxonomy): Bacteria > Bacillota > Bacilli > Bacillales > Bacillaceae_G > Bacillus_A > Bacillus_A cereus_AK. Next base: position 19,726 of record NUMR01000042.1, read on the forward strand.
TAGGTGACACTTTATGTAACGTATTAGCAAAAGCAGGATACGATGTATCTCGTGAGTACTACATTAACGATGCTGGTAACCAAATTCATAACTTAGCGCTTTCTGTTGAAGCTCGTTACATGCAAGCATTAGGCTTAAATAAAGAAATGCCAGAAGATGGCTACCACGGTGCGGATATTATCGGTATCGGTCAACGTTTAGCAGAAGAATTTGGCGATCGTTATGCGAAAGCTGATGAGAAAGAAAGCTATGAATTCTACCGTGAGTACGGTTTAAAATATGAATTAGCAAAACTTCAAAAAGACTTAGAAAGCTTCCGTGTTAAGTTCGATGTATGGTTCTCTGAAACATCATTATACAAAAACGGAAAAATTGATGCTGCGCTTGCGGTATTAAAAGAGCGTGAAGAGATCTTTGAAGAAGATGGTGCAACTTGGTTCCGTTCAATGACTTACGGCGATGACAAAAACCGTGTATTAATTAAAAACGATGGTTCTTACACATACTTAACGCCAGATATCGCTTATCACCGTGATAAATTAGAGCGTGGTTTCGATAAATTAATCAACATTTGGGGTGCTGATCACCACGGTTACATTCCTCGTATGAAAGCTGCTATTCAAGCGCTTGGTTACGCTAAAGAAACTCTTGAAGTAGAAATCATCCAAATGGTACAACTATACCAAAACGGTGAAAAAGTGAAGATGAGTAAACGTACGGGTAAAGCAGTTACACTTCGCGAGCTTATGGAAGAAGTAGGCGTAGACGCAATGCGTTATTTCTTCGCAATGCGTAGTGGTGATTCTCACTTAGACTTTGATATGGACTTAGCTGTATCAAAATCTAACGAAAACCCAGTATACTATGCACAATATGCTCACGCACGTGTATGCAGTATCCTTCGCCAAGGTGAAGAATTAGGATTAGCTACAGGCGGAGACGTGAATTACAAACTTGTTACTTCTGAGAAAGAAGTAGAGTTACTGAAAAAACTTGGTGAATTCCCAGCTGTAGTTGCGCATGCAGCGCAAAAACGTCTGCCACACCGTATTACAAGCTATGCATTTGAATTAGCAGCAACATTACACAGCTTTTACAATGCGGAAAAAGTATTAAACCAAGATAACTTAGAATTAAGTAAAGCTCGTTACGAATTAATGAAAGCAGTACGCACTACACTTCAAAACGCATTAGCAATCGTAGGAGTATCTGCACCAGAAAAAATGTAATAAAGAAAAGCGAAAACAGCTCCTGACGGGGAGGCGTACTTTGCCTCGGAGGAAGGCGCGAAGCCGCCGAGTATTCTAGCCGCTGGAGCTACACAATAGAGAAAATCGGAGCCGATTTTTCGCTTTATGTATATATTTTTTTCTCAATAAAAGACCACTGATAAGATCGGTGGTCTTTTAAAGCGTTAAGCAGCTTTCTGTCCGGTTTGAGTAATAGTTTTTTGAAGCGTGTTATAAACTCCTGTCCCGATAACTTCTAATGCCATTTTCATACGTTCAGGTGAAATATTTTCTAACACATTATCTTGAGGTGTATGGTATACCTTCTCAATATGGTAGATTAATGGATTCCAACTATCGACACCCATCCAAATAAATAGAGCAGCAGGAATACCAACTTCAGCAAACGGCACGTGATCACTAGAGCCGAATTTTCCTTGTAGAACGAGGTCATTATGTAATTGTTTACCTGCTTGCAGGGCAGCATCTGTTACAAGGTTCGTAGATCCATCAAGTGTCATAGTGTATAAATTCTGTGCTTTATCATAATTTGTTGCAACCATATCAGCGTTAAAAACACCTAAAATACGGTCACGTTCTTTTTGAGGTAAACGATTCACATAATAATCCGAACCGAGTAATCCTGTTTCCTCGGAACCAAAAGTAATAAAGCGAATTTCTTTATCAGTTTCTATATTTTGAAAAGTACGAGCTAATTCTAATACTAACCCAGTTCCAGAAGCATTATCATTGGCACCAGGTGCTCCAACGACACTATCATAGTGCGAACTTACAACAACTACTTTTTCATTATTTGTACTTTTTTTGGGTTTCTTTTTGGCAATAACATTTAGAGAGGTTACATTAGATTCATGTCTCGCTTTTAAAGAAAGGATTGTTGTTCCTTTTTTCGCAATTTCTTCTTTAAATGCATTTCCTTGAGCGTAAGCAAGGCCAAATACAGGTACAGATTGTTTTTTCGTTAAACTAGGATTGAAAGTTTGTCCATAGTTTCCACGTCCTCCAATTAAACTGTATAAAAGAACCCCTTTTGCGCCTTTGCTAACAGCATTTTCGACTTGTTTATTATAATCAGTGACGGTTGTCCCTCTTTCAAATAAAACAATTTTTCCATTTACCTCATTTGGAATATCTTCTAATTTTGTTCCACCTTGAACAAAGATAAGGGGAGCTGTAACAGCTTCTGTAGAAATTAGTGCATTAGGGGCAGCACCAGCCTGCCAATTATGTTTCGTGGATAGTGGTGATTCAATGAATCCAACGTACTGATCAGGCACTTGAAATGGCTGATATTCTACTTCGTAGCCCATTGATTTAAGGTGCATACCAATGTAGCGAGAAGCCCATTCTTCAGATTTTGTTCCACCAGGGCGGGGGCCAATTGTTTCAGATAAGAAACGAACATGTTCGATGGCACGCTTTGCATCAACCTGTGTTGTAATAGATGGAGTTTGTGTAATTTCTGACGTGGAATCTGCTTTTGTTTGCCCAATTGATGCTAAGCTAACAGCGAGTGATGCGGCAAACAAAGAGCGTACTATTTTTTGTTTCAACGATTTTCGCATTTTTTCCTCTCCTATTCTTCTATTCTCCCTGACTGACAAAAGAAGACGGATAACGAATTCATTTTACCTTTATACTTCTTATTTTTCAATATTCTGACATTGAGAAATAAAAAACGAGATATGCACATTTGCATATTTTTAATGGAGATATGTATGCTATCATTTTAAACGAAGGTTCGCTTTCTACTCTGAAAGCACCTACATTGCATAAATCTAGTGTACCCAAACTTTAGATTATGTAGGGAAAAGGATTCAGTGTAGGGTTTCTTTTCTCATGTTTGAATCATGTGATGGTAATTATGTTTCCACATTTCATAATTATTATCGGTGATATATGTAAGACATCCATATGAAAATACGAGGCTGTTCAAAGGTTTTCCATACTTTTGGGCAGCCTCACCCCGTTAAAAAGACGATACATACAGTATCGTCTTTTTGTATAAAAAACATCGAATCAATTGAGTGATTGATTCGATGTGAAAAAAATTATTAATAATGTTTTTTTCGTTAAATTAAAAATGACCGTTTTAGTAGAATAATTCTAAAAAACGGTCATTTTTATATTATATTTCAGTTAAAATAATTGGCTCACCGCGTGTTACGACAACTGTATGTTCACATTGTGCAACAAGGCTTTTGTCGGGAGTAATGAATGTCCAACCGTCATCACCGCGTTCAATAATATGATCAGCTTTCATAGAGATAAATGGCTCTACAGCGATAACAAGACCGTCTTTTAGAAGTGCACTATCCATTGGATCATAATAGCTTAAAATGTGGTTGGGCGCTTCATGTAAGCTAAGACCGATACCATGACCAGTTAAGTTTTGAATAACATTGTAGCCATTTTTATGTGCAAAGTTTGAAACAGCACGACCAATTTGATTTTGTTTTGAACCAGCTTTAACTTTTTTCATTGCTGCCCAAAAGGCATCAACAGCTGCTTGACAAAGCCTTTCTTTTTCTTCATTTTCTCCAAGTACAAATGAAATACCTGTATCTGCATAATAACCATCAAGTGCAGCAGATACGTCGACGTTTACTAAGTCACCTTCTTTTAATACACGCTCTCCTGGAATACCGTGAGCAACTTCTTCGTTTACGCTGATGCAAGTTACACCAGGGAAATCATATTCTTTTTCAGGTGCAGAAATAGCACCATGCTCATCTAATACTTTTTTACCGATCAAATCAAGCTCTTTCGTTGTCATACCTGGCTTCGCTTGTTTTTTCATTTCTTCACGTGCAAGCGCAACGATGCGGCCGATTTTTCGTAAGCCTTCTAAATCTTGTTCATTACGAATAATCATGAAAACCACTGTCCTTCCTCGAATATATATCTTATCCGATTGTATCATGTTTATTTTCGTCCTGCTACTCGCTTGCGGTATGTGGATTGATTCCTCTCATATAGAATAGATGACAACTGTCATATCGATGTCATGACGCATCATACTGTTTCCTAACTTTTCCAAGGCATACAATGTAAGTATAAGAAACAGCGGGGGTGTAGAGATGGAAAAGATTATAGAAGTAAATGGTGTTTCTAAAACATTTAAACATAAAAGTGCAGTAAATAACGTTTCGTTTCATGTGAATAAAGGAGAAATCGTAGCCCTACTTGGACCGAATGGTGCAGGGAAAACGACGACGATGTCGATAATGCTTGGATTAAAGGATCCAACAGAAGGGAAGGTTTCTATATTTGGAAAGAGTCCAAAGCATAGAGATGTTCGTAATAGCTTAGGCGCAATGCTACAAGAAGTAAGTGTCATTGATAGCATTACGGGGGAAGAGGCGCTGAAATTAATTGAATCGTTAAAACCGGATATGAGTATTATGGATATTGAAATGCCGATTCAAAGTGGATTAGATGTTGCTGAAACTTTAAAGAAAGAAAAATCATCATGCAAAGTAATGATTTTAACAACATTTGCACGACCAGGTTATTTTGAAAGAGCAATGAAAGCTGGTGTGCACGGCTATTTACTAAAAGACAGCCCAAGTGAAGATTTAGCAGCAGCAATTCGTAATGTAATGAAAGGAAAACGAGAGGTCTCTCAAGATTTAATGTTCGGCTTATGGCAGGAGCAAAATCCGTTATCAGATTGTGAGAAAGAAGTATTGTTGCTCGCGAAAGAAGGAAAGACTGCAAATGAAATTGCGAAGACACTTTATCTTTCACCTGGCACAGTACGTAATTACATTTCTGAAGTATTAACGAAGCTTGATGCGAAAAATAGAATTGAGGCAATTACAATTGCGGAAGAAAAGGGATGGATATGAAAAGAAGTTTACCTATGATTGGTAAACTTCTTTTTTATCATTGTACTTCTATTACCTTATTTACTTTTTGTAATGGTTTGTAACCATGTGCTTCAAATGCCTTTGCAAATTCATTTGAAACAGCGGTACCATATAGATCTTTTGCAGCTTGTACGATGTGAGATTGAAGTGATTCAAAGTCTTCTGCTGAAGTTGCATAGTTTTGCAACGCACGCATAACAACTTTACTTACCTTTTCATTGCCTTGTTTTTGAACAGCAATACCATTATATGTTTTACCTTCAGCTAATTGATATAATACGTGACTGATGATGCCAGAGTTTACGTGCGATTCTTGATTATTACCATCGTTGTAGAAATCTTGTAAGTTTGTATATAATTTATGGCCGCCGTCACCAATTTCCCCTGGGATGTCACGAATTGTTAGGCCACCTAGCGTATCACCCATAATCCAGTTTCCTTTATCTTTCTTCACGTAATATTTGATTTGTGTACCCCAAAAATCTGCTAACCCTTCATTTAGCGCAGATGTTTCAGCACTTGGATATCTCACGATTTTATTTTTTGTTGTACCACTGAATACAGCATGTCCAAATTCATGAGCAGTTACATCAAGCGCTGATGTTAGTCTTCCTTTCAATCCGTCTCCAAACACCATTTGGTTCCAAGCAGGGTGCCAAAATGCATTCATATAGTCTTCTTTTATACCATCACTAACTTCAGTAGAATCAAAACCGTGTACACTAGCAACAATTTTTGAATCTTTATTATCGTAACTTTTTAGACTATGTTCTTTCTTGAAGTAATCATAAATATCACTCATGTTTTTCATAACACCTGCAGCTTCTTTATCTACAAAGTTAGGGGTATTGCTTGAAATAAGTGTCCCTGGATAACCTGCTTGACTATGTCCGCCGAGAGAATCAGCGTAGTTTGCATTATAAACATAAATACCATTTCCGCGTGATAGATCCACTAAATAAAATTTTCTGTCAGTGCCTTTGGCGATATTGAAAGAGATGTTTTCTTGTAGTGCATTTTTCCCAGTTCCTTGCTCGCGTGCAGGGGATAGTCTAGGTGATGTTACTTGTTTTATAGTTTTATTCCCTTTATTTTTAATAAATTTTTCTTGGAAAAGTACTTCGCCAGTTTTTAAATCAACGATTGCATTGCCGTTTATAATTTGTTCATTGTTTTCGTAAGTAAAGGTAATAACCGTTGCGAACGTGTAATAACCATCTTTTTTCTTATAAACAACGGTTTCGCTAGAGAATTCTGTTTCAGCCGCAGCACTTGGAATTTGAAGTATATCGCGTAATTTAGATTTTATTTCATTTTTCGACAAAAAATTTGTTATAGTAAGATTAGGTTGTTGGTCTAAATTTTGGATAACTTTACCACTAACAGTAGTAATTACTCCATTTTTATCTACTTTTACAATGAGATCTTGACCATATACTTTATAGTTTTTGTAAGTTTGTGCAAGGCGAACTTCGGTTTGATTTTCTTTTGTTTCTTTATTTGTAGGTTGAAAATCTACGTTTTTTTCAGCTGTCACTTGCTCTTGTTGAGCTTTAGCCCCGTTTACTTCACCTTTTAAATATTTTTTCGCAATGTTTTCTTTCGTATCATTTTGGGGTTGCGTTAATTTTCCGATTGTTAAACCAGGCTGAGCAATTTCAACTTTGACTTCATTTTTGTTTAATTCTTGAGCGTGGATAGCTTCTGTTGATAAAGGACAAAGAAGACCGAATGTAACGAAAGCACTGGCCAGTTTTCTATAATTCATCTATAACACTCCTAATCTATTATTGTATGTGAGATGAATTGTATGAAAAATTTGCCGAATTTTACATATGTTATGCATTATTTCATATCAAAAATTGTCGAATTCACATTATTGTAGTGGTATGACAACTTAATAAATTAGATTGTTATAATGGGATGGTGAGTAAGTATGCACGCAGAAAAACTAGGAAGCGAAATAAAAAAAATTAGGGTAATGAGAGGATTAACACAGAAACAACTTTCTGATAATGTATGTCATCAATCGGAAGTGAGCCGAATTGAATCGGGTGCGGTATACCCAAGTATGGATATATTGCAAGGTATTGCAGCAAAGTTACAAGTTCCCATTATTCATTTTTATGAGGTACTCATTTATTCTGATATTGAGAGGAAAAAGCAGTTTAAAGATCGAATTCAAGTATTGAGTAAGAAGAAAAAATATGATGAAATTTATAAAATTGTTTCAAATGAGCTTAAGAAAGAAAAATTCCATCCAGAATTTAATCAGTTTCTTCTTTGGTACTATCATTTATCTGCATATGTTTTGAAGAGGATTGATTTTGAATATTGTATTTTAGAGTTAAAAAAAATTGTACATCAACCATATGGGGGGGTAGATGTATATCAAAATTTATATATTGAAAATTCTATTGCAATCATTTATGCGGAAAATGATCAATTGGACAGAGCAATAACATCATTTCGGAATATTTTAGAACAATTAGAGTCATTACATAATAATCAAGCGTTTATAGTTAAAGTTCGATATAACTATGCAAAAGCTTTATATTTGAGTGATCAGTTTGAAGAGGCGTTATATCAAGTAAATGAAGCAATTGAGACTTCTTGTCATATGGGAAGTATGGAGTTAATTGGGCATTTATATTACCAAAAAGGTGAGTGCCTGGAGAAATTAGATTATTCATCAAATGATATTAAAGAAGTTTATGAGAAAGCTTCTTTCTTCTTTGATTTATTAGATTTGCATCCATATAAAGAAGCTTTATTAAAGAAAAAGAAATATTTAAATTAAATTTAGTCAAAATATGCATATTTGCATATTTTGTAAGTGTATTCTTATGATATATTATAAAAAAAAGAAAACATAGGGTGATAAATATGAAGAAATTTCTTGCTTGTAGTTTAGTAGCAGTTGCAATGCTGGCAGGTGTTGCTTTTGGAGTAAGTCAAGAACAAGCGCTAACAAATCAACAAGAGCAAGTACAGTTAGCTTCAGATATACCGTTTGAACATTAAAAAAACAACCGTCTTACTTAGACGGTTGTTTTTTTGTAGAGTAACATCCAAACGTCTTTATTCTACATTTAGGTACAATAAAGTTACCTACAGTGAAGTTAGGATATTGCATCGGCATTGGGTAGAACCATGATAGTGTGTAGGATCGAAACCTGACAGGCGAAACCCACGCTAATAAAAGAGAAGCTGGGAATAATCACCTCAAACGATAACTCAACTATGTAGAATTCGTTGTATCCGAATTTACGCCCTTGGAGTGTTATATCAAGCGAAAGTAGCTTCGGTAAAATCGGACACGTAGAACAGGGAAATAAACAAACTTTATAGAGTTTTATAAAGTTTTGGAAACGGGAAATGCTAATTAAAATAATAGCATATAAAATAGGGTGTTTTTTACTATAAGAATTACTTTTTGAAAAAATGGCGCAACATTACAATTTACCATTGTAACGTTGCGCCATTTATTCTTTTTATAGAAGGAAGTTCACGCATTAAGTGTAATAGCATTAGTTGTAATATGCGGATTGTCGCTTGTAAATAGAGTAAATTGCTTTGGGTGAAAACTTACTCGTGAGTTGTGTTCTTGAATTAATGCCACTATTTTACGCCAAAGCGGTATGAATGCTCCAATATAATCAAACTCGACTTCGGGGTGTGTTGCAAGTGGAACGATGGAAGAAGAAAGGTGGTATAATGGGATTTCATGTGCGATATTGTAATGAAAGATACGTATTGTATGTTCTAGATTTTGCTTTGTAACATAGTACAATTGATTTTCTCGCTCTTGTTTATTGAGTTTTTTAAAGGTTGTAAATGTCATTGTTTTGGCAGAAGAACAGTCCCACAATGCTACATTGCATGTGAGGCATATTCAAACCGCATAATCATACGAGATACACCTCTTTTACGCATTACTTTTTCTATAAGAAGAAAGCAAGTATCGTTCCTATCCATTCCTTGCCTTTATCAATAAGAGAACGTGGGCTGACATCTTTAAAAGAAAGTAATGACGCATTTTTTAGGTCTTCATGAAATTTATTTTTTACTGTTTGTATGAAATGTTTATCATATAAAAGGCAGTTGATTTCATGGTTAATATATAAACTTCTCATATCAAAGTTTGCTGTTCCGATATCACAAATATTACCATCTACTATAATAATTTTAGCGTGAAAAAAACCTTGTCGAAATGCATAAATATCACAACCAGCCTGTATTAACTTTCGGCAGTACGGGAATTTCGCTTCTCGAACGAGGGTGTGATCGGCCTTTTCTGGAACGAGAATCGTTATTTGAATCCCTCTATCCCTTGCTTTTAATAGAGCGTTCATAATTTTTTTGCCAGGAATGAAATACGGTGTACCGATAAAGAGTTCCTCTTCCGCACTTTCAATTAAATGTAAAAAAGTATGTTGTAAATAAGCACCGTCAGTCGGAATAAATTGATGTAGGATGGTACCAGGTTGCTGTTTCGGAAAATAAAGAGAAGCATCCAATAAATTTTGGTTCGTATCATCAAACCAGTCATGTAAAAATTGCTTTTGTAAATCTTGAACCCCTTCTCCTGTGAGACGTAAATGGTAGTCCCGCCATAATCCTAATCGTCTATTATGTCCTAAATATTCCTCACCGATATTAAATCCCCCAATATAACCGATTTTTCCATCAATTACTGTAATTTTTCTATGATTTCTTTGATTGGCAGAAAAAAAAGGAAGAGGGAATTTTACCTTATGACAAAATGAAAAAGAGATGCCATGTTTTTGTAGAGAGCGAATGACCTCGTTTGATAAATAATGGCTACCAAATCGGTCGAGTAAAAGTCTTACTTCAACGCCTTCCTGTGCTTTATCAATAAGTAACTTTAAAAATTTTCGACTTATTTTATCGTTTTTTACAATGAAGAATAAAACGTGAATGTGGTGCTGTGCTTGTTTTATATCAGTAAATAAAGCATCATATAAATCTTTCCCGTATGTATAAAGGTGAAAATCACTTTGACGTAAAGGGAAAGTGCGAGAGCGCACACGTTTTAAATGAAGAAGTCTCCCGTATGAAAGATCAATTGTGATCCAAAGAGTAACGCATATTAATAAGAGAGATAAGTAGAACATGAGTGAATTCCCTCCTTCGCATTCTTTTCACCTTCAGTGTTGTTACAAATGATACGGGTAGCAAGATTGCTATTATAAATTTCATCGGAAGATAGTACAGTTTGTTCATTAAAGCTTCACTTTATTCCGCTATTTGCAGGCAGTAAGGCTTCCGCCTCAAAATTAGGCTGAAGCAAAGAAGTTGGATGGGATTCGGGCTGCCCGTAAAAACTCGATTGGTGTGGCTAATAATCATCTCATATTGCTGCCTTTTGTGAACAGCCATTGAAAATAGCATATGATTCTGAAGGGGAAAATACACATACTATTTTTGACATGTGGGTACAAGAACGAAGTGGAAAAGAATACTTTATCGATATAATTCATTATACGTCGAAAAGCCGCAGTTTGGTTATTGTAAACTGTGGCTTTGTTTATATACATTTGAACAGTTTCAATATCTTTTATGATACGAGAAATATGAAATTGCCTGTGGATTTGGCAAAACTTCTCTTTACATGCCTATGATCCTGTTCAATTCAGTTATTGGAGTACTTAACAGTACAATACTTGGTATGCGCATAAAAACTGTCTATTTTTTTAAATGGAAAAGGGACTGTTTTTACAATTCTACAATTGGAATGAATGAAGACTATTGAAAGTCGTATAATTTAAGATGATACCTATTTTAGGCTTATTTTTGATAATATCCCCTAATTTGAAGGTAATTTGGTTCGGGTGAATGAAAGTCCATGTTGTTTCCGCTCTTAAGTTGATGGACATGTACTTTGCATTCTTATAAGTTGAAATTTTGTACTTGCCAATATATTGTCGCCAAACTTTCCGAATTATTGTCGTCGGACAATAAACAGGCTTATTAAAAAATCTGTTGTTGTATAACAAAAAACTGTTGACTGAATGCTCATTCACTATATAATGGGGGTAGGGGATACAATTCAGAAAATTATATATTTTCGAAGAATCTAAAAAGAAAGAAGGCTTACAAAGAGAGGGGTAACATAAAAATGAATAGCTTACTGATTATGAATTGGCTGGCTGCCATTGCTGTTATTGCTTATGCGGGATATTTGTTTGTATATCTTATACAGACGAGGATGGCCTACATACAATTAGGGAAAAAGATTGAATTTGACCGTCGTTTTAAAGAGCGTTGGGATCTTCTTAAGGTCAATGTTTTCGGTCAAAAAAAGTTGCTGAAAGATAAGAAAAGCGGCATTATTCACGTCATGTTCTTTTACGGATTTATTCTTGTCCAATTTGGAGCAATTGACTTCGTTTGGAAAGGACTCGCACCAGGATCACATCTTCCACTTGGACCACTATACCCTGCATTTACATTCTTCCAGGAAATTGTCACACTCGTTATATTAATCGCAGTCTTTTGGGCTTTTCATAGACGTTACGTTGAGAAGCTAGTTCGTTTAAAACGTAATTTTAAATCAGGTCTTGTTCTTATCTTTATTGGTGGCTTAATGATTTCTGTGCTACTTGGTAATGGGATGGGAATTATATGGCATGGCGAGGAGCTTTCATGGAGTGAACCGATTGCTTCGGCAATTGCCTACATTTTCTCAGGAATAAATGAAACCGTAGCCATTTCTTTGTTCTATTTCTCTTGGTGGGTGCATCTACTTATTTTGTTAACGTTTTTAGTGTACGTTCCACAATCGAAGCATGCACATTTAATTGCGGGACCAGCTAACGTTTTCTTCGGTCGTCTTTCAAATCCAGGGAAACTTGAAAAGATTGACTTTGAAGATGAAACACAAGAAACCTTTGGTGTTGGTAAAATTGAAGACTTTAGACAAAATCAGCTTATCGACTTATACGCTTGTGTAGAATGTGGTCGTTGTACAAATATGTGCCCGGCAACAGGAACAGGAAAAATGTTATCGCCGATGGATTTGATTTTAAAACTTCGTGATCATTTAACTGATAAAGGAGCAGCGGTAACATCAAAAGCACCGTGGGTTCCGGTAGTTGCTTTTAATCATACACAAGGAAATCAATTAGCGATGATGGCAGCTGGAAAAGGACAGCAAGAATCAGCGGCTACAGCGCTAGCTTACGATTTGAGTTTAATCGGAGATGTTATTACAGAAGAAGAGATTTGGGCTTGTACAACGTGCCGTAACTGTGAAGATCAGTGTCCAGTTATGAATGAGCATGTTGATAAAATTATTGATTTACGCCGTTATCTTGTTTTAACAGAAGGAAAGATGGATGCAGAAGCGCAACGTGCGATGACAAACATCGAGCGTCAAGGGAATCCGTGGGGGCTGAACCGTAAAGAACGTGAAACATGGCGCCAAGGTGATGATGAAGTAACGGTTCCAACTGTGAAAGAAAAATCAAAAACTGGTGAGGAGTTCGAATATTTATTCTGGGTTGGTTCAATGGGTTCATATGATAATCGTAGTCAGAAGATTGCGATATCGTTTGCGAAGTTAATGAATGAAGCAGGCATTTCATTCGCGATTCTTGGTAATAAAGAAAAGAACTCTGGAGATACACCGCGCCGCCTTGGAAATGAATTCGTATTCCAAGAGATGGCGACAAAGAATATCGCAGAATTTGAAAAAGCAGGAGTGAAGAAAATCGTTACGATTGATCCTCACGCTTATAACACATTTAAAAATGAGTATCCAGACTTTGGCTTGCAAGCAGAAGTCTATCATCATACAGAATTGTTAGCTCAGTGGGTGAAGGAAGGACGCTTAAAACCTGTTCACCGTATTGAGGAGACAGTTACGTACCATGATTCCTGTTATTTAGGAAGATACAACGAAGTATACGAAGCACCACGCGATATTTTGAAAGCGATTCCTGGTGTGAACCTTGTAGAAATGGCACGTAACCGTGAAACCGGAATGTGCTGTGGCGCAGGTGGTGGCTTAATGTGGATGGAGGAGACAACAGGATCTCGTATTAACGTTGCTCGTACAGAACAAGCATTGGCTGTGCAACCATCCATTATCGGTACAGGTTGTCCATATTGCTTAACGATGATTAGTGATGGGACGAAAGCGAAAGAAGTAGAAGAGAAAGTTCAAACTCTTGATGTAACAGAGATTTTAGAACGATCTGTTATCGGACAGAAAAAAGAAGCAATGTAACTTGTAAGAATGTATACAACTTTAGAAAGAGGTGCAATGATTGCACCTCTTCTCAACGTAAGAATACCGAGCGAGCGCTCAGTGTTAAAAAAAGAGATGGAGGAAAGAAATATGAGTAAAACAGTTATTTTAAGTGCTGCAAGAACACCAGTTGGAAAATTTGGAGGGTCTTTAAAAGATGTGAAAGCAACAGAACTTGGAGGAATTGCAATTAAAGCAGCGCTTGAAAGAGCGAATGTTTCTGCTAGTGATGTTGAAGAAGTTATATTCGGAACGGTTATTCAGGGCGGACAGGGGCAGATTCCATCGCGCCAAGCAGCGAGGGCTGCTGGAATCCCTTGGGAAGCGCAGACAGAAACAGTAAATAAAGTTTGCGCATCGGGGCTTCGTGCGGTTACGTTAGCGGATCAAATTATTCGTACAGGTGACCAATCACTTATTGTAGCTGGTGGAATGGAATCGATGAGCAATAGTCCTTACATTTTAAGAGGAGCAAGATGGGGATACAGAATGGGGAATAGTGAAGTTATCGACTTAAACATTGCAGATGGTTTAACATGCGCATTCTCAGGCATACACATGGGCGTGTATGGCGGGGAAGTTGCGAAGGAAGACGGAATCTCTCGTGAAGCACAAGATGAATGGGCATACCGTAGCCATCAACGTGCAGTTTCAGCCCATAAAGAAGGACGTTTTGAAGAGGAAATTGTACCAGTAACGATTCCGCAAAGAAAAGGAGATTCTATTGTCGTTGCAAAGGACGAAGCACCGCGTGAGGATACGACGGTTGAAAAATTAGCGAAATTAAAGCCTGTGTTCGATAAGGCAGCAACGGTAACAGCTGGTAATGCACCAGGACTAAATGATGGCGGTGCAGCGCTTGTACTTATGAGCGAAGAAAGAGCAACGCAAGAGGGAAGAAAGCCATTAGCGACAATTTTGGCACATACTGCAATTGCAGTGGAGTCTAAAGATTTCCCAAGAACACCTGGTTATGCAATTAATGAGCTTTTGAAAAAAACAGGGAAGACAGTAGATGAAATAGATTTATTTGAGATTAATGAAGCTTTCGCAGCAGTAGCAATTGCAAGTGCGGAAATTGCAGGAATTGATCCAGAGAAAATGAATGTAAATGGCGGCGCGGTAGCGATGGGGCATCCGATTGGAGCAAGCGGAGCGCGTATTATCGTTACACTTATCCACGCACTGAAGCAACGCGGTGGCGGAATTGGAATTGCTTCAATTTGTAGCGGTGGCGGCCAAGGTGACGCAGTGATGATTGAGGTTCATTCGCCTACGTGTAGAAAACGATTAGAGTAGTAAAGACTTATATTAAGGGGGAAGAAAGAATGGGTGTACAAAAGATTGTTGTAATTGGTGCAGGACAAATGGGATCTGGAATTGCGCAAGTATGTGCAATGGCGGGATATGATGTGAAGGTGCAAGATTTAAAACAAGAGCAATTAGATAGAGGATTGGCTGTCATTACGAAAAACTTAGCGCGCCAAGTCGAAAAAGGACGCATGAAGGAAAAAGAGAAGGAAGCAACGTTAAATCGTCTTACAGTAACACTTGATTTAGATTGTGTGAAAGAAGCGGATTTTGTTATTGAAGCGGCTGTTGAGAAAATGGATATTAAAAAGAAAATTTTTGCGAATCTAGATGAAATTGCTCCAGATCATGCTATTTTAGCGACGAATACGTCATCTCTACCAATTACGGAAATTGCAGCGGTAACGAAACGGCCAGAAAAAGTAATCGGTATGCACTTTATGAATCCAGTTCCTGTTATGAAGCTTGTTGAAATTATTCGTGGTTTAGCTACAGATGATACGGTATATGAAGCAATTGAAGATATTACGAAAAAAATTGGAAAAGTGCCAGTTGAAGTAAATGATTTTCCAGGGTTTGTATCGAACCGTATTTTATTACCGATGATTAACGAGGCAATCTATACGTTATATGAAGGCGTAGCGACGAAAGAAGCGATTGATGAAGTAATGAAGCTCGGTATGAATCATCCGATGGGACCTCTTACATTAGCTGATTTTATCGGTTTAGATACATGTTTATACATTATGGAAGTGTTGCATGAAGGATTAGGAGATAGTAAATATCGCCCATGTCCATTATTACGTAAATACGTAAATGCAGGATGGTTAGGACGTAAAGCGGGCCGTGGTTTCTACGTTTACGAATAAATTTCTCTTTGTTACAAAATAGTGGTCTTACCAAATTGTTAAAAGGATATATGGTAAATGGAGGCGGGGTATATGAACTTTCGTTTGAATGAAGAGCAGCAAATGATGAGGAAAATGGTTCGGGATTTTGCACAGAAGGAAATAGCTCCCTTTGTTCCTAACATGGAACAAGGGGTGTTCCCGAAAGAGATTTTGCAAAAGATGGGTGAGCTTGGACTAATGGGTATTCCAGCGCCTGCAAAATACGGCGGTGCAGAAATGGATTTTATTTCTTACATTTTAGCAATTGAGGAAATCTCAAAGGTAAGCGCAACAGTTGGTGTAATTTTAGCTGTGCATACGTCAGTTGGAATGAATCCAATTTTATATTTTGGAACAGAAGAACAGAAGAAGAAATACGTTTCTAAGCTTGCGACTGGTGAATATTTAGGTGCATTTGCTTTAACGGAGCCGCATGCAGGGTCAGATGCAGGGAACTTGAAATCAAGAGCTGTAAAGAAAGGCGATCACTACATTATTAATGGATCGAAGGTGTTTATTACAAATGGCGGTGAAGCAAGTACATACATTGTATTCGCTTCTACAAATCCAGAGGCAGGAAAAAGTGGTATTTCTGCATTTATAGTAGAGAAAGATACGCCTGGTTTCATCATCGGAAAAGATGAACATAAGATGGGACTTCTCGGTTCTCGTACAGTACAACTTACGTTCGAAGATATGAAAGTGCCGGCTGAGAATTTACTCGGTGAAGAAGAACAAGGGTTTAAGGTAGCAATGGCGAATTTAGATGTTGGACGAATTGGAATCGGTGCGCAGGCGTTAGGAATTGCGGAAGCGGCACTTGTATGTGCAATTGATTATGCGAAAGAGCGAGAGCAATTCGGAAAGCCAATTGCGGCGCAGCAAGGGATCGGCTTCAAACTTGCAGATATGGCAACAAGCGTGGAGGCAGCACGTTTGCTTGTATATAGAGCGGCATCGCTTAGAGCACAAGGGTTACCATGCGGGAAAGAAGCATCTATTGCGAAATTATTCGCTTCTAAGACAGCAGTGGACGTTGCAATTGAAGCGGTGCAAGTATTTGGTGGTTACGGTTATACGAAAGATTATCCAGTAGAGAGATTTTTCCGTGATGCGAAGATCACACAAATTTATGAAGGAACGAGTGAGATACAAAAACTTGTTATTAGTCGTGCTTTATAAAGGGACGAGGGGGAGACGGAGATGCATTTTAAACTATCAGAAGAACATGAAATGATAAGGAAAATGGTTCGAGATTTTGCCAGGAACGAAGTAGCACCGACAGCAGCTGAGCGTGATGAAGAAGAGAGATTTGATCGTGCGTTATTTGATCAAATGGCAGAGCTTGGTTTAACAGGTATCCCATGGCCTGAAGAGTATGGTGGAATTGGAAGCGATTACTTAGCGTATGTAATCGCAATCGAAGAATTATCTCGCGTTTGTGCCTCTACAGGTGTAACACTGTCTGCGCATACTTCACTTGCTGGGTGGCCGATTTTTAAATTCGGAACGGAAGAGCAAAAGCAAAAGTTTTTGCGGCCGATGGCTGAAGGAAAGAAGATTGGTGCATATGGCCTAACGGAGCCAGGATCTGGATCGGATGCTGGTGGAATGAAGACGATCGCAAAAAGGGACGGAGACCATTACGTATTAAATGGATCGAAAATCTTTATTACAAATGGCGGCATTGCTGATATGTATGTTGTTTTTGCGTTAACAGATCCTGAATCGAAGCAGCGCGGCACGAGCGCATTTATTGTGGAAAGTGATACAATAGGATTTTCAGTTGGGAAGAAGGAAAGTAAGCTAGGGATTCGCTCTTCGCCAACGACTGAAATTATGTTTGAAGATTGCCGTATTCCTGTAGGGAACTTACTCGGAGAGGAAGGGCGCGGATTTAAGATTGCGATGCAAACATTAGATGGCGGTCGTAACGGTATTGCAGCGCAAGCGGTTGGTATTGCACAAGGAGCTTTAGATGCTTCTGTAGAATATGCAAGAGAGCGCCATCAATTCGGAAAGCCGATTGCGGCGCAGCAAGGGATTGGCTTTAAACTTGCGGATATGGCAACGGATGTAGAAGCTGCGCGCCTTTTAACATATCAAGCGGCTTGGCTTGAATCGGAAGGGCTTCCGTACGGGAAAGAATCAGCGATGTCAAAAGTATTTGCAGGTGATACAGCGATGAAGGTGACGACTGAAGCAGTGCAAGTATTTGGTGGTTATGGTTATACGAGGGATTATCCAGTAGAGCGTTATATGCGAGATGCAAAGATTACACAGATTTATGAAGGAACACAAGAAATTCAAAGGCTCGTAATTTCTCGTATGTTAACGAAGTAGAATCAAAGGCGTAGGTATTTTCCTACGCTTTTTCATTCCAAAAATAATAGAGAGAGGTGAAGGGTATGGTTAAACATAATGTGCATGCATCAGTGAAAGATGAAAAATTGGTCGCGTTAAGACGTGAACAGATGATTAAAGGTGCGGTGCAATTATTTAAGCAAAAAGGATTTCCGCGTACAACAACGAGAGAGATTGCAAAAGCGGCTGGATTTAGTATCGGAACACTTTATGAGTACATTCGCACAAAAGATGATGTTTTATATTTAGTTTGTGATAGTATTTATGAACATGTAAAGGAACGATTAGAGGAAGTAGTATGTACAGAGAAGGGAAGTATAGAAAGTTTAAAAATAGCGATAAAGAATTATTTTAAAGTAATGGATGAACTGCAAGAAGAGGTATTAATTATGTATCAAGAGGTTCGGTTTCTACCGAAAGAATCACTTCCGTATGTATTAGAAAAAGAGTTTCAAATGGTTGGGATGTTTGAGAATATTTTAGAACAGTGTACCGAAAATGGGACATTTCTATTAAATAAAAAGGAGATACAGCTTCTAGCACACAATATTTTCATACAAGGACAAATGTGGGGATTTAGACGTTGGGCTTTACAAAAACTATATACGCTTGAAGAATATACTGAAATGCAAATTAGGTATGTACTGCAAGGAGCGCATATGCTTCCGAAATAAGGAATGGCTAAATTATAAAATTATCAACATATAAAAGTTTCCCGTTTTTTTTTGTAGCATATTTGTACGACTTTTGTTTATAATGAATAGTATGGATTTTTTTAAACAGGCCGTTATATATAAGGTTATATTTGATGAAAGGAAGTGCCGCATAAGTGGATTTTAAGCAATATTCACCAGAAGAGCTAAAAGAATGTTCCATGATTGAAGTTGTACATAGTGTTTTAGAGGATAAAAAACAAGCAACGACATTCAACGAGTTGGTTCAAGAAATCGCTCAAGTGCTGGGACTATCTCAAGAGCAAGTTAATGCGAAACTCGCACAATTTTATACAGATTTAAATATTGATGGACGTTTCATCAATTTAGGAGAAAATCGTTGGGGACTACGCAGCTGGTACCCATATGAGCAAATTGATGAAGAAATCTTACCTCAACCAAAACCGAAGAAGAAACGTAAAGTTGAAGAAGACGGTTTTGACGACTACATGGAAGATGACTTCGAAGATGCAGATGCAGATGTGGATGCAGATGACGAAGATGTAGAAGATTTAGACGCAGTTCTTGAAGACGAAGATGATGATCTTGATGATTTAGACGAAGACGAAGATGAAGAAGAAGATTTCGCTGAAGAAGAACTTGAGTATGATGAAACTGATGAAGAAGAAGAGGAAGAACTGTAGTTCTTGACTTTTTATTATCGTCCATGTAGAATCATTTTTGGGCTCTTTAAAAAAGGACGATAATACTTTTAAAGTGTAAATATTAAAAGAAAATTGCTCCCTACTTGTTACTTTATGTGATGAGGGGAGCAATTTTCTTTTTTGTTTTTTGTTTAGAAAATAAAAAGAGTCTAACAATAAGATAGATATAGTGTTATCTACATACGTTGCGTTTTGCAACGGTGATTATATAACAGCAAAGTAGGAGGGAGCTTTTTCATGACTAAGTATATTTTTGTAACAGGCGGTGTAGTATCATCTTTAGGAAAAGGTATTACAGCAGCATCTCTTGGAAGACTTTTAAAAAATCGTGGTTTAAACGTAACTATTCAAAAGTTTGATCCATACATTAACGTAGACCCAGGGACTATGAGCCCATACCAACACGGTGAGGTATTCGTGACAGATGACGGCGCAGAAACAGACTTAGATCTTGGTCACTATGAGCGTTTCATCGACATTAACTTAAACAAATACAGCAACGTAACAACAGGTAAAATTTACTCTTCAGTTCTTCAAAAAGAGCGTCGTGGTGAATACCTAGGAGGAACAGTTCAGGTTATTCCTCACATTACTAACGAAATTAAAGAGCGCGTATACCGTTCTGGTCGCGAAACGAATGCGGATGTTGTTATTACAGAAATCGGTGGAACTGTTGGTGATATCGAGTCTCTACCATTCTTAGAAGCAATCCGTCAAATTAAGAGCGACATCGGTCGTGACAATGTAATGTACATTCACTGCACATTAATTCCATACCTAAAAGCAGCGGGGGAAATGAAAACAAAACCAACACAACATAGTGTTAAAGAGCTACGCAGCTTAGGTATTCAACCAAATATTATTGTTGTTCGTACAGAACTGCCTGTATCTCAAGATATGAAAGATAAGCTTGCACTATTCTGTGATATCGATCCAAAAGCAGTTATTGAAGCGCGTGACGCAGATACTTTATATGCTGTTCCATTATCTCTTCAAGAACAAAACATGGACCAAATTGTTTGTGATCACTTAAAATTAGACAATCCAGCTGCAGATATGACAGAGTGGACTGCGCTAGTTGATAAAGTACGTAATCTTTCTAAGAAAACAAGAATCGCTCTTGTTGGTAAATATGTAGAACTTCAAGATGCATACATTTCTGTTGTAGAAGCACTTCGCCATGCAGGTTACTCTTTCGATGCAGATGTTGAAATTAAATGGGTAAATGCTGAACACGTAACAGCAGAAAATGTACAAGAATTAGTAGGAGACACTGATGGTATTCTTGTACCAGGTGGCTTCGGAGACCGTGGTGTAGAAGGTAAAATCGTTGCAATTCAATATGCTCGTGAGAACAAAGTTCCATTCTTAGGAATTTGCTTAGGTATGCAACTTGCATCAATTGAATTCGCACGTAACGTATTAGGATTAGAAGGAGCTAACTCTTCTGAAATTAATCCTGACACACCTTATGCAATCATCGACTTATTACCAGAACAAAAAGATGTAGAAGACTTAGGTGGTACACTTCGTCTTGGTTTATACCCATGTAAGCTTTCTGAAGAAACAAATGCTTACAGAGCTTACAATGAGCCGGTTGTATATGAGCGTCATCGTCATCGTTATGAGTTTAACAATCAATTCCGTCCGGATATGGAAAAAGCAGGATTTGAATTCTCTGGTACAAGCCCAGACGGTCGCCTAGTTGAAATCATTGAATTAAAAGATCACCCTTGGTTCGTGGCAGCACAGTTCCACCCAGAACTTGTTTCACGTCCAAACCGTCCACAACCATTGTTCCATGACTTCGTAAGAGCTTCTATTACGAATAAAGAGAGCAAATAATAAAAAAAGCGCCTGAAATAGGGCGCTTTTTTAATATTCGTTTAACATTTCGTCGATTGTAAACTTAATTCCGTGATATGTAAATAAAGCTACCATTAAACTTGGGAATCCGTAGCGGTTACCTTCATCGTCTGGCATAAGACCTTTTAATAGCTTTGTATCAATATGTACATCTGTATATTGTTCTAGTGATTCAGCATTTTCTTGAATAGCTGAAATACCAACGATAGAGTGCCCCTCTTCTTGTAATTTTTTTGCAATTGCTACAACTTCTTCATCTGTTGAAAAACGGCTAATAAGAAGTACACGATCTGCAGAAGTTACTTCTGCTTCTTTACCATTTTCAAATAAGCGTTTTGCTTGTTTCATTGGTTCAGCACCAAATAGTGCTTCAGCAACAATGCCCTCCATTTCATTTGTACCATGTAAGTAAATGAAACCATCGCCAACTAATGCTTGAGCAAGTAGACGAGCGCTATCTTCTATATTCATTTCCTCTTTTTGAGAAACCCTGGAGAAATAACCGCTTAATTGAGTTGAAAAAATTTTTAACATAATGTTACTCCCTTCGTACGTGTTTGCCGGCTTTCATTATAGTTTATTTTTTTAGAAAGGTGAAATCGTAGAGTAGCATAACAAAAGAGGAAACGGTAAAATAAGAAAGAATAGGAAGGAATTTGCCAAAGAATAGCGAAAATAAATCGTTAAGATATAAGAAGCTTTAAATCTTGTATTTATACAGAAAGGTTGGGAGTTATGGAAGGGAAAATTTTAATCGTTGATGATCAATATGGCATTCGTGTGTTATTACATGAAGTGTTCCAAAAAGAAGGTTATCAGACGTTTCAAGCAGCAAATGGATTTCAAGCTTTAGATATCGTGAAAAAAGATAATCCAGATTTAGTTGTGTTAGATATGAAAATTCCAGGTATGGATGGTATAGAGATTTTAAAGCATGTAAAAGAAATTGATAAGAGTATTAAAGTAATTTTAATGACTGCTTATGGAGAGCTTGATATGATCCAAGAAGCAAAAGATTTAGGAGCTTTAATGCACTTTGCTAAACCATTTGATATTGATGAAATTCGTCAAGCGGTGAGAAATGAGCTGGCTGTAAAGGCGTAAAAATGAATTTTTTATAAAAAATACGAAAAAAAGCGTTTACATGGACTATTGAGCAGGTGAATACAGTTGAGTTTTTGAGTACAAGTTGTTATCCTATGGAGTGTAGAAAAAAGTCCGGTATGTAGATATACATATTTTACCTTATTCTGGTCATACTACCAGCGATAAGAACTTATCGGATACAAAAAACGTTTTTTAGGAGGATTCACTATGCCTTTAGTTTCTATGAAAGAAATGCTAAACAAAGCACTAGAAGGAAAATACGCAGTTGGTCAATTCAACATAAACAACTTAGAGTGGACTCAAGCTATCTTAGCTGCTGCGGAAGAAGAAAAATCTCCTGTAATCCTAGGTGTATCTGAGGGTGCGGCTCGTCATATGACTGGTTTCAAAACAGTTGTAGCTATGGTTAAAGCTTTAATCGAAGAAATGAACATCACTGTTCCTGTAGCGATTCACCTTGACCACGGTTCAAGCTTCGAAAAATGTAAGGAAGCAATTGATGCAGGTTTCACATCTGTAATGATTGACGCTTCTCACCACCCATTTGAAGAAAACGTTGAAACTACTAAAAAAGTAGTAGAATACGCGCACGCTCGTAACGTATCTGTTGAAGCTGAGCTTGGAACAGTTGGCGGACAAGAAGACGACGTAATCGCTGAAGGCGTTATCTACGCTGATCCTGAAGAGTGTAAACACCTTGTTGAAGCAACAGGTATCGATTGCCTAGCTCCAGCTTTAGGTTCTGTACATGGTCCTTACAAAGGTGAGCCTAACTTAGGATTCGCTGAAATGGAACAAGTTCGTGACTTCACTGGCGTACCTTTAGTATTACACGGTGGTACTGGTATCCCAACTGCTGATATCGTAAAAGCTATCTCTTTAGGTACTTCAAAAATCAACGTAAACACTGAGAACCAAATCGAGTTTACAAAAGCTGTTCGTGAAGTATTAAATAAAGATCAAGAAGTTTACGATCCACGTAAATTTATCGGACCTGGCCGCGAAGCTATCAAAGCAACTGTTATTGGTAAAATTCGTGAATTCGGTTCTAACGGTAAAGCGTAAGAATAAAATTCCGTTTTGGAAACCGTCTAGTCTTTTAGACGGTTTCCTTTCGTTGTATAATGAAAGCGTGAACAAGTCTAAAGATTTTATAAAGTGAATTTTTAAACATTCAAATATGGAAAATAATGTGCATAATCCTATTAATATAATGTGATAAGTATCTGAATGTAATTCGATGAATAGTTAACCTTCATCTATTTATACTACAGGGGAACTGCAGGTGATGGTTTTCTACTTATTGAATTTTAGGGTGGAAAGAGTGATTGAGATTCTTAAGGGGGGAACTTTCTATAAAGAAATAGAAAGTAAATACATTCACAAGAAGGGAGCTCAATATGGAAAAATTGCTAATTGAAGGCGGAAGAGCTTTAAATGGAACAATTCGCGTGAGTGGTGCAAAGAACAGCGCTGTTGCACTAATTCCAGCAACAATTTTAGCAGATACTCCAGTAACTATTGGTGGTGTCCCTAATATTTCGGACGTGAAAATGTTAGGAGACTTACTAGAGGAAATTGGAGGGAAAGTAACTTATGGACAGGAGGAAGAGATGGCAGTCGATCCTTCTAACATGGTTGCAATGCCTTTACCAAATGGAAAAGTAAAAAAATTGCGCGCTTCTTATTATTTAATGGGTGCGATGCTTGGCCGTTTTAAAAAAGCTGTTATTGGGCTTCCGGGTGGATGTCATTTAGGGCCGAGACCGATTGATCAGCATATTAAAGGGTTTGAAGCGTTAGGTGCACATGTTACGAATGAGCAGGGTGCCATCTATTTAAGAGCAGACGAGCTACGTGGAGCACGTATTTATTTAGACGTTGTTAGTGTAGGGGCTACGATTAATATTATGCTAGCAGCTGTACGAGCAAAAGGTAGAACTATTATTGAAAATGCAGCGAAAGAACCAGAGATTATTGATGTCGCTACATTATTAACAAGTATGGGAGCGCATATTAAAGGTGCTGGTACAGATGTAATCCGAGTTGATGGCGTGGACTCTTTGCATGGTTGTCACCATACTATCATTCCAGATCGTATTGAAGCTGGTACGTATATGATTTTAGGAGCTGCGTCAAGAGGAGAAGTAACAGTTGATAATGTGATTCCTCAGCATTTAGAGTCAGTTACTGCGAAGTTAAGAGAAGCTGGTGTTCAAGTTGAAACAAGCGATGACCAAATTACAGTGAACGGTAATAGAAGGTTGAAAGTAGTAGATATAAAAACGCTTGTATATCCAGGTTTCCCAACAGATTTACAACAGCCGTTTACGACACTTTTAACAAAGGCGCACGGAACGGGAGTTGTAACGGATACAATTTATGGCGCACGTTTCAAACATATTGATGAATTACGTCGTATGAATGCACAAATTAAAGTAGAAGGTCGTTCGGCAATTGTAACTGGTCCTGTTTTATTACAAGGTGCGAAAGTGAAAGCAAGTGACTTGCGAGCTGGAGCGGCACTTGTTATTGCAGGGTTAATAGCGGATGGAATTACAGAAGTAACCGGACTTGAGCATATCGATCGAGGTTATGAAAATATAGTAGACAAGCTTAAAGGGCTTGGTGCAAACATTTGGCGAGAACAAATGACAAAGCAAGAAATTGAAGAAATGAAGAACGCTTAAAGTGAAACTTTAATTAGTGTGGCTTTTACGGGCAGTTGATTGTTCACTTAACTTTTTTACTTCCAACAAATTTAGGCTTGGGAGTCTTATTGCCCGTTAAAGAGGGATAAAGTAGTGGTACTTCCGCAAGTGGAGAGCGAAGAATCACTACTTGCGGAAGTACACTTTGTAGAAAAACACAGTTCACAAAATACGGCAGAAATATAAAGACTTAAAGGAGAGGGATTATCGTGGAAAGAAGTTTATCTATGGAGTTAGTACGTGTAACAGAGGCTGCAGCATTATCATCAGCGCGTTGGATGGGACGCGGGAAAAAGGATGAAGCAGACGGTGCAGCAACATCAGCTATGCGTGATGTATTTGATACAATTCCGATGAAAGGTACAGTTGTAATTGGTGAAGGTGAGATGGACGAAGCACCAATGCTGTATATCGGAGAGAAATTAGGTACAGGATATGGACCACGCGTAGACGTTGCAGTTGATCCTTTAGAAGGGACAAACATCGTAGCAGCTGGTGGATGGAATGCTCTTGCTGTTATTGCAATTGCAGATCACGGTAATTTGTTACATGCTCCTGACATGTACATGGATAAAATTGCGGTTGGCCCAGAAGCGGTTGGAGCGGTTGATATTGATGCGCCTATTATCGATAACCTACGTGCAGTTGCGAAAGCGAAAAATAAAGATATCGAAGATATTGTAGCGACAGTTTTAAACCGTCCACGTCATCAAGAGATTATTGAAGAAATTCGTAAAGCTGGTGCTCGTATTAAATTGATTAACGATGGAGACGTAGCTGGAGCAATTAATACAGCGTTTGACCGTACAGGTGTAGATATTTTATTCGGATCTGGTGGGGCGCCTGAGGGTGTATTAGCAGCTGTTGCGTTAAAATGCTTAGGTGGAGAGATTCATGGAAAGCTTTTACCACAAAATGAAGCTGAGTTAGCGCGTTGCAAAAAGATGGGTATTGACGATATAAATCGTATCCTTCGTATGGAAGACTTAGTAAAGGGTGACGATGCAATCTTTGCAGCAACAGGTGTAACAGATGGAGAACTATTACGAGGTGTTCAATTTAAAGGTAGCGTTGGAACAACACAATCACTTGTTATGCGTGCAAAATCAGGTACAGTACGCTTCGTAGACGGGCGTCATAGCTTAAATAAAAAACCAAACTTGGTTATTAAATAAAAAAGTGGAGGCGACTCGTTCAGAATCGCAGGGCATTGGAACTCTCGACCTTGAAGCGCTCTTTGCTTCGAGTGAGAGAGTGAAATGACCGGAGATTCTAGCTGCCGGAACTGGGTTAAATAAAAAGCGAAGACAAATTTTCTTGTCTTCGCTTCTTGTATTTGTGTTCCAACGTATTGATTAAAACTAGATAAAAGGGTTACAATAGTGAATATTACCCTACTTGAACTTATTGCCTTTCATTATTAATTATTTGCCTTCCGTATTTTTTCCCTTTACCCATGTGAAAAGAGAATAACGTTAAAGTGTGGTGTCTGAATGAATTTGTCAATTGCAGCATTAGAAAACATGAAATTAAAAGAGTTATACGAGCTTGCGAAAGAATTTAAGATTTCGTATTATAGCAAATTAACGAAAAAAGAGTTAATCTTTGCCATTTTAAAAGCTCGAGCAGAAAAAGAAGGTTTCTTTTTCATGGAAGGCGTATTAGAAATTATTCAATCAGAAGGATTTGGATTCCTACGTCCTATCAACTATTCTCCAAGCTCAGAAGATATTTATATCTCAGCTTCGCAAATTCGTCGTTTCGATTTACGTAATGGAGATAAGGTTTCTGGTAAAGTACGACCTCCGAAAGAAAATGAACGCTATTTTGGATTATTGCAAGTTGAAGCTGTAAACGGAGATGATCCAGAGTCAGCAAAAGAGCGTGTGCATTTCCCTGCATTAACACCATTATACCCAGATCGCCAAATGAAATTGGAAACGGAACCGAAAAAGTTACCGACACGCATCATGGATTTAATCGCGCCAGTTGGATTTGGACAACGTGGTTTAATTGTCGC
Source organism: Bacillus cereus (assembly GCA_002578045.1). GTDB lineage: Bacteria > Bacillota > Bacilli > Bacillales > Bacillaceae_G > Bacillus_A > Bacillus_A cereus_AK. The sequence goes on from NUMR01000042.1 coordinate 46,770, forward strand.
GCCTCCAAAGGCTGGTAAAACAAGTCTATTAAAAGAAATCGCGCACAGTGTTACAACAAATCATCCGGAAGCGGAATTAATTGTACTTTTAATTGATGAGCGTCCAGAGGAAGTAACAGACATTGAACGTTCTGTTAAAGGAGATGTTGTAAGTTCTACTTTTGATGAAGTTCCAGAAAATCACATTAAAGTAGCTGAACTTGTGTTAGAACGTGCAATGCGTCTTGTAGAGCACAAAAAAGATGTTATCATTTTAATGGATAGTATTACCCGTTTAGCGCGAGCTTACAACCTTGTTATTCCGCCAAGTGGTAGAACATTATCGGGGGGGATTGACCCAGCTGCTTTCCATAGACCGAAGCGATTCTTCGGTGCTGCGCGTAATATTGAAGAGGGCGGTAGCTTAACGATTTTAGCAACAGCGCTCGTTGATACAGGATCTCGTATGGACGATGTAATTTACGAAGAGTTTAAAGGAACTGGAAATATGGAACTTCATTTAGATCGCTCGTTAGCGGAGCGTCGTATCTTCCCGGCGATTGATATTCGCCGTTCTGGTACACGTAAAGAAGATCTATTAATTCCGAAAGAACATTTAGACAAGCTATGGGGTATTCGTAAAACAATGCGTGATACACCAGACTTTGTTGAAAGTTTCTTACGTAAACTTCGTCAAACAAAGACAAATGAGGAATTTTTACAAAACATTGTTGCAGACTCGAAAAGATATGTAACAACTAAGTAAAGGGAAAAGATTGGGACTCGCTTATTTTGTAGTAAGTGAGTTTTTTATGCTGTTTAGGTGATGTTAAAGGGAGAAGTAAGTGGAGGAACTTTAGTTGGTCAGAGCTGAATGAACCACCTCTGCTTTTAGGTAATATCTAGCTTCAGCGGCTAGAATGGTCGGTGGCTTCGCGTCTGCCTGTGAGGCAAAAAGCGCCTCTACGTCAGAGGCTCCATCCCCCTCCCATTCTGAGTGAGCTGCTGCCGCTTTTAAATTTAAAAAGACAAAAACAGGTAGTTGCAAAATGAAGTTAGCCTTGTTATAATTTCATCATATGTGTTTCATCAATATGGTTGTGTATGCAGCTGAAGATGAAAAACTCTGTTTCGAAAATGATTCAGGGCGGAAGGAGATGAAAAGAATGAAAGCAGGAATTCACCCAGATTACAAGAAAGTTGTATTCATGGACACAAACACAGGCTTCAAATTCTTAAGCGGATCTACTAAAGGATCTAACGAAACTGTTGAGTGGGAAGATGGAAACACTTATCCATTACTAAAAATCGAGATCAGTTCTGATTCTCACCCATTCTACACAGGACGTCAGAAGTTCGCTACTGCAGACGGACGTGTTGACCGCTTCAATAAGAAATACGGTCTTAAGTAATAAAAACATAAAACAGGCAAGTGTATCTATTCGCTTGTCTGTTTTTTTTGCGAAAATATTATACCTTTACCCTACTTTTAGTAAAAAGTAGATGGAAGGAGAGCTTCATGTACTTAATAAATCAAAACGGTTGGATTGAAGTGATTTGTGGTAGTATGTTTTCTGGTAAATCAGAAGAACTAATCCGTCGTGTACGTCGTACTCAATTTGCGAAACAACATGCAATTGTATTTAAACCATGTATTGATAATCGCTATAGTGAAGAAGATGTTGTATCACATAACGGATTAAAGGTAAAAGCAGTTCCTGTTTCGGCTTCAAAGGATATTTTTGAACATATCACAGAAGAGATGGATGTTATTGCAATCGATGAGGTGCAATTTTTTGATGGGGACATTGTGGAAGTGGTGCAAGTATTGGCAAATCGTGGCTATCGTGTCATTGTAGCTGGTTTAGACCAAGATTTCCGCGGTCTACCATTTGGACAAGTTCCTCAGCTAATGGCGATTGCTGAACATGTAACGAAATTGCAAGCGGTATGCTCTGCATGTGGATCTCCAGCTAGTCGTACGCAACGATTAATTGATGGGGAACCGGCGGCATTTGATGATCCAATTATTTTAGTTGGGGCTTCAGAATCGTATGAACCACGTTGTCGTCATTGTCATGTAGTTCCTACAAACAAAGATAAGTAAAACTCGCTGCGTAGGGCGGGTTTTTTTCAAAATAGAGGAAGGGCGGTGGATGGCTCTACTGATTAGAGTTGAACAAGCCGCTTCCGCTTTTAAATATTA
>NUMR01000043.1:0-91734 GCA_002578045.1 Bacillus cereus
TTGGTCATTTTGATTTCTCTCCGATTCTAATTTTCTTCTTATTATACAAGAAATACCCCATCGAATAGACTTTTTTTAAAGTGTCTATTCGATAGGGTACATTGTACTTAGCTTGCTTCTTTTTACTTGATATTCTCCTCTAAAACATCCTTTTTAATATTCCAATGAGACGTATTCCATACTACTATCCCATTTTTTATGTATAACACTTGCGGTGATTCGTGCTTAATACTGTACTGTTCTGCAACACGATTCGAAACATTTCTCGCATCTTGCACGTATAAGTAATACGCTGGTACTTCTCTTTCTTCACTGCAATACGCTTGAAATTCTGTATATGCACCGTGACTAATCGGGCATGTCGTACTATGTTTAAAAAGAACATACGGCTCATTCTTTTCTACTAAGACTTCAAGTTCTTCAATTGTTTCAAGTTTTGTCATATTCACCATCATTCACCTCTCATACGGAGTCTAGAACGCTTCTCTTTCTTTTCAGCTTTCTTCTCAAGTCTTTCTAGTTTACGCTCTTCTTTTTCAATTTTTTTCTCTTGTCTCGTAGCACGGTAATGATTATATACTTCAATTGCCGCACTGCTCCACTGTACAACTTGCGCTACTTTATCTGCGTTATTTTCAATTTCATCCGTTACAGACTCAGATACATTGCGAAGCTTCGTGTTTAAAGATTGAATCGTCGTTCCAATTCCATCTACACCTGCTACTACTTTATTTAATGACTGTGACTTCTGTTGAATATCATCAGCTAATGCATTTGTTTTATGTAATAATTGCTCCGTTTCTACGCTAATTCCTTGCATTTGCTTTTCTAAACCTTCTAACGTGCTTGCAACGTTTTCTAACGTCTTCTGAACTGATAATAGTGTTCTACATACATACACTACTAATACAGCGAAAGCAACCGCGATAATAGTCGCACTGACATATAAAAGAACTTGCATTTCATCACTTCCTTTATCTTTTTCATTCTTTCTCCTATTATACAATCATTTTCCGTTTCATTCTAATCCCTAACTTTTCATTAGAATTTTCATACTTATTCGTTAACTGTAACACGAATCATTCAACAAATTCCACTAAGTAGGTTACAATAGAAGAGGTTACATAATTTAATAGGGAGGCTTTACATATGAAAGATCCACGCATTGGAAAGTTAGCATACAATTTAATTAACTACTCTATTCGCTTGCAAAAAGGCGAAAAAGTACTAATTGAAAACTTTGGCTTACAAAAAGAACTTGTAACTGCACTTGTAAAAGAAGCATATGCAGCTGGTGGTTTCCCATTCGTTTCTTTAAAAGACCATCAAGTAGATCGCTCTTTATTAATGGGTGCTACTGAAGAACATTTCGAACAAATCGCTGCATATGAAGCGAACGTAATGAAAGATATGGACGCTTATATCGGTCTTCGCTCTGGCGATAACATTAACGAACAGGCTGACGTTCCAAGTGAAAAAATGAAAATTCACGGTCAAACAGTTGGTAAAAAAGTTCATAGAGACATCCGCGTTCCGAAAACACGCTGGGTTGTTCTTCGCTACCCAAATGCTTCTATGGCACAGCTTGCTAAAATGAGTACAGAAGCTTTCGAAGACTTCTACTTCGAAGTATGTAACTTAGACTACGGCAAAATGGATAAAGCGATGGATAGCCTTGTTGCATTAATGAATAAAACAGATAAAGTTCGTTTAACTGGTCCTAGAACCGACTTAACATTCTCTATTAAAGACATCCCAGCTATTAAATGTTCAGGCCATTTAAACATTCCAGACGGTGAAGTATACTCTGCACCAGTTCGCGATTCTGTTAACGGTACAGTTTCTTACAACACACCATCTCCTTACAACGGTTATACATTTGAAAATGTACAACTTAAATTTGAGAACGGCCAAATCGTTGAAGCAACTGCAAACGATACCGAGCGCATTAACAAAATCTTCGATACAGACGAAGGCGCACGCTTCGTTGGCGAGTTCGCAATTGGCGTAAATCCATACATCTTACATCCAATGGGAGATATCCTATTCGATGAAAAAATCGATGGTAGCTTCCACTTCACTCCCGGGCAAGCTTACGACGATGCATGGAACGGCAACAACTCTAACATCCACTGGGATTTAGTATGCATCCAGCGTCCTGAATACGGCGGCGGTGAAATTTACTTCGACGATGTACTAATCCGTAAAGACGGCCGCTTCGTTGTACCTGAGCTAGAAGCTTTAAACCCAGAGAACTTAAAATAAAGTGAAACTTTAATCAGTGGAGGTTTTGTCCATCCCCCACTGATTATTAGCTCACACCAATCGGGNNGCCCACAAATAGCGGGATAATATAAAAGGGGTATCACTGAATCGAATTTCCCGACTAGGTGACACCCTTTTCTTTTTAAACAACTTCACAGTAAGTGAAATTACGCGTCATAACACCTTTTCCACCAGCATCTTCTGCAAGATAATATCCAAGACTCGTTGCTTTCTTCCCCCAACTTACCAGATGAATGCCCACCATTCCAACGAGCTTTCCTTTATAACGTATGCCACTTTCAAAACCGTCTCCCTCTGCAAATTTCTTTAACCACACCGGAAAAATTTCATCATAAGCATCTGCAGATTTTGTCCCATCTACCCAAGGAAGCCTTCTTCTTAAATGGTTACGGTTTTGATCTAATAATTCATATAATTCTTCTTTATGATGCTTCTTTAATAATTGTAGTTCGATTTCGTCGTCTACTCGGAGTGTAAATATGTTTTTTAGCCCCTTTAGTTTTCTTATTATTCTAACATTTACCGACAAAAAATATTGAATATTCACACTTTTTCAGGTTTTATTTGTATAAAACCTGAAGAACACAACAAAAAAAGACGCATAGCTGTGCGTCTTTCCTATTACTTTTCTGCAACTTGAACTTCTTTTACGTAAGCTGCTTCGAATTTTTGGATGTCACCTGCGCCCATGAAAATTAGAACGCCGTTTTTATGTTTCTTTAATACATCCGTTGTTGTATCTGTAATTAGTTCTGCACCGTCAATACGCTTTTGCAGATCTTCGATTGTTAATTCACCTTTATTTTCGCGTGCGGATCCGAAAATATCACATAAGTATACTTGGTCAGCTTTGCTTAGGCTTTCTGCGAACTCATCTAAGAACTTTTCTGTACGTGAGAATGTATGTGGCTGGAATACAGCGACAATTTCACGCTCTGGATGTTTTTGACGAGCAGCTTCAATTGTTGCGTTAATTTCTGTCGGATGGTGCGCGTAGTCATCGATGATAACTTGCTCTCCCATTTGCTTTTCATTAAAGCGACGTTTTACGCCTTCAAAAGTTGTTAATTGATGTTTAACTACCCCCACATCAACGTTTTCATAATGGCAAAGCGCGATTACTGCTAGTGCATTTAATACGCTGTGGTTGCCGTATCCTGTAATTTTGAACGTGTCATAGTACGTATTACGAACGAATACATCGAATATTGTACCATCTGTTCTCTTTTGGATGTTACGTGCTTGGAAATCATTATCTTCTCCAAATCCATAGAAAATAACAGGTACTTTCGCTTGAATTTTTTGAAGTTCTTCATCATCTCCACATGCAATAATGCCTTTTTTCACTTGCAATGCCATCTCTTGGAATGCACTGAATACATCATTAATATCTGCAAAATAATCTGGATGATCAAAATCAATATTTGTCATAATTGCATAGTCTGGATTGTAAGACAAGAAATGCCGACGATACTCACAAGCTTCAAATACAAAATACTTACTATTTTCTACCCCATGCCCAGTTCCATCTCCAATAAGGTAAGATGTCGGGTGTGCACCTTGCATTACATGGGCTAACAAACCAGTTGTTGATGTTTTTCCATGTGCACCAGTTACAGCAACACTTGTATATTGGTTCATAAGGTCACCTAAAAAGTGGTGGTAACGATGTACTGGGATATTTAATTCTTTTGCTGCTACGATTTCTTCATGCGTATCAGGAAATGCATTTCCTGCAATAATCACTTGTCCTTCTTTAACATTATTTTTATCAAAAGGAAGGATTGAGATATTACGCTTTTCCAATGCTACTTGTGTAAAGAAACGCTTTTCATAATCAGACCCTTGAACAGTATGCTTCATGTCATGAAGAATTTGCGCTAATGAACTCATTCCTGTTCCTTTAATTCCTACAAAATGGTAAACTGTCATCTTAAAGAACCTCCAACATTTCGAACTAATACAACGGCCTATCTATAAGACAGTATATGAATCTTTTCTTATTTTGGTAATCATCATACATTTTTGATGTAGTGAAGTTATTCTTTCCCTTCACGTATCAGAATAAACTCGTACGTACTTCTTTATATGTCCATAACAAATCCATTATAGCAAAAAAGAAGCCGCTATACTATGATATCAGAAAAACTGATAGGGTCAATCACCTATCAGTTTTTCTCTCTTTTACATATCTTCTCTTTTTTCTAATTGAACACGCTCTAAACGTGGGTTTGGACGATATTTACGACCAGCTTTCGCCTCTGGTTTTCCATTTAATTCTACGTTATCACCAGTAAAGCCAATATTCATTTTTAATAAGCTACTTCCTACCCCATATATATCAACAGGTACGTTTTGATCTTCAAATTCACGAATACGTTTCTCATCAAATCCACCAGTTACAACGATGTCTACATGCTGGAATCCTTCTTCATCAAGTGCTTTACGAAGTGCGAATACAAGAGATGGGTTTACACCACGTGGATCGAATGTCCCAAGTACTTCTGGATGGCGAATGAAGTATTGATCAATCATTGTACGAGACGTATCTACACGTACACCTTTTAATGTTGATCCAAATTCACGCGCTACACGAAGTGCATCTGTAATGACATCATTATTGTAATCAATTAATACAACTAATTCATCTTCTGGGAATTTCTTATGATATGCTTTTGCCGCTTCCACAACATCACCATTAAACATTTGAATTAATGCGTGAGGCATTGTCCCCATACCACTTTTACCCCACCATTCATTCATCGCATGCGTCGCTTGTGCACTCATACCTCCGATGTATGCTGCATAACCGTCACCAGCTTGTTGCGTATAATGGTCATCGCGATCTCCCATGAAAATAACTGGTTTTTCTTTATCTACACTACGTGCAGCTTGGACAACGTTATATACGTTTGTCGCAACCGATGTACGACGAGCTAAAATCCCGTCAATTACACCTTCTAAAAATCCGAAGTTTTCATAAGGACCGTGAATTGTTAACACTGTTTCAAATGGGCTAATTTTATCGCCATCTTTTAAAGAATGAATCTCAAGTTCCTCAGGATTTTGGGCGAATGTTTGTAGCAATGCAATCACTTCATCTGTTCCGCAAAGAACTGCATTTTCCTTTTGGAAAAATTGCATCGTTACAATACTTTTCGGGCGAAATTCTTCAATGATTTCTCTAGTCTTTAAAAAGTAAACGGCAGAGAACCAACCTTCTCCAACACGTTCGTCAAATTTAAATGTTTTATTTGTTAGTCGATTTATTTCACCTTTTAATTTTAATTCAATTTCTTTCATGTCGCTTTACTCCCTACTTTACTATCCAACATTTTCTCTTAGTATATAGCAAAACCATGTACTATACATTTGTTTCCTGCATAGCAGCGAATTCATCCTCAGAAATAAGAACGTCTCTCGGTTTTGTTCCTCTTGCTTCAGAAATAATCCCTTGCGCTTCCATCTCTTCAATTAGACGTGCCGCGCGATTATAACCGATGCGGAATTTTCTCTGTACAGAAGATGTGGACGCTCCTCCTTGTTCTACAACAAATTGACATGCATCAAAGAATAATTCATCTTCCGATTCACCCTGTTCTGTTTTCGCTAATAAATCCTCTTGCTTAAATAAGTAATTCGGCTTCATTTGTTTTTTTACATGATTAACTGTTTTTTCGATCTCATCATCCGATACATATACACCTTGTACACGAACTGGTTTAGATGTACCGTTCCCTAAAAATAGCATATCACCACGACCAAGTAATTTCTCCGCGCCCCCAATATCGATAATCGTACGCGAATCAACTTGAGATGATACGGTAAACGCAATACGCGTTGGAATGTTTGATTTAATTAAACCGGTAATAACGTCTACAGATGGACGCTGCGTCGCAACTAATAAATGAATACCACAAGCACGTGCTTTTTGCGCAATACGACAAATCGCTTCCTCCACATCACCAGGTGCTACCATCATTAAGTCAGCTAACTCGTCAATAACGATAACGATATATGGTAATGTCTCACCCGGAATTTCTCGCTCACTTACAATTGTATTATAACGAGTTAAATCACGAGCACCAGCATGCGCAAACAATTCATAACGGCGCTCCATCTCATCAACTGCCCACTTCAATGCAACTGTAGCAGCTTTTACATCCGTAATAACAGGCGCTACAAGATGAGGAACAGAATTATATGGTGCAAGCTCAACCATCTTCGGATCAATTAACATTAACCTCACTTCATGCGGTTTTGCTTTATACAAAATGCTCGTTAAAATTGCGTTAATGCATACACTTTTCCCTGAACCAGTCGCACCAGCAATAAGTCCATGTGGCATTTTTCGAATATCCGTTACAATTGGATCACCTGAAATATCAAGTCCAAGCGCAACAGTAAGCGGTGATTCGCTCTTTGTAAATACAGGACTTCTCAAAATTTCACAAAGAAATACTGGCTTACTTTCTTTATTCGGAACTTCAATTCCAATTGCACTCTTTCCTGGAATCGGCGCTTCAATCCGAATATCTTTCGCAGCTAAACTCAACTTAATATCATCACTTAAGTTTGTAATTTTATTTACTTTTACACCTGGGTCTGGCTGTACTTCAAAACGAGTTACTGCTGGCCCTTGTGATACATTAATAACATGTGCTCCAACATGGAAATCATTAAACGTTATATCTAATAATTTTTTCTGTTCTTCTAACCATTCCGTACTATCTAACGCTGCTTGCTGTGGAATTGACAACAATGTTAATGGCGGGACAGCGTATGTCGGTGGTGTTTGCAATACATTTCGCATATCGTTCTCTCTTTGATTTACAACATACGCTTTCTCTTGTACTTGCTCTGCCGCTACTTGTTGCATTGGCTTTTCTTCCACTCGTGGTTCTACTGCAACTTGTTTCCCTGGCTTCTCTTCCACTTGCGGGTCTACCAATACTTGTTGCATCTGTCGTTCTTCCACTTGCGATTCCACTACCACTTGCTGCGTTGGTTGTTCTTCCACTCGTGTCTCCACTACTACCTCTTGTTGCTCTGGGCGTTCCTCCGCTTCGTGTACTAGCTGATTCTCTATCCGTGCACTCACAGAAGGTTGCATTTCATTCGTTCTAGCTGCATGTCTTTCCATTAATCGCGTTCTGTCTTGTTTCAACATAACAACATTAAATGGTACATGACGCTTTTTCTCACGTTTTGGCTCTTCTTTTTTTACAACTGGTTTTTCTTTTACAACTAATTGTTCTTCAGCAACTGGCGCTTCTTCTGCAATTAAAACATTCGCAAAGCTTTGAACATCTTTTTTCGTTTGTTCATCAGCTTCAACAACATGTATACATTCACTCTTCTGATCAATTGCTTCTTCTAACACTATTTCTTGCTGATTTTCCTCAAGTTCTACAATTGCTTCTGTTTCATATTCTTCTGCCTCTGTGATTCCTTCCGCTTCTTCATACTCTTCTGTTTCTGTAACTACCTCTTCTGCTTTAGATTCCTCTGTTTCCACAATTACTTCTTCAAGCTCTTCCGTTATTTCCACAATGATTTTTTCTTCTACTTTGACAATTACTGATTCTTCTGGAGTTTGCTTTTCTACTTCAATAGTAGGCTTTTCTATTTCTGTATTACGTTTCACTTCTTCTAATAATATCGTATCCTCGTGCTCTACTTTAGAATCTACTAATTCTTCTTGTAGAATGTTTTCGTTTAACACCACTACATCTTTTTCTTGCTTATCATCTTCCATCCGCTCAGCTATCGTTTTATGAAGTATTTCATCCGCTGAAACTTCATGTAGTGTATTTATTTCTTGAACCACTTCTTTTTCTTCTACTAAAGGCTCCTGGCGTTCAATTTCATAACCGTTTTTCTCTAGCCATTGATCAACAACTGACTTTTCTTCTTTTTTACTCTCTTCATGTTTTTGCTCTTCTTGCTGATTCGCTACTCCACGACTAGAAGATAGAGTTGTTATTTGCCCTTCTGAGAAATCAGATAATGTATATCCTTTTTTCTCTAACCATGCATCAACGACTGATTTGCCCTCTACAGATATTTCAAGATCTTCTCTTTTCTTTTCTTCCTCTTGTTTTACAATCTTTTTCTCTACTGAAGGACGATTATATCCGTAAATTGGCGAAATCATTTCTGTTGGACGAAATGGTCTTCGGTTACTTTCTTGCGACGGTACGGATGCTTTTTTTACGACAGGCTCTCGCTTCGGTTCATATTGCACTTCCGGCTCTTCATATGTAGCACCTACACTCTCTACATACGGTCGTCTGCTTCTTTCCACTTTTATTCCTCTTTGAGTAGGCTGATTCTCATATACTCCTCTTTGAACATGTTGTTCTCTTACATCATCCTCTTCAAATCCATCATCTGGTATTAATGGAAAACGGCATTTACCTGCATTCCGGCTTGCCATTTGTGCTTCTCTTGCTTCAGTGTAGTGGTTTACACGTGGAATTTTCGGCTGACTTTCGATTTGTTCCGGTACTTCTTTATTCATCGCTATTTGTTCTTCCTCTTTGTTAAACAGCTTTTTCATCCAATCTAACATGCTTACCACTCTTTCTACTAAATAGTAACATCCTTTATTGTATCAGCATTCGGCAAAAAGTGCAGATAAAATTAAGCATGTCATATTTATCCATACCATTCTAATTTACGAGTGTTTTCATATGGAAAAACGCAGCCTCTCATGTAAGACTGCGTTTAAGCTTTACTCTTCCAATATTCATCCACACTATCCGTGCAGTAAAGAATTTACATACTGCGGGTCAAATAATTTTTCATCTTCATCAAAGTTTGACATAAATCCGAGCTCTATATGACTATGTAACATCCTTATTTTAACTTATAATATTAATCCAAATATATCTATCGTAACTTACAATATATCAACAATTCGACAAGTAATATGGACTTACCGACAAAAGTTAACAAAAATAGCAAAAGAGGCTGTCCCAAAAAACAACCTCTCTTTTCTTCCATCAATTAAAATTTGAACTCTTGTCCAACTTCAAAGCTATCTTCCAATACAAGAATACCTTTTTCTTGTGGAGCGTCTGGAAGCTCTAATTCACGTGCAGAGCAGATCATTCCAGAAGAAGGAATACCGCGAAGTGCAGCTGGTTTAATTAACATACCACTTGGCATTACAGCGCCGATTTTTGCAACGACAACTTTTTGTCCTGCATCAACGTTCGGTGCACCACATACGATTTGCAATGTTTCTGTACCGATTTCTACTTTACAAATGTTTAACTTATCAGCATTTGGATGCTTTTCTTTTTCAGCTACATAACCTACAACAAATTTCGGCGAAAGATCTGCTTCTACTGTTTCTTTAAAGCCGTTCTTCACTAAAATTTCGTTAATTTTCTCTACAAGTTCTTTCGTTAATGTAAGGTTACCTGTTTCTTTTACTTCTAAGTAAGAAGATGCATTAAAGATGTTGAATCCTGCTGTTGCATCGCTTTCACAATCGTATACACGTGCAACATCTCCTTTGCGATCAAAAGTACGGTTCTCTAAAGTAATATCTTGTAAGGCAACAATTAAAGTGTCACCAATTCCTTCAAGGTTGTAAAAAACGTTCACTTCGTTCATCCTTTCTCTTTTCCATCTGTCTTCTTCCGATTTTTCGCTAAAATAAAGATTGGTTCAAAGTCGCCATCTTCATATACGAATGAAAGTGATGTAATCGGAACATGCCCTTCGGCAAAAAACTTCATTGTCATTTGTGCAATAATATCATAACCGATTTCGTTGACGATATCAGCAATAATTAATACATCTTGGTGAGGAACAGCAACAACCATATCACCAACAATCTTTTCACGCATCGATTGTAGTAACGAGTCGTTCAAAATACGACTCGCATCATACCCATCATTTGTATTTAAAAAGTAGAATGTATTACCTGCTACTGTGTCTTGTTTAAACTCATAACTTAATGAGCGAACATTAAATAATGCCATTTCACGCACTTGTTGCTCTGTAAGCTCTAGTTTTTGTAATAAGCGCTTATCAATGAGTCGGTACGTTTTATTAGAATCAAGCGCATAGTATATACACGTTTCCGCTGTATGATCCGTCATAATAAATGGATTCCCTTCTTCTGCTTGCTTTGGAAAAGAAGTAGAGCGAATAACCGGTAAAATTTTCGCCGTGCTATTTTCTTCTTTATGCATTGCAATTAACGCTTCTTGTACGTAATAAGCAACTTCTTCGATTGCCTTTTCTTTGTTTATTTCCCATTTCGCCACAACTCCTGGAAGCGATACGTTAATCCCTTTTTTTGAGTCCTTCTGTTCGATACGTAGAACTTCTTTCTCGCTATCATAATGAAAGTCCCATTCCGGGCAAGATATTTTCTTCATTAACTCATCTTTCATCTTTTTACTTGTCATCTTCATCTCTTTTTCCTCCCTTCCAAAAAAACAACCTCCCCCGCGAAGGTAGAGGTTGTTTTACAATTCAATTGGCAAATTGCCTTATTTTAAACCTTCAATGAACTCTTCGATTTGTTCTTGTGTTTTACGATCTTTGTTTACATAGCGACCTGTTTCTTCACCTTTATTGTACGCTACAAAGCTCGGAATGCCAAATACGTCTAATTTCACGCATAAATCAATAAACTCATCACGATCTACATAGTAAAATGAGAAATCACTATACTTCTCTTCTACCTCTGGCATAAATGGATCTACAAATCGGCAGTCTGGGCACCATTCTGCTGAGAACATAAAGATTACATTCTCTTCGTTTTTTACTTCTTGGAATTGCTCCATGCTTTCTAATGATTTCATCTATATTCCCTCCTCTAACGAGTGTATTTTTTCATGTTATAATCTTTCTTTTATACTACCATACATCACGCACGGCGCAAGATTTATGCTTGCTTTTCATCATACTTATATTGCCCAACTAATAACTTAACAACGTGTACAAATAATTCCGTTCTGTCAACATAATTATCTGTAAAAATACCGATAGCACCTTCGTGACTACGAATATTTTTTCGCTCTACAAACTCTTCCATCACTTCGCTTAACTCCTTGCCATCTTCAAGAGGCGCTAAAAAATCGTCTGGTAACTTAATACGTGCCCCACCGGCAACAAATGTTTTCCCATTACTTGTTGCTAGCGCCCCCCAGTTACACATAAATAAACCGTGCTCCGTTTTCATTACGCCGCCTTCTAACCCAATACCAATTTGAGCTTTTCCTTCCTGCATCGCTCGCTTCGCTCTATTAATCGCTCCTTGCATCGTCTCTTCATCTGAAAACGGCTGATCCGCTACTCCTGACGGAACAGAAAGAGATGTAATTTCAGCATCTTCCCAAACCTTCTCCACAGCCCCAACCTTCGTTTTATTCTTCGATCCAACTACTACCTTCATTTCGTTCACCTCTATAAAAATTCATCATTATGTTCTAATACCGACATCATGCACAAATTAAGTACCAACAACTACCACTCATCGCTATTCACCTCTTCTGCCTATAGAAGAAAGTAGCTTTCCACTATATTTCCAGCCCCAACACAAAAACATGCTTCCTCTCTTTTCCTATCCGGGGGGTTAATAGATCGCTCGGGCATCTCTTCTATCTAAAAAAAGAAAGGCTCTTCAGCCCTTCCTCTTTACGCGTTATTCTTAATTGTCTCTAACGTCGTTTTGTCCGTAGCTCTTACAAGCCTCGTAATAAGTTCTTTTGCTGCTGCATAATCATCAACATGTAAAATAGAAGCATGTGTATGAATGTAGCGTGCGCAAACACCAATTACTGCTGATGGGATACCAGAGTTACTTATATGTACACGGCCTGCATCTGTACCACCTTGTGAAATAAAGTATTGGTACGGAATGTTATGTGTTTCTGCTGTATCTAAAATGAATTCGCGCATTCCCCTATGCGTTACCATTGTACGATCATAAATACGAAGAAGAGCACCTTTCCCTAATTGACCGAACTGCGTTTTATCACCAGATGCATCGTTTGCTGGACTTGCATCAAGCGCATAAAAAATGTCTGGTTGAATCATATTTGCAGCTGTTTGCGCTCCGCGAAGACCTACTTCTTCTTGCACAGTAGCACCAGAGTATAATGTATTCGATAATGTTTCATCTTTTAATTCTTTTAATAACTCGATTGCAAGGCCACATCCGTAACGGTTGTCCCAAGCTTTCGCCATAATTTTCTTCTCATTTGCCATCGGCGTAAATGGGCAGATTGGTACGATTTGTTGTCCTGGTTTTACACCAATTTCAATCGCATCTTCATAACTATCTGCACCTATATCAATTAACATATTTTTTATATCCATCGGTTTTGCGCGTTGCGTATCACTTAATAAATGAGGAGGAATAGAACCAACAACCCCAATAACAGGACCATTCTTCGTCATAACTTGTACGCGCTGCGCTAATAGAACTTGGCTCCACCAGCCGCCTAACGTTTGAAAACGAAGCATTCCATTTTTCATAATTTGCGTAACCATGAAACCTACTTCATCCATATGACCTGCTACAAGAACACGCGGGCCAGTTTCGTCCCCTTTTTTCAGACCAAATACGCTACCTAAACCGTCTTGCACAATTTCATCAGCATATTTGCTTAATTCTTGCTTCATAAAACGGCGTACATCATGTTCAAAACCTGACGCACCTTGTAATTCCGTTAACGTACGAAATAATTGTAATGTATCTTTATTCACGAAGTCCCCTTCTTTCAAACCTTAGTAAAATTCTTCTTTTATTGTAACGAAATTTTCGAAATGTTTCTAGTTTCTTCTTTTTTAGCTGTATTTGCTTTATAATTATTATCGTACACTATTTTTATTTTATAGAATTGAGGTGAACATATGAGCTGGAAAGGTTTAGTAGCAGGTCTTGGCGTTGGGTTCGCAGCTGGTTATTTCGTTGCAAACAAAGTACAAGAACAATCCCATATTTCTTCAGAAAAAGCATTAAAAATGGTGAAACAAGCATTAAGTCATAAAGGTGAAATTACTGGCTCTTGGGTACATATGGTTCCAGAGACATTTGAAAAATATGATGTCGTATACGAAGTTTATCGCGGCGGTCTTACAACAATGTTAGATGATATACAAGAACGATTTGAATTTTTAGTTGATGCTAAAACAGGTACTGTTTTAGAGGTCATAGCAGCATAAAAAGGAGGTTTCCCATTGGGTGAACCTCTTATTTTTGAAAATCACCGATAGTAATTGAAATTATATCGGTGATTTTTCGAATATATCGATTTACCGACAAAAGCTGACAATAATAACGATCAATAATAAAAGGAGGCTGTTCCAACAGACATTGTTGGACAACCACCTCTTTTTAAGCTTCTATACTTGTTTTTTTCTCTATCTTTTCCACAAGATGCCCTTCCTCATCCCACTTCACTGCACGATAATATGCGTCATGATAAAACGTAAACCACGCCTCTTTTTCAGCACCATACTTCATCCACTTCTGCTTATTTTTAATCGATGTCATCGGATAATCATCATATGCCATTACCCATAATACATTTTGATGCGCATGCGTTGGTAGAAGATCCGCTAAATGAATCATCGTTTCCCCCTGACTCTCAAGAACGATAACTGCATGTCCATCGCTATGCCCACCCGTATGCGCCATTTTGATTTCATCCGTAATTTCTATTTCTTGCTGAAACGTAATTACTTTATCTATAATTGGCTCCCAATTTTCCTTCCAATATGTATTACGTGATCTAATATTTGGGTTCCTCATTTCATTCCACTCGGTTTCACTTACATAAACTTTCGCATTCGGAAACGCCGGCACAAGGTAATCACCTTCCCATTTTGTTAAACCAGATGCGTGATCAAAATGAAGGTGCGTCATTAAAACGTAATGAATATCTTCCGGCTTTAATCCCAGTTTTTCTAAAGATTCATAAACCGATGACTCTTCCGTTACACCTTGATTTCGCTTCATTTTCTCATTCAACTTACCGTTTCCTATTCCAGAATCAATCAGCATATTTCCTTCTTTCGTTTGCAAAAGTAACGGATCCGTTCGTAGATGAATATGATTTGTATCGTTATGTTTATATTTGCGTGACCAAAGTACTTTCGGCACAACCCCAAACATTGCTCCTCCATCTAAATGCGTGTTTCCTCCTTTTAACCACGTCACTTTTATATCTCCAATTTGTAATTCTTCCATCACAAATCCCCCCTCCTACTAATTTTAACATAAAATTCTGATCATTTTAGTTATAAAAAACCTATGCATTACTGCATAGGCTCTGTACGATATTTTGCCTCGACTCGGTAAATACGATGACCTTTACTAGAGAATTTCTCTTCGTACTCAGTCATAATGTTACCTTCGAAATCACTGTTATGAAGATCTAGGCTTAAGTAAGTGAGTAACATACCGTACTCCGCCATACTCATAAGAGAATATTCAAATAAACCTTGGTTATCTGTTTTGAAATGAATTTCTCCGCCCTCTACTAACACTTCTTCATAATTGCGTAAAAACGTTTTATACGTTAAACGACGCTTCATGTGACGCTTCTTTGGCCATGGATCTGAGAAGTTTAAATAAACGCGATCAATTTCACCTTTTGCAAAGAAAATTGTTAAATCTTCCGCATCTTTATTAATTAACTTTAAGTTCGGTAATTCTTCTTCAATTAATTTATCAAGTGCATCTACAACAACACTTGTGAATTTTTCAATTCCAATATAATTAATATGTGGATTCGCTTTTGCCATATCATACATAAAGCGGCCACGACCTGTACCTACTTCAATGTGAATGGGTTGTTCGTTTCCAAATACTTCTTTCCAGTTACCAGCGTGCTCCTCTGGGTTTCCAATTACGATATGTGAATATTCATTAATTCGATCCATTGCATACGGTTTATGTCTTAAACGCATAGATGTCTCCCTCTCTTTACAAAGCAATTTTAAAGGACTGATTCCTTCTTTCTGTTTTAATCAATCTACCAAACAAAAAACCAAGTACGTACGAGCACTCGGTCCGTTTCTTTCAAGTATAAGATGTACCATTTTGATAAAAACTACATACAGCATTACACATTCCATGACGAAGCAGCTTTTTCTCTTACATTTCCAAGAAGAGAAAAACAATCGAAAGGATGATCTGTTCATGCCAATTAATCAACAACATCAATTAGAAGTGCTGAAAGATATTTTAGTCAATCACCAAAGTGATTGCTGCGGGACAGTTTCCGAATGCGAGCAATTAGAGCGCCTCATTCAATCGTTACTCGCAAACGATAATATAAGTAGTGACGCTAAAGCAATGCTAAACGATGTATATTCTTATAGTCAATCGGGTAAATCTTCCTCTAACTTGGACAACCATATTTCCAATAATCAAGAACAACTTACTCAGTGGATTGCTGGAATGGACAATTTTTCTTAAGTATTATTCCGAAGCAAGTAGTTGCTGTAAATATTGACGCCAATATTCAGCTTCTGCTTGCTGTTTTTTTGTTGTGTGCCATTGAATAGACAAAATCGTTTGTGCTATCACATACCATCTCATACGCCTAAGCAATGATTCATCCACTTCAATATCATAATATCCGAGCCACTCACTCCATTCATGGCGGGGAATGTACCAATATAATAACATACCAAGGTCTAGAGCTGGGTCAGCAATAACAGCTCCATCCCAATCAATTAAAAACAACTCATCTTCATCCGACAATAGCCAGTTGTTATGATTTACATCACAATGACATACAACGAAATCATTATATTCAATATCTTTTAATGAATCCGTTAAATATTGAAGGCCTTGCTGAATTGTTTCATCAACCCTTATATCACCTCTTAACACAAGTTGCAGTTGTTGTAATAACTCTTGTGCGTGAAGAGGCTGCTTCCCGAGTCTTTGAATCATCTGCACAAGTGCTTTAGAGGAATGTATTTTTTTCAAAAGTTTCGCAACACGTTCTAGTTTCATATCCTCTTGCTCTAGCTTCTGTCCCGGAAGCCATTTTTGAGCAGAAATTACATCACCGTTCGTTACCCTTCTTGTCCAAAGTAATTTTGGAACAATTCCTTCTGCTGACAATACTGCTAAAAAAGGCGATGTATTCCGCTTTAAAAATAACTTCTGTTGTCCGTTTTGCGCAATATATGCATCGCCCGTTACTCCACCAGCCGGTACAAGACTCCACTCTTTTCCTAATAATTGTTCCAACCATTCCATATTCATTACCCGTTAACAAATCCTTATCTTTTATAGTTATGAAAAGAAAAACCGCAACATCTCTACACATGTTGTGGATTCATATATATTACTGTAAATGAAAAGAAAACTTGGCATAAGCCAAAAACTCTCTATTTTATTTTACAAAACCACTCATAGAATGACAACTACTCAAAACCGTCATCTTTGTCAATTCTACATTTATTACATTCTCATCGTCAAGTAGCGATTTGTCACATTATCGCCAATATATTCGTGCTAATTGGAGCGAGCCTAAGTTCCTTTCCTCTAAATGAAGAAATTGGCTCTATTTTTGCTTGCTTTTCGTTTACTAACACATGCCACGTTTCGTCTTTTGGAAGTTGCACCGTTTTAGCTTCTAAACCGCTATTAAATAAAACGACAAGCTCTTTCCACCGTCCAAACGATTCTGCATTTTGTAAATGGTATGCAAGCACTTCTGTAGATGTTTGCAAAAAGGTCATATGCTTTTTTATAAGGTCTGCATTTTGTAATCGGAATGCCCCGTGCTCTTTGCGAATCGCAATTAATCCTTTTATATAGTTAACTGTCTCCATCTCTTTCGCTTTTTGATCCCAATCTAATCGATTAATTTCATCATTTGCATTATAACTATTTTCATTTCCTTTCTTCGTACGATAAAACTCTTGCCCAGCATGTAAGAAAGGAATACCTTGTGAAAGAATCACCATTGCGGTTGCGAGAAGGTGACGTTTTTTCAAAACCGCTTCCGACTCTTCATTGCTACGCACTAGTTTATCCCACATCGTCATATTGTCATGACATTCTACATAGTTAATACTTTGCATTGGCTCTAGAAATAGCCCTGTTTCTTTCATACTTAAAAGACTACCTGTTGCTATATACCGCAAATGATAACAATCTACATACCCACCAAATGCAAAACCGCGTTTCTTTATATGAAATGTACTACCTTTTATCCCATCACGAAATTGATCATTAAACTGCGCGATATGTGGCATTTGTCTCGCATTATTTAACGTTGCTTTTTCCTCAAACGGAAGCGGTGTTTGTAAATCCCATCCCTCTCCTAATAACAATGCATCACGCTTTATGTTTCGCACTTCTTTTTCTACCTTGTTCATTGTCTCCACATCTAAAATTCCCATTAAGTCGAATCGGAAACCATCAACATTGTATTCAGTAAGCCAATATAAAATAGACTCTACAATAAATTTCCTCATCATTTTCCGCTCAGATGCTATATCATTTCCGACTCCCGTCCCATTAGAAGGCATACCATCTTCACCATGCCGAAAATAATACCCTGGGACAAGCTTTTCAAATGACGATAGCGCTCTTTCATAAACATGATTATATACAACATCTATAATTACTCGGATGCCGTGCTCATGAAATGTTTCAATCAGTTGTTTACACTCTACTATCCTGTTATACGGGTCAGAAATGTTTGTAGCATAAAATCCCGTTGGAGCATTGTAACATAATGGATTGTACCCCCAATTATATGCGTCGGAAGGATTCGCCTCATCTATACCACCGAAACAATATAAAGGTAATAATTCAACATGTGTAACACCTAAATCTTTTATATGAGACAATCCAGTTAACGTTCCATTTCGTCCTGTCGTTCCCTCTTCCATCAATCCTTTATACGTTCCTTTTTTATTCACTCCACTGTTTGGGTGAATAGTAGCATCACGAATATGCAGTTCATACAATATGGCATCTGTCATTGACTGTAATGGTGGTAATTGATTTCGTTTTGTTACATTCGTCTTTTCCAAATCGATAACAACGCCGTATTTCCCATTTACAGTCACTGACTTTGCGTATGGATCCACCGCCTCATTCCATATTAAATTAATACAGACTAGAAATGTATATCGAGCTCCATCGTGATTCCCTTGTAATGCATGAACCCACACTCCATTTTCGCCTCTATACATTTCATAATCGGTATATTCTTTATCACTTTTATACATTCTTACTTTTGCAAGCCTTGCAGTTGGAGCCCACACTTTAAACGTTGTTTCATCTTTTTGATACATAGCTCCTAAATCTGTACCTTCGTAATAATACTTCTCATCGAAAATTACTGTTCGAATCACAGCACCTATTTGTAAATCCGTTTCTTCGTTCCGTTCATCTCGTACTGTATAATACTTCCCCACATCTAGCGGCTCTTCTATAAAGCACTCATACTTCGTTGCATCCGGAAGTGCGATAGTATGAGCAATCGGTAAATCTTTCACATTGTTTCCTTCTTGTAAACGAAATGTCCGACTTGTTCCATACGCATGTGAGAGCAAAATTGTAATTTTATTCATTTCATCTAAATAGGCATCAAATGGACGTTTTACTTTCAACATAAAAAATCACCATCATTCTCAAAATTAAAATAAAGTGAAACTTTAATCAGTGGGGGTTTTGTCCATCCACCACCGATTATGAGCCACACCAATCGGGCTTTTACGGGCAGTTATCTCCCACCTAACTTCCTCGCATTCCCCGAATTTTTGGGTGGGAGTCTTACTGCCCACAAATAGCGAGATAAAGTGAAGCTTTAGTCAGCGGGGTTTTGTTTATTCCCACCCATTATTGGCCCTACCAATCGGTCCTTTATAGGATGAAATGAGCTGCAAATAATAGGGCTTTTCTTATCAGCAAGACTCTATACAGTAACTTCATTCTTCTCTATAGTATATTCACCTGTATACAAAACGTTTTCATATATTCTATTTTTGTAGTTTTATTTCAGCAATTGATTTATACTTCGGCGTTTCCTTCACGTGAGATTCGTATAAAGTAATCGTATCCGCTCGAAATGATATTTCAGGCACTTCTTTTATACTTTCTAAATCAAACATTTCTTCTCCTATCCATTTACGGGCAACAGTAATATGTGGATGATACGGGCGTGTTTCTAGAGAAAACTCATTTTCTTCACAAATAGCATGTACTTGCTTTTGTAACTGAAACAAATCGTGATTCTCACTTACCTTCGCCCAAAAAATACGCGGCCTGTCTTCCCTACCAAACGTTGAAAATCCTTGCAACGTGAACGATAGTTCTTTTTTTTCTATAAGTGTTTGTAATCCATTCTTTATTCCTTCTAACTGTTCCTCTGTCGCACTTCCTAAAAATGAAAGGGTAATATGATAGTCTTCCTTATGTACCCACGAGCGAAATGGTAATTCCTCCTTCATTTCTTCTTTATAATTAGAAAGTATTTCTTTTATGTGACGTGGTAAAGTTACTGCGACAAAATAATGTAACACCATATGCCTCGTCTCCTTTTTGTTATTGTTGCTTTTCTTTCTTATCTCATTCAGCTAAAAAGAAGCCGCTCTCTAAAATAGAGAGCGGTCATCGTTCAAACATCCTTTATCCCGCTATTTGCAGGTAGTAAGACTCGTAATTTGTCCATTAAGCAAAGAAGTTAGGGGGAGCCACTTATCGTTAGGTTACACCCTTTCCACGATTGAAGTGGGGGTATCCTTGCCGATTTTAGATAAACAAAATTCCCACTAATTAAAGCTTCACTTTATTTCGCCAATTCATAAATTGCTTGAGCGTAAATTGCTGTTGCTTTTAATAAGCCTTCAATTTCAATGTACTCGTCTTTTTGATGCGCAAGTTCTTCTTTTCCTGGGAATAGCGGACCAAATGCAACACCAGCTTTTAATGAACGAGCGTAAGTACCTCCGCCGATTGCTAGCAACTCTGCTTTTTCTCCTGTTTGTTCTTCATACACATGTTGCAGCGTACGAATTAATACGTGGTCTTTATCAACGTGATGCGGGCGAGAGTTAGAGTAATCTGCCACCTCAAATCCCTGCATAGCAACATATTCTTTTAACTTCGCAATTGTTTCTTCAAAGTTAGTCGTAACTGGGTAGCGTACATTTAATCCTAAGCTCCCACCATTTTCTTTCGTATAAGAAAGGCGACCGACATTCACTGTTAATGGACCGCTAACTTCGTCTTTATAAGCAATAGTAGCTTTTTCACCAAAAATATCACCAGTAAATGTTTCTGTTACAAATGTTGCAAATGAATTTGCTTTTCCATCAAGAGCAACTGTAGTTAAGAAGTTTGCCAATAATAAACCTGCATTTTCTCCTTTTTCAGGAGTAGATCCGTGTGCTGAAATCCCTTCTATTTGCAGCGTCACTGTAGTTTCTTCTATAGTTGATTTCCCTATTCTTTTAGCAGTTTGTAAATACGTTTCATATGCTACTGCCAGTGCATTTACATCTTCACTTGTAAGAACTGCTTCTGCAAAATCGGGCACCATATTTAAACGGCGACCTGATTCAAATGAAATAAGTTCATATGCACCTTTTTTCTCTTCGCTACCATTTTGCACAACTTGTATATCAGAAATTCCTTTTTCCGCATTAATAATTGGAAAATCTGCATCTGGCGCAAAACCGATTGTTGGCATTTCTTCGTTTTTAAAGTAGTGCTCTACACATTTCCAATTGCTTTCCTCATCTGTTCCTAAAATCATACGAACACGTTTCGAAAGAGGTAACTCTAATTCTTTCACAATTTTCATCGCATAATAAGCTGCCATTGTTGGTCCCTTATCGTCAATCGCACCGCGTGCAAAAATCTTTCCGTCGCGAATATCTGCACTATACGCAGGAGTCGTCCAGCCATCTCCTTCTGGCACAACGTCAACGTGACAAAGAATACCTACTAATTCTTCTCCTTGTCCCATTTCAAGATGACCTGCATATCCTTCTAAATTTTTTGAAGCAAAACCTTCTGTTTCTCCTTTATGTAACATGAAAGATAAAGCTTTTTCTACACCTTCACCAAACGGTGCGCCCTCTTTCGCCGATTCTTCTTCCCAAACACTTTTAATTTGTAAAAATTGTTGTGTATCATGAATTAACTCATCTTTTCGTTTTGCAACTTCTTCTGTCCAATTAATTGCTGACATCACGCATCCATCCTTCCTTCTATTCTTTCTTTCATCATAGCAAACCGAAATCCCTTATGCCATACACAAAAACTTAATACCGAACAATTGTAATATTTCAGATATTTCTTATTAATTTTTCTTTTATTTTTTTAAAAAAATTTGCAGGAATTTGGCGTTTTACGTAGAATTTTATGAGTTAGTTGACTGACCAGATAAACAATGTCAACTACCAATATTTTTCTATATGAAATTTTGTTAAACTTTTGTAAAATTTAAGTAGATTAAAGCATGAATTTTGTCATGTAGAGTACAATAGTAGTAACGACCTTCTTTCCTGAATGGGGTCAAAAAAACTAGTAGAGGAGTGGTTTTCTCTTGAAACCTACGACTACTCGTATGCTAACACGCATTAAATCGATTTATATGTACATCAATGAAAACGGAACGGTAACGACGAAAGACCTTGTAGATGAGTTCGGGATCACACCGCGAACGATACAACGTGATCTAAATGTGTTGCAGTTTAATGAACTCGTGTATAGCCCTTGCCGCGGTAAGTGGACAACAACAGGAAAGAAAGTGAGAATGACCTCATAACGAAAACTAATTGTATGTAAATAAATACATACCCCTTTCTAACTATTAGAAAGGGGTCTTTTCTGCACCTAAAAAAAGGCACTACTTTTCAGTATCTACTTGATATGTTTTTAACATTTCTACTTCTTCATCTGTTAGCTCTCGGTATTGTCCAAGTTCTAGTTCTTCATCTAATACTAACGGTCCCATCTCTGTTCTCTTCAGGTAAACTACTTTTTTCCCTACTGCTTCAAACATACGCTTCACTTGATGGAATTTCCCTTCTGTAATCACAAGCTCAATTTCAGAAATATCATCACTTTTTAATATTGTAAGTTCACCTGGTTTCGTTTCATAGCCATCATCTAAAATAACACCTTTAGCAAACTCTTTTACATCCTCTTCTGTTACTACTCCTGCAACGTGTGCATAGTATTTTTTCGGCACATGCTTTTTCGGAGATAATAATTGATGTGATAACTTCCCATCATTTGTTATCAATAAGAAACCTTCTGTATCAATATCAAGTCGTCCAACTGGGAACGGATTAAAGATTGCATCTTCTAATTCTAATAAATCTATTACTGTTTCATGATTATCATCTTCTGTCGCTGAAATAACACCTTGTGGTTTATGCATCATTAAATAAACAAACTCTTTATATTCCACAACTTCACCGTGAATCATAACTTCTTGCTCTTCTACATTCACATGAAACTTCGCATCTTTCACTGGCGTTCCATCAATTTTTACAACGCCATCTTTCAATAATTTCTTTACTTCTTTTCTACTTCCATATCCCATATTCGCTAATAATTTATCTAATCTCACGTTTTTCACCTTCTTTGTTTATCATAGAAAAGGGGACGTATTTACGCCCCTTTTGATTTCAACTTTATTTTGAATCGATTACCAAGTTTACGCTGAATTTTCTCTAACGCTTCTCCGCTAAATACTCTTTCAAGTACTCCTGTGCGAATTGCTAATAAACCGTAAACAAGGCCACCAATACCTGCGCAAATCGCAACTGTAATGAAAGAACTCATACGGCCATCAGACGAAATCACGAAGGACAGAAGCCATTGTGATAGTTTTACCGTCACGACCATTACAAGTGTTAATACTGCAATTTGGAATGTTCTCTTATACACAACACCGAATGAGTAGTGTGCATGTTTTTTAATTTGTTGATTTGTGTACCAAACAGAAGCCATGAAACCAACTGCTGTTGCCAAAATCGCTCCTATTGTACCGAAATAACGAATAAAGATTACGTTACATACAAATTTCAAAATAACACCCATTACAAGCGCAATAATCGCATGCTTCTGTTGGTTAATCCCTTGCAAAATTGCCGCTGTTACTGTAAATAAAGCAAATAATAACGCAACTGGCGCATACCACATTAATACTTGTCCACCCAGTGGATCTGAGTCGTAAAACGCAGTATAAATTGGATATGCAAGTGTTGAAATACCGACAACTGCTGGCAATGTTAAAAACATATTTGCTTGGAATGTTTGTGTAATTTGTAATTTTAAATAACGATATTGCTTTTCCGTAAATGATTTTGTAATCGCTGGTACAAGCGTTAAACTAAACGCTGTTGCAAGTGATACAGGAATCATAATTAATTTATGCGTCCACATTGTAAAAATACCGAGCGCTCGCTCTGCGATATCCCCTTGACCAATCGCCTGCATAATTGAGTTAAATGTCAATGTATCAATTTGTTGATATAAAGGAATTGTTAACCCAATTACAACGTAAGGAATTGCATAGGCAAATAATTCTTTAAATAATTGAACTGTACTTACTGTCGATTCTGGTACAGTTTGTTCAATTAAATATTGATCCAAATATTTTTTACGTTTTAGCCAGTACCAAATCAATACACCGAGTGCTCCAACTGCTGAAACGAACGCAGCAAATGTCGCTACCCCAACTGCTGCTGCAACTGTACCGCCCAGTACTTTAATAACGATAAAGCTACCTGCTAATAAAAATACGATACGAATAATTTGTTCAATAATTTGCGAAACAGTCGTTGGTCCCATCGATTGGTGACCTTGAAAATAACCACGAATTAAACTCGCTGCTGGTACAACAATAAGCGCAAAACTTACAAGACGAATAATCGTCGTAACTTCTCCTACATTATTGTGTATACTTTGTTTACCAAGCATTGCTTCTGCAAACAATGGCGCAGTCATATACAGCACTAGGAATGAAAGAATTCCGGTTACTATCATCATAACCATTCCCGAGCGGAACATTCTCCGGCTCGTTTTATAATCGCCAAGTGCATTATATTTGGAAACAAATTTCGAAACAGCAAGCGGCACCCCTGCCGTTGCAATACTTAAAAAGATTGTATATGGAATGTATCCATATGTATAGAGCGTTCCGCCTTCTGTTCCTACTAATGCATGAAACGGAAAGACGTAAATCATACCTAAAAACTTCACTAAAAATGTCCCTAACGTCACAATAAGCGTTCCGCGCAAAAATTTCGAATCGGACATACAAAAATCCTCCTACATCTACATAAAGTGAAACTATAATTAGCGGAGGGTTGTTCATCCCCCGCTAATTATGAGTTGAACGAATCGGGTGTTTACGAGCTGCCAGACTCCCACCTAACTTCTTTGCTCCAGCCAAATTTTGAGGTGGGAATCTTACTGCCCGCAAATAGCAGGATAGTGCTGAACTCTAACTTTTGTATTGTACCACAATTCTCCCCTTAAACAGTACTTCACTCTATTTTTCTTTTAAGGGGAAACATGCTATTCTTTTAGACAGGAAATGTAGAAAATGAGGTCGATATATTATGCATTATGATGTTATTGTCATCGGTGGCGGTCCTTCAGGGCTAATGGCTGCAATCGGTGCTGCAGAAAAAGGAGCAAATGTCTTGCTTCTTGATAAAGGAAATAAACTTGGGCGTAAACTTGCAATTTCTGGCGGTGGTCGTTGTAATGTGACGAACCGTCTACCACTTGATGAAATCGTTAAACATATACCAGGAAACGGTCGCTTCTTATACAGCGCTTTTTCTATTTTTAATAATGAAGATATTATTACATTCTTCGAAAATTTTGGTGTTAAATTGAAAGAAGAGGACCACGGCCGCATGTTCCCCGTGTCAAACAAAGCTCAATCTGTTGTAGATGCACTATTAGCACGATTAAAGGACTTAGGTGTGAAGATACGTACAAATACTCCTGTTGAAACGATTGAATATGAGAATAGTCAAACGAAAGCTGTTATTCTGCAAACAGGTGAAGTATTAGAAACGAATCACGTCATTATCGCTGTTGGCGGAAAATCTGTGCCTCATACTGGCTCTACTGGAGACGGATATGCTTGGGCTGAAAAAGCTGGTCATACAATTACAGAACTATTCCCAACAGAAGTACCAATCCTTTCAAACGAACCATTTATTCGTGACCGCTCATTACAAGGTCTCGCTTTACGAGATGTGAACTTAAGCGTATTAAACCCGAAAGGAAAAGCTGTCGTTTCTCATAAAATGGACATGCTCTTCACTCACTTCGGCTTATCTGGTCCTGCTGCTCTTCGTTGTAGCCAGTTCGTTATAAAAACGATGAAGAAATTTAAAACGAATATGGTGCAAATGAGCATTGATGCATTGCCAGAAGAAAATAGTGAACAACTATTCCAGCGCATGCTGAAGCAGATGAAAGAAGACCCAAAAAAAGGAATTAAAAACGTGTTAAAAGGTTACGTTCCTGAGCGTTACTTTTTATTCTTATTAGAAAAAAATGAAATTGATGGTAGCGAACAAGCTGGACAAGTTTCTTACGAGAAGATTCGTGCACTTGTGAAAGACTTTAAAGAATTTACTGTGAATGTAAATGGTACGCAGCCACTTGAAAAAGCATTCGTTACTGGCGGTGGTGTATCCGTTAAAGAAATTAACCCGAAAGAAATGTCGTCCAAATTCACTAGCGGCCTATATTTCTGCGGAGAAGTTCTTGATATTCATGGTTATACTGGTGGCTATAACATTACATCAGCTCTCGTTACTGGTAGAATTGCCGGAACAACAGCTGGGAAAAATGCGAAAATGCAGTATTAAAAAAGAAACAAGGATCCCTGTTTCTTTTTTGTTGCTTTATATACCTTAGTACCTTTATATTTTATATTGTTGAATATTTGAAAAAGGGTAAGGGGAAAACAAATGAGAAAAAAAGTCATGGTGTCTTTAATGCTAATGACGTTTCTTTCTGCTGTAGAAGGAACGATCGTTAGTACCGCAATCCCTCGTATAACGAGTGATTTGTCAGGCGTCGAACTTGTAAGTTGGGTATATGCAATTTATATGCTTGCAACAGCTGTTTCGACTCCAATATACGGAAAGCTAGCTGATTTATTCGGCCGCAAAAAAGTTCTGCTCATCGGAGCAACAATCTTCTTAATCGGTTCTGCACTTTGCGGAGTCGTTACATCGATGGAACAATTAATCTTCTTCCGTGCTCTCCAAGGTATAGGTGCCGGTGCTGTTATGCCAATAACAATGACAATCATCGGAGACTTATACAGCGAAGCGAAAGGCCGCGCGAAAGCACAGGGCTGGATAAGTGCCGTTTGGGGTGTATCTGGTGTCATTGGGCCATTAGTAGGTGGATTTTTAGTTGATTCCCTTTCTTGGCGCTATATTTTCTTCTTAAACGTTCCATTTGGAATTATCGCCTGCTTAATGATTGCAGTTTCTTATAAAGAATCTGTTAAGTCCGCTAAGCAACATATCGACTATCTTGGTGCAACAGTCTTCTCATTAAGTACAATTGCTTTACTATATGCACTATTAACAGGTAGTAGCAAGCAAAACTGGGGAGACATTACAATTATCGGCCTATTAATCTTCGCCGCTGTTTCATTCATTATTTTCTTATTCATCGAGAAAAAATCTCCGGAACCATTAATTCCGTTAGCACTTTTCTCTAACCGTACATTATCTACGATAAACATACTAACGCTTATTGCTGGTGCAATGATTATTAGTATTACAATGTATCTTCCAATTTGGAGCCAAGGTGTGTTAGGAAAGAATGCAACAGAAGCCGGACTCATTTTAATGCCGATTCCTGTTATGTGGACATTCGGTGCTATGCTCTCTGGTAACTTAGTTGGTAAGTTAAAAACGAAACAAATTATTTTACTTGGAGCTAGCATTCTATCAGTTGCTACCTTCTTATTATTTACATTATCAACAAACTCACCATCATTCCTTATTTATGTGGCAGTCGGATTATTCGGCTTAGGAATGGGGCTTGTAACACCTATTTACATGGTAACAATTCAAGCAGCTGTACCAGCTCACACACGCGGAACAGCAGTAGGTTTAAACACATTTATTAATACATTTAGTCAAACGTTAGGGGCTGCAGTATTCGGCACAATCTTCAATACGATGATTCATGCACGTGGTATTAAAAACCTTGATCTTGTATCTTCTGGAGGACACGGCGGAACTACAGCAAACGTAGCAACTGAATCACAAGAAGCATTAGCAGCAAGTGTACACGTCATTTATATGAGTACTTTCGTATTAGCAGTATTAACATTAATTATCGCTTGGCTTGTGTTACAAACAACTAAGCAAACAAGTGAGCAATAATCAAGAGGATGACCATTTTGGTCATCCTCTTTACATCAAACCTACTCTTCATTCTCCACAATATATTTAAGCATGGACAATTTATTATCCCAAAAACGCTCATAATATGAGAGCCACTGCTGTAATTCTTCTAACGGCTCCGGTTGCAAACGATATATCTTCTCTCTCCCGTTTTTTCTTCCACTTACTAATTTCGCTTCTGAAAGGATATGAAGATGCTTTACAATAGCCGTGCGACTCATTGGAAAATGGGCTGTTATTTTGGAAATCGGTAACTCTTTATCACTTAATAACCGTAACACTTCTCGGCGGGTTGGATCAGCAATTGCTTGAAATACATCATATTTCGCTGCTGGCGAAGACAATTTAACCTTCGACAACCTTTTTCAATTTTTCATTTACAATCGCTACCCAGCCACCATTCATTCTTTCGCGAATAATAGAGCTCTTCGCATTTGGTTTTGGAAGAATTGCATCAGGATGTTTCCAGCCGCCGTGAATTAACGTAAATTCTGTTTTATTATCTCCTAAGTCTTTCAAATCAAATGAAACAATCCAACCATCTGTATCCCATGAGAAAGATAAATGGTTTGGCTCATTAATTTCTAACACTTTACATGGTGATGGCCCAAATGGTGATTGCACATGAAACTCATGTCCTACCTCTAATTCGAAATCATTTGGCATAAACCATGACGCAATTCCTTCTGCAGTCGATACTACATCCCATACTTTTTGAATAGGTGCGTTAAAAACGATTGTTTGTTTAATATCATTTAATGTATTTTGTTGTTCCATTTTATAGCTCCTTTATTCGGCATACAAATAACACCTTTTCATTTTATGATATAACACCTTTTGGTTATATGTCAACGAAGCCTCTTTTCGCTGTTGAAAAATTCTCAACATTTTTTCAACAGGACAAACACCCTCTCAGCATTCCCTCATAATATACTCACAAAGGCAATAAAAAATAAAAACTTCTCTCAACATGAAACTCCATCATTCATATTGAAAGGAGCGCCTTACTTATATCATCCGTACTTCGTCTCTCCTCCTTCCCTCGGGGACAATACGTGAGATATGAAAATCAGAAGGAATATGCCCACCATTTGAGTAGGTAGTTATTTCTCTTCTCCTCAATATTTCCTAATGAGCGAAATGCCTACCCACTCACTTTTTTTTAACAAAAATAAAAAGGGGATGAAAGCTATGTTCTATTGCATTAACTGTTCTGACATTCACCATGAAAAACATCCGAATGATAAAGTATTCAAAAACGGTTTTTATATTGATCCATTTTTAGGTGATCGTTATCACCTCGGTATGTGTAAAGATGCCCAAAAGCATGAAACAGAAGAACTTCTTTTAACGACAAAGAAATTAGGCACTACTCAATCTATTATGAACGTTTTACCAACTCATGTTGTCCCAACATAAAGTGAAACTTTAATCAGTGGGGGGTGTTCCTCCCCCACTGATTATGAGCCCACATCAATCAGGCTTTTACGGGCAGTTGTCTCCCACCTAACTTCCTCGTACGCCCCGAATTTTTGGGTGGGAGTTTACTGCCCGTTAATGCGGGATAAAACATAAAAAAGAGCTGGCTTACCTAGCTCTTTTTTATGTTTTATACACAATCATTGCTGAAAAACAGTAAATTTGATTTTCATCATCATTAATGGAAACACCAACTTGGTACTTAATATCTACAAAGTTACCATCATCAATCTTTTTCAAAAACACATTTACAGCGTCTTCTAAGTCCTTTTCATGACTTTCATCAAACACTTTCACACGAATCATGTTAACACCATCCTAGATTGCAGCCCTCCGCCGCTTGTTGATTGCCACGGTGCGTATCTATGATGCGATAAAACTTCCCATTCTCATATACATATCCGTCTTCTAACACATATTGTTTATTTTCAGTATAGACATAAAACTTACCTATCATAAATTTACTCGTATATAATTCCAAATAATCTGGTCTAAATTTCGCTACAACTTTATTTGTAATATCAATTTTTATTGTGCGTCCCACCTTCTCTCCCTCCTTCTACAAAGAACAGATTTAGGTATATTGTATTAGCAATTTTACATTTTATGCTTAAAAATAAGTAAATATGCCCTCTTTCTTCACCTGTACTATTTTTCTAAAAAAGTCGCCAATACGCCAATAAGTAAGAAGAAAAAATAAAAAAGAGTTTTAACTTATTGACTCTAATATACACATTATGGTATTATATAAAATTTGACATCTTAACTAATGTATGCTATTATTAAAAATGGTTACCACATATGGAGGTGGATGATTTGTTTCAAATTGGGGATAAAATCGTTTATCCAATGCACGGTGCAGGGATCATCGAAGAAATTGAAGAGAAAGAAATATTAGGTACTACGCGTCAATATTATGTGATACGTATCATTAGCAAAAATATGCAAGTAATGCTTCCGATGGATCAATTACAAAAATCAGGTATTCGTTATATCGTCGATAAAGGTACGTTAGATGATATACTTCTTGAATTTCGAAATGGGGAATCAGACCCATCGCTCTCATGGAAACAAAGATATACAATGAATATGGAAAAAATGAAAAACGGCAATCTTCAAGATAGCGCAGAAATTGTTCGTGATTTACTTCGCCGTAATAAAGAAAGAACATTAAATGCGAGCGAAAAACAAATGCTAGATAATGCACGTAAAATGATGATTAGCGAAGTTGCGCTCGTACAAAACGTTTCTGAACATCAAGCAACAGAATTTCTTCAAGATACAATTAATCACTAATTTTAAAATAGCCAACCGCTATTTTTTTTTGCATAAAAAGGACAAAGATATAATTTCCTAAGAATAACTTGGAGAAGAGAAAAAGATAAAACATATCATTGTCATCATTACACATAGTTTTTTCATAATGCCCTCCTTGTCCTATACGTTATTGTTCTCAAAACTTCCATAAAAAAACGACTTCCCTTATTCAGGAAAGTCGTTTTAATGAATTCAATATTAACCACCGCTCACTGGTGGTATTAGCGCAACAACATCACCAGATTGGATCTTATCATCTTCATTTGCGTATTCTTCATTAATGGCAACCATAATTGGCGCTGAAACCGGTACATTATATTTTGTCGCAACAATATCTTTTAACTCTGCAACCGTAATATTTCCTTCCTCTATTTGTAATTCACTTGTTCCTGCTTCTTCTTGCAAGTGCGCAAATAACAATACTCGAATCATATTTATAGCTCCTTCCCAGGCTCTCCTGCTGGATATGGCGTTTGTTCTAATTGATCACCAATCCACGAGTCGCCATCTTCCCAAAACTCTTTTTTCCAAATCGGAACAATTTGTTTTATCCGTTCCATAATATACTCATTCGCTTCATAAGCTTCTTTACGGTGTGGTGTTGAAACAGCAACAACAACCGCGATATCAGAAATTTGCAATGTGCCAATGCGATGTGTGATCGCAACATATGTACCCGGCCATTTCTCTTTCACTTCTGATCCGATTTTCTCTAGCATCTTTTCTGCCATTGTCTTATAAGCTACATACTCTAAGTATACTGTACGACGCCCTTTCGTAAACTCCCTTACTGTTCCAATAAATGTTGTAACAGCACCACATTCACGGCGAATTACTTTTTTCACCACCTCTTCAATCGAGATTGCTGTATCAATTACTTCATAATACGTATTTTTCATTTTGTCCCCCTTACCGTTTGTAAAAACCATTCTATATACAACTCTTCTTCTGTTATATGAAATACTTTATATTCTTCTCGTACATTTGACGGAGCATCATACCACGTAATAACCGCCGCCACATTTTCAACTTTATGTAAAAGTTCAATGTCTTCATCAGAACGAAGTAACACTACTTTCGGATAGCTCTCTTTTTTATAACCCTCTATTAAAACCGTATCTACTTCAAAAAACTCATATAAGCGAATCATTTCTTGTAAGGACCATTCCTCTCTTAGTGAGGACAGAGATAACAATCCGGCTCCTTCTACACAGCTTACTACAGCACCAGCTTTTCGGTGTCTTTCACTATCTTTTTGTGCTACTTCTGGAAAACCTCCGTGCCCGTGATGTTTAATTGTAGCAACTTTCATTTCTCTTTTGGCTAATGCATGCACAACTTTCTCTACAAGTGTTGTTTTCCCGCTATTTTGATAACCAACTATTTGTAAGATTGAAGAGGCTTTGCCCATGGCCAATCACATCCCTCCGAGTGCTCTAACAATAATACAGATACTTTCATCCCTGCCTTAAATCCTCTCGTTCCTCCAGGCAATACGATAAAAGCATTTGC
Source organism: Bacillus cereus (assembly GCA_002578045.1). GTDB lineage: Bacteria > Bacillota > Bacilli > Bacillales > Bacillaceae_G > Bacillus_A > Bacillus_A cereus_AK. The sequence goes on from NUMR01000043.1 coordinate 32,026, forward strand.
ATTCGCAAGTGAAGAGATCGCACTCGATTTATCTAAACCGACCGGCATTGCTTGTAATCCCCCATCTACAATCGTCACGTTCGCTCTTACGAAACGAGTAAATGGATTTGGCTTTGGAAAATCTTTTTGTAAAATAGCATCAGCTCTATATACGTGAGGCTCCTTCACATATAAATATGTTTTTATAATTGGATGCACAAATAATTCGAAACCTACATAACAAGCTGACGGATTTCCTGATAAACCGAAAAGTACCTTTCCATCAACTTCAGCTACTGTCGTTACACTTCCTGGTCTCATCGCTATTTTATTAAAGAGGACATTCGCCTGTAATCTTTCATAAATAGCCGGTAAATAGTCATAATCTCCTACCGAAACACCGCCGGTTGTAATTAAAATATCAACTTCATCCATCGCCGATTGAATAGCTGTAAAACATGTATCTAACTCATCAGCAAGTTGTCCATAATAACGAACTTTCCCGCCAGCTTTCATAATTTGAGCTGCAATCATATAAGAGTTACTATTCCTAATTTTTCCTGTCTCTAACGGCTCATGAACGTCTAATAATTCACTTCCTGTCGTTACAATACCAACAACAGGCTGTTTTACAACTTTCACAGTACTATATCCGAACGTTGCTAATAGTGCGGCAACACCCGGATGAATTGCAATACCTTTCTTAACGAGGACTTGATTTTGTTTTATATCTTCCCCTTTACATGACACATTGTCACCACTTTGGAAAGGACGCTTTAACTTTATATATGTTTTTCCATTCTTCTCGAATCCTTCTGCCAGCTCTAACATTACGACTGCATCGCAATCTGCCGGAATAGCAGCTCCTGTCATAATACGGACCGCTTTAAAAGTCCCTACTTCTCCTGAAAAAACAGAACCCGCTCCGATTTCTCCTATTACTTCAAATGTAACTGATTTCTCTTGACTGGCCTCTTTCGTATCTTCTGCTCGAATTGCGAAATCATCGTAAGGAGAACGATCGAAATGAGGAACATCATGATTAGAGACAACATCTTCCCCAAGAATTCTACCGTAACTTTCCGTAATAGAAACTTCTTCTACTTCACCATGCTTCGCATATTTCATTACCCGCTCTACTGCCTCAGCAACTTGAATTGGCATTCGTTTTTCTATCATTGTTTCTCACCTCATATTTGCAAAATATTTTATCTCGATTAAACTTTATATATGAAATAGAAATTACTTCAAGGAGGAATCCCATGTCTTCATTCACACATTTTAACGACCAAGGTCGGGCGAAAATGGTTGATATAAGCGACAAAAAAGCAACCGTTCGAACAGCAATCGCGTGCTCTAGCATTGTCGTTACAAAAGAAATTTACGATAAAATCTCTCACAATGAAATTGGGAAAGGTGACGTATTAGCCGTTGCCCAAATCGCAGGCATTATGGCTGCGAAACGCACTTCTGATATTATCCCAATGTGCCACCCTTTATTATTAAAAGGTGTTGACGTTTCTTTCAATTGGAAACAATTAGAAGAACAATACCGATTGCTCATTGAAGTAAAAGTTAAAACAGAAGGTAGCACTGGCGTTGAAATGGAAGCTTTAACAGCTGCTTCCGCTACCGCTCTTACCGTGTATGATATGTGTAAAGCTGTTGATAAAGGTATGATTATTGGTGAAACATACTTACTTGAAAAAACAGGTGGAAAAAGTGGAGATTATACGAGAAATTCTTAATCCTCTCTCCGTTGAACCTAAAGGATTTCCTTTAGGTTCAACCTATATATCTTGCATATATGCTCTTCGCTACATTCATATCATTTGTCCCATGAATAAACGCCCTACCATCTGCAAATAGAACAAAGCGATATTCTTCTACCGGAAATGATAATAAATAAGGTGTCGCCTTTACCTCTACACTTCTTTGTAAGCGCTTTTTAATTTCTTCTAAATTAAAATCTTTCCGCACACCCGGACGAATTTGCACTGTATTTCGCCCACATAAAACCTCCGTTTTCGTTTGTGCTTCAAATGTTAAACTCGGATATGTACGTAACCTTCCACAAGATAAACACGTATCTTTTTTCTGCCTATTCACTTTAAATGCCATCTGTTGATTATTCCAAAGATCAAACGATAACATCGTTTCACGAAGCGCTCCAAAATCTTCTACTAATATTTTCAACGCTTCCGTTATTTGATGCGCTACTACTAATTGTGCCGCTGGCTGTATAATCCCAGCCGTATCACATGTTGCTCCGCTCGCTGGATGCTCCATTAAACAGCGGAAACAAGGTGTTTTCCCTGGTAAAATTGTATAAGTTACTCCGTAGCTTCCAACACAACCACCATATATCCAAGGAATATTATACTTTTGTGAAATATCATTAATGAAAAGACGCGTTTCAAAATTATCTGTCGCATCTAATATTAAATTTACACCATTCATTAGCTCTTCCATTTCTTGCACTGTTACATCAGTCACAACTGGATGAATTGCCACCTCAGAATTAATTGCTTTTAAATGTTCTGCTGCCGCTACTGCTTTTGGTTTATACTGCTTTGCATCTTCTTCTGTATATAGCTGTTGTCTTTGTAAATTGCTCCATTCTACATAATCACGATCAGCAATCGTTATTTTCCCCACACCCGCCCTAACAATAGCTTCTGCATTCGCCGCACCGAGAGCACCGGCGCCGATAATAAGCACATGCTTCTCTCTTATTTTTCGCTGTCCTTTTTCTCCAACACCAGGAAATAATATTTGTCTTGAATAACGCTCCTGCATACGATATCCCCCTTTCTTATCCCCCTATATAAGACATTTCAATTTTCGGACGATTTTTTGCACTTTCTTCTGTCCGTTCATCTGAATATCTATCTTTTCTATTCATCCATACATCTTGTATAACGTTTAATAACTCCTTATTCGAAAGATTTCCCCTAAGAAGTTCCCTTATATCCAATCCTTCTGTTGCAAACAAACAAGTATAAAACTTTCCATCTGCTGAAATTCTCGCTCTTGTACAAGAAGAACAAAATGAATCGGAAACAGAAGCAATAAAACCGACTTCTACATTTGTTCCAACGTACCGATATCGCTTCGCCACTTCACCAAAATAATGCGCTTCAGCTGGCTCAAGCGGATACACTTGATGAATCATCTCAATCAATTCGCGCTTTGTAACTACTTGATCAGAATTCCACCCATTCGTACGACCGACATCCATAAACTCAATAAACCTAAGCGAAATTCCTTGTTCTTTAAAATACGCGGCCATCGGAAGTACTTGATGATCGTTCATCCCTTTTTTCACGACCATATTTACCTTTACTTCAAGCCCTGCCTCTTTTGCAGTCATAATTCCTTTAATCACAGGTTTCGTATCAATATTCCGGCCATTAATGTCCCTAAATACACCATCATCTATTGCATCTAAACTAACATTTACTCTATGTAATCCAGCTTCTTTTAACGCCTTTGCTTGCTTCGTTAAATGAATGGCATTTGTCGTTAATCCTATATCTACTAACCCGTCAATTTTCACAAGACGTGCAATAAGTTTTGTTACATCTTTACGGAGCAGTGGTTCGCCACCGGTAATCCTAATTTTTCTTACACCGATGCTAACGAATACTTTTGCCAAACGCTCAATTTCATCAAACGTTAGTAAAAATTCATCTTTCAAAAAAGCATAATCTGGTCCAAACACTTCCGCTGGCATACAATACGTACATCTAAAATTGCAACGATCAATGACAGAGATGCGTAAATCTTGAAGTGGGCGTCCAAAAAAATCTTTAGCCTTCTCCTGCATCGCCACCTCCCCCTTTCTGCCAAGTTTTTCTCTTTTCATTCTATTATAATATATTTTCGAACCGCGATGTTTTTGCTCAAACAAATAAAAACTCCCCTATTATTTTGAGGCCAATGAAAAAATTCACTTCATAAGAAAAAGGAATCCATCACCTACTATATACAGGCGATGAATTCTTTGTTTTTTCAACATACCGATAAAATGTGTGTTCTTTTTTAAAGAAATCATTTTTTCAGTGCCTTCATTATTTTAGGGGAGTCCAGCTAATGAAGCCATGTTCTCTGTATTAGGGACAGCTTGCGCTATACTCGACACATTTGCACCTTGCCCCGTATTTGTTCCTGTTAGAGTACCAGCAGGAGTACCTCTCGTATACGTTGTCGTCACACTATCCCCCGGTTGTAAACAGAGATTCGTCTCCGTCCCTATTATCGTGACAACATCAATACAAGTTGGGCCTGTTGAACCACTATACGTTTTCGAAGCAATAAACGATGTATCCCTCAAATTATCACCTGTAAATATATTCCCCGTGTTATTAACAATAATAAACTCTTTAATATGTGCAGACATAATTACACTCTACCTTCCCTTTACGAACCTAACGTACGTGTACTCGTCGCTAATAGTGGAATAAACACCGATGTTACAGGTACAGCAGCTGCTGTACGCTTTCCATTTAAAAATGTCCCCGTGCTAGAACCACCCGCACCTGTATATATTTTAGCTACAGCAAAAGGTGAGAGATCATAACAATCGCCAACATTAACCGCTCCTGTATGATTTATAATTTTTACTTTACGCATGTTAATTCCCAATTTACCTATCCCCCCTTTTATATACTGTATGCAAAAGAAAAAAACTTGAAACAGACTCGTTTCAAGTTTTTAATAATCAACTATTTCGTTTCCCCTTCATATTGAAGCATGCCGCCAACCATGTTCACTGTTTTAAATCCTTGCTCATTTAAATAATGACATACATTTTCACTACGCATTCCTGAACGACAAATAAAGATATATTCATTCTCTTTATCAAAGAAATCTACTTTATTTGGGATATCACCCATTTTAATATGTATAGCTTCTGGAATTTTCCCTGCTGCTACTTCTTCATCTTCCCTTACATCTACTAAAAATAACGTTTCTCCATTTTCTAAACGCTCTTGCACTTCTTCTGTTGTAATTGTTTTTACTTCTGTCATATGTCGTTCCTCCTTATATACAATAAAAACCTTTCGTTCCTTCTTTAAACAACCATTTCTAATCAATTTTAGCATGCGAAGGAAGGAACGCAAAGAATGGAGAATGTATTTCTCAATTTCCCCGTAAAACTTATTCTTTACAAATATCACTATCACATTGTATCCTCAATATACTTGTTTTATGAAAGGAGTCGATCAAAATGACACTTTTTCTTTTCATTATGAGCATTATTTTCTTAATCGCTGCGATTATTGCTCTCAGTATGAAAAATAGTAAAAAGATAAAATCTCCCCAAGAAATGTCATTCATATTTCTATTACTTAGTATAGCGTTCTTCGGCATAGCAATTGCTACATATATTTTCCGTCTGCAAATCATGTAAAAAAAGGTGCCTACTACACATGTCGCACCTTTTTCACATCATTTATTTGCTACACAAAACGAGATACTTTTCGATTTAAAAATTCATAAACCTTCTTTTCAAATAAATGAACATCTAGCGCTCCCGCCATATGCCCATGTATACTTTCTATTTCGTACACTTCCGCATACTTCCCTTGTTTTTGCAAAATGTCTACCATTTTATAATTATAACGAGACGGCTGAAGCAAATCTTGTTTGCACGGAATCATAAGTACATTCGCTTCTATCTGAGAAAGAGCTTCTTCTAAAGAAGAAAACCTATGCGCAATATCATGTAATAAGACTGCCTTCGCAGTGTACATCCACGAATTTGCATCTACTAACTCTATACTTCTATATGTCACTTTATTTATCTCTTTCTCAAATGATGATAATGCAGAAAACTTTTGATAAGGCTCTATCTCTATACTATTACGAGGAAATGCCTTTTCATAAAAATGTTCATCAAACGCATTCATAAACATCATTCTATTTGCTAAATGAAGCCCCTTCATTGGCTGTGCCTCTCCATATTTTCCGCCTTTCCAACTTGGATCCAGTTGAATTGCTTCAATCGCATTTTGCGCTACATTTACTGACGTGATAGTTGGATTTTGCGGGTTCGTAATCACTCCAATCATCCGCTCTACCATATGGGGATAGTGAACAGCCCATTGCTGCGCAATCATTCCCCCCGCCGACGGTCCCATTACAGCATGTAACCTTGAGATTCCCATACCTTTTATTAACTCACACTGTATACGAGCTACATCGAGAAATGTAAAAACCGGGAAATCCATCGCATATTCATCCCCTGTTTCTGGATGAATCGATTTCGGTCCCGTTGTAATCACATACCGGTTCTTCACCTGCACATTACAAAGATTATCAGTGCATATAACAAAATATTTATTTGTATCAATTGCTTTTCCGGATCCAATGAGCCCATCCCACCAGCCTGGCGCCTCATCATGCTCTGTATATTTCCCTGCCGCGTGACTTGTTGCGCTAAAATAATGACAAACTAAAATCATATTTGACCTTTCTCTATTTAAAGTACCATACGTCTCATACCCCATTTGAACAGGAATTTTCCTACCATTTTCAAACGTAAACTCTTTTAAAACAAACTTCTCCTTTTTTACAATTTGCACAGATTCGCCTTCTTCCCGTCATAGTATGAACTGCTCACTTAAGGATTTTTTCTATGTAAACCAATCTCCTTCTTCTTTTCATAAATAAATGAATAATATGCAAAATTAGCCACAAAATAGCACTATATTACACACTCAAAGAGGGTATATATATGATTTGGAATTGGTTACGTAAGAAAAAAAAATTAAATACAAAAAAGACAAACGAAACAAATAACTCCAAACAGCAACCTAGCAATCAAAAGGATAATCACAAAGAACAGACTCGAAATATGAAACATAATAAAAGTGAAAATAACGAGCAAAAAAAAGAGAAGCAGCAAAGTGCTAAGCAAAACGACTCATCTCCAAATAAACAACAAAGCTCTAAACAAAACGACTCGTCTCCAAATAAGCAGCAACACGCTAAGCAAAACGACTCGTCTCCAAATAAACAGCAACACGCTAAGCAAAACGACTCGTCTCCAAATAAACAGCAAGGTGCTAAGCAAAACGACTCGTCTCCAAATAAACAGCAAGGTGCTAAGCAAGATGATTCTTCTCAAAATAAACAGCACAGCACGAATGAAGGAAATTATTCTCAAGATCAGCAACAAAGCGCTGGAAGTAGTAGTATTTATGATTTTACAAAACCAGAAAAAGACCATATTCATTCTCTACAAGATTTAATAGAGAAGCTTAAAAAGTCTAGTGACTTTATTAATTACCATACATCTGACGATGAAACGATGCCGTATTGGATTTCTTACTATCGACCTTCACTTGATGGAGAGAAATTACAGAAATATTTAATGCCTACTCTGTTAGAACGGCCTTGTACTTCACTAGAGGAACTAAAAGAACATATTCCAATGAGTGGTATAACGATTACGAACGATTTACAAAAAATTGAGGATATGGTTTTAGATGGACATGCAATTATTCAATTGAACGAGCGAGATCAAAAATGTATGCTTGCAAACATTGCAATTGATAACTATCGTGCGCCAACCCCTCCTTTAAATGAATCAACTGTTATCGGTCCTCAAGAAGGTTTTGTTGAGGATATTGATACAAATATTAATTTAGTTCGAAAACGTCTTCCTGTTTTAGATTTACAAACAAAAGAAATGATTATCGGTGAATTTTCAAAAACAAAAGTTGTCATGATGTATTTAGACAACCTTGCTGAAAAAGATAATGTTGATTTTCTAGAGGAATCTTTACGTGCTCTTGAATATGATCAAATTAATGATAGTGCCTATATACAAGAATTGATGGGAGAAAAGTCAATTTTCCCTCTCTATATCAATACAGAACGCACTGATAGAGTTACAAAAGCACTAATTGATGGAAAAATCGCTATTTTTGTTGATGGTTCTCCAAGTGTTCTACTAACGCCTGTATCATATTTTGATTTTTTCATTTCACCAGAAGACTATAACGTTTCTTGGTTATATGCTACATTTTCAAGGATTTTACGCCTTATCGCTGTTCTATTTTCGATCTGTGCTACACCGTTATACGTTGCAGTTTTAAATTATCATTATGAACTCATTCCAAGTGATTTACTTGAAACTTTGACTTTATCAAGAGCACAAGTCCCATTTCCACCTTTAATTGAAGCACTCTTTTTAGAACTCGCGATTGATTTATTAAGAGAAGCTGGTGCGAGGTTACCGATGAAGGTCGGTCAAACACTTGGTATTGTAGGCGGTATCGTAATCGGACAAGCATCTGTACAAGCTGGTTTAACGAGTAATATTTTATTAATTATCGTTGCATTATCAGCACTCGCTTCCTTTATTACGCCTATTTATAAAATGGGGAATGCGGTTCGCTTACTACGGTTCCCGTTTCTCATATTTGCAGAAATAGGAGGGCTTTTCGGGATTTCTCTTGGATTTATCTTTTTATTTACCCATCTATTTAGACTTACTTCCTTACGCAAGCCATACGCTTTGTTTTATCCGACAAGACAACAATCCGTTAAAGATTCTTGGATTCGCTTTCCCTTAACAATGATTGATACAAGAGATGTACAGGCAAGGCCACAACATGTAAAAAAATCAGCAAAAGGAATTTCAACAAAACATAGATCGGATTTTGATGATTAAGAAATGAGGTGCATCGATGAGCAAAATTAAAGCAGAACACCAAATATCACCTATTTTCGTTTTCTTCTTAATTCACGGTGCACAATTTGGTGCTGGTGTTCTCGGATTTGCTCGCATTATTGCGAAAGCAGCAGGATATGATGGCTGGATAAGTGTTCTTATTACAGGAATCATCATTCATATTCTCCTATGGATGATGTATTCCTCATTAAGGGGTATAGACGGTAATTTAATTGATTTGCATAAACAAACACTTGGAAAATGGCTCGGGAACGGAATTAACATTATTTTCATGGCGTATTTTTTAACCGTAAGTATTTCTGTTGTGCGCACATATGTAGAAATTATTCAAGTATGGATGTTTCCCTCAGCTTCAACTTGGATGTTAACAACTTTTTTATGCTTAGTCGGTTACTATATTATCTCATCTGGTTTTCGTGTTATTACTGGTATCTGCGTTATTTCTGTCGGTGGCACACTTGGATATCTTTTACTTAGCCTTTTTATCCTAAAATATACTCACTGGTCTAGTTTACTTCCTGTATTTTCACATTCATTCTCAGACATCTTAAAAGCAGTTCACTTATCAATCTATACTATGACCGGATTTGAAATTTTCCTTATGATTTATCCATTTGTAAAAGACTCTAAGAAATCTCATAAATTTGCACAATACGGTGCATTATTTTCTAACCTTTTATATTTATTTAGCACCCTCTTAGCTTTCACATTCTTTAGTGAAAAACAATTATCCAAAACGATTTGGGCTCAGCTCTCTATGACTCAAGTTATTCAGCTTCCTTTCATTGAGCGACTAGAATACATTGCAATCTCGGCATATGCTCTCGTTATTATTACGAGCTTTATTCTACCTTTATGGGCAGCAACAAGAGGCACACATGAAATATTTCGTGTAAAACAAAGAGGGGTTTTAATTGCTTTCATGTTTATTACCATCATTGTTTCACAGCTTTTAACGAACAGACATGATATTAATGATTTTATTAGTAATACATCAAGGATTAGTTTTTGGCTTATATACATATACGTCCCAATTCTATTTATTATTGTGTGGGTGAAAAAAAAATGGAAAAAATCAAAAGAAAATTAATGCTTCTTTCTTGTATTAGCATCCTTAGTCTAACTGGCTGCTTACAAAAAAGTATTATTGACGATGTCAATCTCATTCAAGGAGCTGTTTTTGATACAGCAAAAGACAATAAAGTAAAAGTTACATTCGTTTGTCCTGTACAAAAGAAAGGTAATAAAGTTCAAGTTTTTGAAGGAGTAGGAAATGCAGTAAAACAAGTAAAAGCAAATACTTCTTTAGAATCCTCTTTACCATTTGCAAGTGGACAAATGCGTATTGCTTTATTTACTACAAAAATTGCTAAAAAAGGGTTATCTACCTCCTTTGACACGTTAATTCGTGATGTAAACATCGGGAACTCAATGTATGTCGGGTTATTAGAGGGAACAGGGATGGACTTATTAAAAGGTAAATATACAACATCATCTAACGTTGCCATTTATATAAAGAAAATGTTGGACCATAATATGCAAACAGGCCCTTTACCTACTGATAATCTACATTTAGGAGCTTATCGATACTATGGTGAGGGGCAAGATTCTTATTTACCAATCCTCAAAAAAGAGAAAGATAAAATAAGAATTACTGGTATCGGACTTTTAAAAAGAGATAAATACGTTGGTAAAATTAGTTATCATGATATGTTTACCTTTAAAGGCTTGTTGGAAAAACACCGATTAGATTCACATGAATTTAAAGGAAACTCCGGATACACAATCATTAATAACATTCAATCCGTCCCAACTTACCAAGTGAATATAAAAAACGGTAAACCATCATTTTTTATATATGTCAAACTAGAAGCGCGTATTCAAGAACTATCTAAACAGTTCAACTTAGATAATAAAAAGCATACACAAAAAATAGAAAAATCAGTTGAAAAACAATTAAATGCAACAGCTAATAAACTAATTAAACAGTTTAAATCTTTAAATGTGGATCCACTCGGCCTTGGTGCAAAATATAAGCAACATTATCGCCCTTTCAAATTAGAAGAATGGCGAAGAATGTATAAAGACGTTCCGGTTAAAGTAAAATACACTGTCAACATTACAAATTCCGGTGTAATTGAATAAGTTAATGATTGAACTCCTCTCTCCGGCATGATACAACGGAGAGAGGGGTTTTTTATTACCAAATATAGAGAGAAAAGATATTCACGGGGGAGCTTATGTCTAAAAAATTAGTAAAGCCTATTTTAAACGGTATTTTATTTCTCGGCGTCTTTTTATTTGCTCATACATACTTAAAAAATGTTTCTTTCACACGTTATTTACTTGTCGTTATACCGATGCTACTCATCGGAATATTTAGTATCGATCTTTTTTTATCCATTTTAATTAAGAAAGAAGAATAACAAGCAAACATCTTATGTTACAATATACTTCGGCATAACGTAAGAAAGGATGAAACAACATGACAAACGAAAAAGGTTTAGATAAAGGATACGAACTTGTTGCAAAAATGCATGAAGTATTCGGACATCCTGTAACAAACACTCCAACAAAACTAACTGAAGAGCGTGCAAAAATTCGCGCTAGTTTTATGCAAGAAGAGTTAGAAGAGTTTCTAGAAGCAACAACTGTTGAAGATCAATACGATGCATTAATTGATTTAATTTATTTCGCATTTGGAACTTTTGCAGAAATGGGTGTACGTCCAGATAAAGGATTTGAAATTGTAAACAATGCGAATATGGCTAAATTATTCTCTGACGGAAAACCACGCTTCCGAGAAGGCGACGGCAAAATTTTAAAACCAGAAGGCTGGGAAGCACCAGAACCACAACTTCGTGCGGAAATTGAACGTCAACGTCAAGAGGCATTAGCAAACGCAGGAAAATAATATAAGTGCAGCTGCTAGGAATATTCTTAGCAGTTTTTTTGTACTATCATTCACAAATCATGAACTTCGTATTTTAATACTCCATATCACATTTCGAAATGCAAATATACTTTCCCTTAAAATAAAAAATCCCCTTGTTAACAAGAGAATTTTTCATGTAACTCATTAATGTCCAGCATGCCCCGCTGCTCCGGCACCAATTCTGCTAGCCCAAGGCTGTTGTTGTTACTAATATTGTTGGTATTGTTGTGGACCTTGGTGGTGATGTTGGCCGTGGTGATGATGACCCTGGTGTGTTTGATACATAACAGCCTGCGGATGAACTTGGTGATGACCGTGATGATGTACTTGTTGTTGATGTTGGCCGTGGTGATGGTGTTGACTGTGGTGATGGTGTTGGCCTTGGTGATGGTGTTGGCCGTGATGATGGTGTTGACTGTGGTGATGGTGTTGACCGTGGTGATGGTGCTGACCGTGGTGATGGTGTTGACCGTGGTGATGGTGTTGACCGTGGTGCACATGGTGACCGTGAACACCTTGAGGAAAACCGCCGACGCCACCAGCTACAACACCGACGCTAGGTACAGGAAATCCTGTTTGTATGCCTCCGACGGAAGACGGAAACGTAGTTGGCATACCTACAGGAATCCCTCCTTGTACACCTCCGACGGAAGGCGGAAACGTAGTTGGCATACCCACAGGAATCCCTCCTTGTACGCCTCCGATGGAAGACGGAAACGTAGTTGGCATACCTACAGGAACTCCCCCTTGTGCGCCTCCGACTAATGTTGGAATTCCCGTTTGCGCCCCAGCCACTGATGTTGGAATTCCTGTTTGTACTCCAGCTACTGACGACGGAACCCCTCCAAATGCTCCTCCCATTAACATCATTTGTTCATAACTATTCGATCCACCTCCGAAGAAACCATGTGGTGCATTATTGTCCATCCCTTTCATTCCTTTCACCTCTTCTGCTCAATTTAGCCTACCTTTTTTATCATATTTCCTAGTGAAGAATAGGTGTTTGTCTGTATAGGAATTCCGCACCTTTTTCTTCGTTTTTCACTCATGATAAAATGAATGAACTAATTACTTTTTCTTCACTTTTTAAGAAGAGGCTTTTCCATTGATAAACGTAGTAAAAGCTTCAATGAATAATTTAGATGAAGGTGACCTAGAACTTATTTTGTCACATAAAAAACTCAGAGCGTAGTATGCTCTGAGCTTTTTTAAATGAATTAGTTTGCAACAACGTTAACAAGTTTCCCAGGAACGACAATTACTTTACGAACTGTTTTCCCTTCAATTTGTTCTTGAATTGCTTCAAGTGCAAGTTGTTCCATTTCTTCTTTTGATGCATCTTTTTTCATTGTTAATTTTGCGCGAACTTTACCCATAACTTGAACAACGATTTCAACTTCATCTTCTACAAGTTTAGACTCATCAAATGTTGGCCAGCTTGCATATGTGATTGTTTCATTGTAACCAAGTTTGCTCCATAGTTCTTCTCCGATGTGAGGTGCAACTGGTGCAATCATTTTTACGAAACCTTCTACATATTCTTTCGGAAGTGTTTCAGCTTTGTATGCATCGTTGATGAATACCATCATTTGAGAAATCGCTGTGTTGAAGCGAAGCTCTGCATAATCTTCTGTTACTTTCTTCACTGTTTGGTGGTAAGCTTTTTCAAGTTCTTTATTTGGTGTATCAGTAATTTTCTCACTTAATTCACCGTTATCTTGAACGAATAGACGCCATACACGGTCTAAGAAACGACGAGCTCCGTCTAGACCATTTTCAGACCAAGCGATTGAAGCATCTAATGGTCCCATGAACATTTCGTATAGACGAAGTGTATCTGCACCATGGCTTGCTACGATATCATCAGGGTTTACAACGTTACCTTTTGATTTACTCATTTTCTCGTTGTTTTCACCTAAAATCATACCTTGGTTGAATAATTGTTGGAACGGCTCTTTTGTTGGAACTACACCGATATCATATAATACTTTATGCCAGAAACGAGCATATAATAAGTGAAGTACAGCGTGCTCTGCGCCACCGATATAAATGTCAACTGGAAGCCATTGTTTTACTTTTTCAGGATCTACAAGTGCTTCGCTGTTATTTGGATCGATGTAACGTAGATAATACCAGCAGCTACCTGCCCATTGTGGCATTGTGTTCGTTTCGCGACGACCTTTTTTACCAGTCTCAGGGTCAACAACATTTACCCACTCTTCAATGTTAGCTAGTGGTGATTCACCTGTACCAGATGGACGGATGTTATCTGTTTTCGGAAGAACTAATGGTAATTCCTCTTCTTTCACAGCTGTCATTGTGCCATCTTCCCAGTGGATTACTGGAATTGGCTCACCCCAGTAACGTTGACGGCTGAATAACCAGTCACGTAGACGGTACGTTACTTTTTGATTTCCTGCGCTCGTTACTTCAAGCCATTCGATTATTTTTGCAATTGCTTCTTCTTTATTTAAACCATCAAGGAATGCTGAATTTACGTGTGTACCATCACCTGTGTACACTTCTTTCGTAATGTCGCCGCCTTTTACAACTTCCTTCATTGGAAGATTGAAGACTGATGCGAATTCATAGTCACGCTCATCGTGAGCTGGGACTGCCATTACAGCACCTGTTCCGTAAGTTGCAAGAACGTAGTCAGCGATCCAAATTGGTAATTTCTCACCGTTTACTGGGTTAACCGCGTAAGCACCAGTGAATACACCAGTTTTCTCTTTCGCAAGTTCTGTACGCTCTAGGTCACTCTTCATTTTTACAGAATTAACGTAAGCTTCTACCGCTTCTTTTTGTTCTGCTGTTGTAATTTCTGCAACAAGTGCATGCTCTGGAGCAAGTACACAGTAAGTTGCACCAAATAGTGTATCGGGGCGCGTTGTAAAAACTGTGAATTTCTCATCTGTACCATCGATATTGAAGTGTACTTCTGCACCTTCAGAACGACCAATCCAGTTACGTTGCATATCTTTTAAGCTTTCTGGCCAATTTAGATCCTCTAGATCTTCTAATAGACGATCTCCGTAAGCAGTAATTTTTAACATCCATTGTCTCATCGGACGACGCTCAACTGGATGTCCACCGCGTTCACTCTTACCATCGATTACTTCTTCGTTTGCAAGTACTGTACCAAGCGCTGGGCACCAGTTTACAGGTACTTCATCAACGTAAGCTAAGCCTTTTTCAAATAGTTTTAAGAAAATCCATTGTGTCCACTTGTAGTAGTTTGGATCAGTTGTATTTACTTCACGGTCCCAATCGTAAGAGAAACCTAATGATTTAATTTGGCTACGGAACGTGTTAATGTTTTTCTCTGTGAATTCAGCTGGGCTGTTTCCAGTATCAAGTGCATATTGCTCTGCTGGAAGACCGAATGCATCCCATCCCATTGGATGAAGAACGTTATATCCTTGCATACGCTTCATACGAGATAAAATATCTGTCGCTGTATAACCTTCCGGATGTCCTACATGTAAGCCTGCACCTGATGGATATGGGAACATATCTAGTGCATAAAATTTTGGTTTTTCTGTCTCATCTGGCGTACGGAATGTTTTATTTTCTTCCCAATACCCTTGCCACTTCTTCTCAATTTCTTGATGATTAAAGCTCATGAGATACCCTCCTTAAAATTCTATTTATTTTCACCGCCCAAAATACAAAAAAACTCTCATCCCTAGAAAGGGACGAGAGTTTATAGTTTCCCGCGGTACCACCCTAAATTAATGTGAAAATATACATTCGCTTAGATCCGTAACGTGGATGAACGGCAATTGTTACTACTAGTTTCACAACTGCAACTCAAAGGCGAGTTCATAACGAAACGTGGATTGACTTGCACCAACCGTCAACTCTCTAAACCAGCTTCCATTACTACTACTCCTTCTCACTGTTATTACACATATGAGTTAATTAAATATATTCTAAAACATGTTACATGTTCCGTCAAACTAAACTGCAATTTTTTCTTCCACTGTTTCTTCTACTTTTACTCGTTTATCATAAATGCTCGTTGCAATAAACGCTACTACAAGCATTACCATGATTGCTATAAACAATACCTCCATATTGTATAAATCAACAATTGCTCCGCCAACGACCGGTCCGAACATCTTTCCTACAGTCGCCGCGCTATTTACGACTCCTTGATAAAATCCTAACTTATCTTTCGGTGCAAGTATATTAGCAATGGTCGGAACTGCTGGCCATACGAATAATTCACCGATTGTTAATGTCACCATTGCGACAAGAAACATCGTAAATTGCTGCGCTTGACTTAACACAAGAAATGACGCCGCAAAAATGATAATTCCAATCATAATTTGTTGTTTTAAAGAACGCTTCATCCAGCGAATTAGCATACTAACGAGTGGCTGCGCACAAACAATCATCACTCCGTTTATCGTCCATAATAAACTATAGTGACGAAGACTAATATTTAATTCCTGCATATGTGTTGCAATCGCCCCTTGCCACTGCACGTATGTAACCCAGCATAAAGCATATGTTACACATACGATCAGAAGTGCTTTGAATCCCGGTGTAAGTGTCCACCCTTTTTTCGTTTCGACTTCCTTTTGCACTCCTGGCTCTTTATTGTCTTCCATACCACGGAATCCAATAAAAGCAATTAAGAAGAAAATAAAGTATAAAATAAAGTTCGCTAAGAAAATATAATCAAAGCGATACGATGCGACTAAACCACCACATGCCGTTCCAATCGCAATACCGACATTTTGTCCAACATACATCGCATTAAACGCTCGTCTCCCGCCTTCTGGCCAAACCGTACCGACCATCGCATACATCGATGGGAAGACCATTCCAGAACCGAATCCGATTAACGCTAGCCATACAACATATAACGGCCAGCCGTGGAAGAACACAAGACCTAAAATCGATACGAGTGTAATAACAATCCCTACTAAAGTTGATTTATATCCGCCCCATTTATCAAATAAAACACCGCCGAGCAAGTTTCCGATTACACCAGTAAGCGAGTTAATCATTAATACCATCCCGGCCACAGATAAAGATTTTCCTAAATGATTATGCAAATAAATTGTATTAAAAGGCCATAAAAAAGAAGCACCCGTGACATTAATAATCATCCCAGCTACTAATAGCCATACTTTCCTTGGCATAGTTTCCCCTCCCATTCTATTTTTTTTCGTTCATCTATAACAGTAAAATTGTAGTCGTTTTTAAATGGGAAGGCAACTGATTAATAGTTGATGAAATTCAGATAATAACGGAAAGACGAGTAGCAGAATTAAATAAAGTGAAACTTTAATCAGTGGGGGTTTTGTCCATCCCCACTGATTATGAGCCCACACCAATCGGNNTATCTCCCACCTAACTTCCTGGCATTCGCCGAATTTTGAGGTAGGGGTCTGACTGCCCACAAATAGCGGGATAAAACCGTTATGGTATACGAAGACGGAATTAAAACGTCTATTAAACGTGTAAATGTACAAATTAGGCTCATTGCATTATTAGAAATTCTAAAACGCTACAGTTGTAAATATGTAGGCGTAAGTTTCCTATGTAAACGCAAGATTGCTGCCAAGATGGGAGTATCATATAAAACTGTGCAACGTTTAATGGAGAAGCTGGTCCGCTAGCTATTTTTAAGCGAATAATTGAAGGATACGTGTGGAGTGAAGATACGAAAGAGACGATTTGTGTACTGTAACGGGATTGTCAACAAATTGATGGATAACCTGAAGTTTATGAACTAAATACCGCTGCGTTAACTACAGTTTACAAAAAATCATCTATGAGTTACTTTCCATATTTCATGTTATAGCTTGTTTCACTTCATTTTACAATCCGCTCAATGTATTTAATTTCCTACTGCAGGATGAAATTCCCTAAAATTCTATTTATTTTACTTCTCTCTAGACTCTTTAATTACACTGACACACATAGTAACACATACTCTATAAAATGGTGCTAGTTAAGTTTCTCATACAAAAAGTTGCGAGGAGAGGTGTATTTTCTTTTTTTAGTGGTAAAAAGTAAAAAAACATTCGCTTTGAACTGGATAGAGTATAACAATCCATATCACCATATATTCCCTAATATTTTTTATAGTTTTCCAGTTATCAAATCCTACGTTTACCGCAAAACAAAGGAGAATTTCAACTAACACCACAAGTGTATTATGTGATATTTTAACCATTTTTTGAAAGTAGGTTTTTAAAATGAGGAATTGTAATAAAAATCATTTTCCACCTTTTCCATGTGCATTTCCCATTCCAGAAGTTGGACCTACCGGGGCAACTGGGCCTACGGGACCTACAGGACTCACGGGATTAACTGGACCTACGGGACCTACAGGATCAACCGGACTCACGGGACTAAGGGGACTCACAGGACCTACAGGACCTACGGGACTCACGGGACCCACCGGACCTACAGGACTCACGGGATTAACTGGACCTACGGGACCTACAGGACCTACAGGACTCACGGGACTCACGGGATTAACTGGACTCACGGGACCTACGGGACTTACAGGACCTACAGGACCTACAGGACCTACAGGACCTACGGGACTCACGGGACTCATTGGATTAACTGGGCTCACAGGACCTACAGGACTCACCGGACCTACGGGACTCACCGGACCTACAGGACTCACAGGACCTACGGGACTCACGGGACTCATTGGATTAACTGGGCTCACAGGACCTACGGGACTCACGGGACCTACAGGACTCACTGGACCTACAGGGCTCCCGGGACTAGCTGGACTCACCGGACCTACGGGAGCAACTGGGCCTGTTCCTACTACTTCTACTAAGGCTATCATTTTTGAAGGAACTAATGCAGGATTTCAACGTGTAGTTGGATCTCCTGGACCAACTACACAGCTAATCCCCTATGTTACAGCAGGTGCTGGCGCAATTACAGGTCTATCTGTTTCAATTAGTATTAACAACTTGCCCGCTGGCACCTATAACTTTTTAGTATGCCAAAACGTTCCTGATAACGCCGTTGCCCCTATCGCTGGTCAAATTGTATCTACAATTACCTTAACAACAGTAGCTCTTATTACTGGCACCATTATATTTTCAATTAGACCCACTGATGTTGGAGCACAACCTGTTGAGGTTTCTAATAATGCCCCTTATGTAGTAACACCAGACGCTACAGTTACATGGACCAGTAACATTCCAGGGGATGTGATTTCTAGAACTGATGCTATTTCACTTTTTATCGATGAAAATATTACTCAATCCATGATAAGCACACTATTTATTTCTTCAGACATCTAAACTACGTATCCACATGCTGTCGTTCCTAAAATCACCACAATATATTTTAAGAGCATTCCCATCAAGAATGCTCTCTTTTTTATTCAATTTTACCTCACTTCATAATACCAGCCTTATAGAGGAAAGCCCATCACATATTCATAGAATAAACCTAATGTGAAATTAAGTGAAATATGAACAGTGCCTCCAATAGCAATGAACTTTCCCGATTTTATCCCGCTATTTGTGGGCAGTAAGACCCCTACCTCAAAATTCAGCGAAAGCAAAGAAGTTAGGTAGGAGTCGGTCTGCTCATAAAAGCCCGATTGGTGAGGGCTAATCATCAGTGGGGGATGAAAAAAAACCCCACTGATTAAAGTTTCACTTTATAAGTTTTTTCATTACCTTTTGTCATTACTTCAAACTTACAACCAATACCCGGAAGTTCACTTTCTCTACTATTCATATTTTCCGCCTCCTAAAGTTTTTAGTTACGGCTTTTACAAATCTACATCAATCTCCGTTTTAAACTTCTCATCTTTTGAGATACCTAAATACTTAAGCGTTTCTGATGGAGTTGCGTGATGAAAATGTTTTTGCAATAGTGCAATCGATATTCCTCTTTTGTACGCGTGAAACCCAAATGTTTTTCTCATTGAGTTCGTTCCAATCTTTCCAATAATTCCAACCGCTTCCGCAGCACGATGAATCACACGATACGCTTGTTGGCGCGTAATTGAATTTGTCGTTTTATTAGATTGAAATACGTAGTTTTCTCTTTTAACATCAAAAGATTTTACGTACTCTAAAAGCGCTTCTTTTACTTTTGTATTTAAATAAATATCTTGTTTAAACTTTTCATCTTTCACAGGAAGAGAATAAAACTCCTTAGCAGTTCCATCTTCATGTAATACGTCTTCAAATTTCATGCTAAGTAGTTCTGTAATTTTTAATCCTGTGTTAATTCCAATAACGAATAAAAGATAATCTCGCTGTGAGTGGTCTTTTAAATACTTTTTCATAGCCTCAATTTGATTTATATCTTTTAATGCCTCTACAACTTCCATACATGTATGCTCCTCATCTTATGAACGGTAATTTTCTCATTATGTTGTCCATTTTACCTTATCATACTATGAGATTTCCATGTATTATCCATTACCCTTAATTTTTTTACGCTATACAACTGGAGCGACATATTTTAATGCATCTAAAAATTTTGTATATTTACAATTGGGAAATTTACTATTGTACAAATAAGTTGCAGTTAGAAAAATAACGAAGGATAAAGATGCAAATAGTAAAACTTCTTTCGGCCTCAGCATTATGCCTATCGCTTTAAGTAATGATTTATCTTCTTTCTGCAAATTAGATTCCTACTTTCATTTCCCGCCTCTTTACATCTTTAATTTACGTTACTTAATTTCTTTATAATTTATATTTAAGTAACATAACGAGTTTTTTGGTTATTTTTCTGAAAATAACCAAAAATACCGAGCACCCTCTGCTCGGCATTTTTATAATTAGTCCTCTTTCGGAAGAACAATCCCTTTATACAATTGAACTGTAATGAAATAATAAATCGTGTAAATGACTACGAAAATTACAATTGGTAACCAAATACGGAAATACGGATCAATTAAAATAAATCCGAAAATATTCATACCAACTAATACGTGAGCGATACCCACAATTGCTGGGAATAAGAATACTAAAAATAACTCTTTATAAATTGATTTCGTTAATAATTCACGGCGCACACCGATTTTACGAAGCATTTGATAACGCGTAATATCTTTTGATGCACCAGAAAGAATTTTAAACATTAAACAACTTGCCATCATTGCTAAGAATGCAATTCCAAGGAAGAATCCCATAAACACTGTTCCGCTCGCAACGCCGTAAAACATGTCGTAAACTTGGTATTTACTATTTAATCTTTCAGCTTTTATATTTTTATATTTATCTAGCTGCAACTCGTCAAGTTTTTTCCATTCTTTTGTGTATGCTACAAAATCATCTGTTTTTCCAATAAATACGATTCCTTCTTTCCCATTTACAGCATCGTACATTTTTTGATCTACAATTTTAATTGTGTGACCCTCATATACGTAAAATGGCTGGATTGTTCTGAAAGCCTCATTCCATTCTTCTGGAAGTTCTTTAGGGTTCGCATCTTTTTCATTCATTTCTCTAGAAACTGCACCTACTGGTAGTTCCTCTGAAACTTTCTTCGTATTCACTAAATCTTTCAGCGACTTCATATTTGCCATATCTTTTACTAAAGGACGATTTTTCTCTAAATCTTCTTTTACATAATAAACGTATTTATCATCAACTTTGTAACGATATTCGCTTTTCTCTTTAAATGTAATACCGTCTAAAATTTTCTTTTCTTCAGCTGTTGGGTTATGAACTACTGCATCATATATTACTGAACCATCTACCATTTTTAGAACGTTATTTTTAAACGCCATACCACCCGAAATTGCACCAGCTCCAAGAGCAACTAACATCGCTACTGTCGCAAGCACTTTCGTTAAACTATTAATACGGAAGTTTAATTGTGCAAATGTAAAAGCGTTAAGCCCTTTTTCACTACGTTTTTTATTACTCTTTAACTTTTTAATAATAACTGGGAGAAGTGATCCAAATAGCATATAAGTACCAGTTGTTGTTGTAATTAATGCAATAAGGATTCCCATCTCTCTTAGTTTTTCCATATAAATCATTGATGCATAGCCAATTCCTAATAAACTAACAGCAAGGATTGCAACTACACCTGTCATTTTACCTTTTACTGCGACACGCTCTGTTTGTGCATCCGCATGTACAAGTTGCAATACAGAAATACGAGATAATTTAATACTATTCATAATTGCTGATAATACAAATAGTGCAAAGAAGAAGATGCAAGTAACAGTCATAGATGGCAGATAAAATGCTTTATAACCTTCACCAGCAAACTCGAGCTGCTTCATTAATAACTGCCCAATACCTTCTGCAAGCCCTACACCAACTGCAATTCCAATCGCAAGAGACGCAGCGCCTAATACAATTGTCTCAATAAACATAAGTAATGTAACTTTATGCTTTTTTGCTCCTAACATCATATACATACCAAACTCTTTTTGACGAAGAGATAATAAGAAAGAGTTCGCGTATAAAATATAGAAGAACGTTATTATTGCTAATAAAAATGAACCTGCTTGGAATACGAATCCAATTGATTGAATAACTGAGTTAGATTCGATAAACGCTTTATTCAGCGCTAACGTTTGGAACATATAAAAAATTGAAATCGACATGATAAGACCGACAAGTAAGACGATATAATCTTTCAGCTTACTTTTTAGCCCTGACATGGAAAGTTTAAATAACATGCCTAGCCCTCCTTTCTTACGCTTTTTGTGTACCTAAATCAGCAAGTACATCTAAAATTTCTTTGTAGAACTCTTCGCGTGTACCGCCTCGGTGAATTTCTTTATATAGCTCACCATCTTGAATGAATAAAATACGCTGACAGTAACTTGCACTGTACGGATCATGCGTAACCATCATAATAGACACGCCTTGTTCTTTATTTAAGTTTGTCATCGCATCAAGTAAGCTTGTTGCATTTTTAGAATCAAGAGCACCTGTTGGCTCGTCCCCTAAAATAATTGCTGGTTCATGCACTAACGCACGTGCTGCTGCTGAACGCTGTTTTTGTCCACCAGATACTTCAGATGGATACTTTTGAAGTATTGCTGAAATTCCTAACATATCAGCTACCTTCTCTACTTTCGGTCCAATATTACGTGATGGCACACCTTGAAGAGATAGTGGAAGTGCGATGTTTTCATAAATAGATAAGTTCTCTAATAAGTTAAAGTCTTGGAAGATAAATCCTAACTTTTGCGAACGGAAATCAGAAAGCTCACCTTGCTTCATTTTCGTAATATCCGTTCCTGCAATTTCAACAACGCCGCCTGTTACCTTATCAAGCGTTGAAATTACATTTAATAATGTCGTTTTACCAGAACCAGAAGGTCCCATAATTCCAACGAATTCACCTTCTTGAATGGAGAATGAAACACCTTTTAATGCGTGTGATTGATTCTCACCTTTTTTACCGTACACTTTTTGGACGTTTTTTACATTTACAACTGGTTTCGTCATATATACCCTCCTACGCTTGTTTTTCCATTACCTATTTTGCGCTTTTTGGAGCTGAACTGCTATTTGTTAACATTACATTTACCTTACACTTTTGTAAGATAAAAAAGGTGTGCTTGTAAGCTTAGCTTTTTATAGTTTTAATATTAGTGACACATTAAGTGGGTAAATGAAATTATATCGGCGATTTTCAAATTATATCGACTTACCGAAAAAAGATGACAATAAAAATAGGCTGTTCCACAAAGAGAACAGCCCACTTCTCTCTTTATTTCTTTAAAGGTGTTACTGTCCAATACGTAATAACACGCCAAATCCATTCTAGCGGACCCATTTTAAAGATTTTCATCCAAATTACACTAAACACAATTTGAATTGCATAAATTGCAATACATACATATAGTGTCTGCATGTACGTTAAGTTTCCTGCAAAGTTAAATACACTGCCTGCAATTAAAATCATTGCAGTTTGTCCGATATAATTCGTTAACGCCATACGGCCATAATATTTCAGTGGTGCTAACAATGTTTGAATCGGTTTTAATTGTAATAATAAAATGAATGCTCCAACATAGAAAGCTGAAATAACTGGTCCTACTGTAACACCAATTTTTAAAAATCGGCTTGCAGCATCCATTGTTCCGTCCTCATTCATTAGTATCATATTTACAAATGGATCAGCAGGCACTTGTCCATATTGATACCATACAGATACAACACTTAAAACAAACATAACACCTGTAAAAATAGCGACTTTCTTTATGTTTTGCGTGAGATTTTCAAACACACGATATTGTCCTGCAGCAAGACCTAATAAAATTAAGCCGAGTGGTAATAGTTCTTTAACACCCATTACACTAAAGGCTATTGTTAAAATAAGACCAATTACTAAGTTCACTTGTTTTTTTGCTTTATAAAACGGTAAAACGATTAACCCGCAAATTGCATATAACGTTAACGCTTCTCCAGGTTGAAACATGTAATGAATCAACCCAAAAATAAATAGTGCAACTACTCGGCGTAAAAATAAAACATATCCATTTTTCCCTTTTGCAATTGCTCTTGAGATAAAGATATAGAATCCTACTCCAAATAAGAATGAGAAGATTGAGAAGAAACGACCTTCTACAAATAAGTATAGAAACCTTTGATAACTTGCATCCACTGTATTAGGATCTGGAATTTTAATATGAAGTAGTGCAAGAATATTTACTAAAATAATCCCCAGTAATGCGAAGCCACGAATGTAATCTAACTCATCAATTCGTTTGTTTGTAATATTGTTCCCCATAAAGCAACTCCTTGTCCAAAATTTAATCCTCCCTTACTCTACTAGAAATGTAATCTTACAACTATCGACAAACCTTACAGAAGTCTTACATTATTGTCATATGGCAAAATAAAACCAGGTCATATTACGACCTGGTTTACTCTGATTGCTTTGATCTTTGAGGTTGTCCTTTTTTACTATTACGCTGTTTCACTTGAACAACTGGATCAAGTTTATTTGAAAACTCAGCGTTATGTCCATTTTGCGTTTTTTGCTCTGGGTTATTTTGATCTGAACGTTTCACCATTACATTCACTCCTTATTAGTGCGGTGTAATAATCATTTGATGTTGCAGTTGGCGAATTGCCATGCGTGCTCTATTTAACTGCTCACGTTGCTCATCATTCGCATGTTGTTGCATCGTTTGTAAATCGTTATATGCTTGTTCTAATTGTAACTGCGCATCTGAATACTCCATCGTATTGTAATGCTCTTGTCTCATACCTTGGTCTAGTTGTTCTTTCGCATATTCCACCGCTTGTTCTGCTTGTGTAATATACGATTCAAGTGATTGACGCTCTGCCATAATTGTCCCTCCTTGCTTCAATTCCCCTTTAGTGTGTCCCTTTCATCTGAACCTTATGAGTATGTTATAATGGATTTTGTGTTATTTTGACTCGTCTTAGGAGGGAAAGTAATGAAGGTTCAAAACCCTTTTCCATATACAAACGACAATAAACGTTATCATACATGGAATTACCATTTACGAAATGAATTTGGCGAAAAAATCTTTAAAGTTTCATTAGATGCAGGCTTCGATTGTCCAAACCGTGACGGTACAGTTGCTTATGGCGGCTGTACATTTTGCAGTGCTGCTGGATCTGGTGACTTTGCAGGTGATCGCCGTAATGATGTGATAACGCAATATTATGAAATGAAAGAAAAAATGCACTCAAAATGGAAAGATGGAAAATGTATCGCTTATTTTCAGGCGTACACAAATACACATGCTCCACTTGAAGTGTTAAAAGAAAAATTCGAACCGCTTCTAGCAGAAAAAGACGTCGTCGGTCTTTCTATTGCGACTCGTCCAGATTGTTTACCAGACGATGTTGTTGAATATTTAGCGGACTTAAATAAACGCACATATCTTTGGGTTGAACTCGGATTACAAACTGTTCATGAACGTACTGCCAATCTTATTAATCGTGCTCACGATTATCCATCTTACGTTGAAGGTGTAAATAAATTGCGCAAACACGGTATTAGCGTTTGTTCTCATATTATTAACGGTCTTCCACTTGAAGATTACGATATGATGATGGAAACAGCTCGTGAAGTGGCCAAGCTTGACGTACAAGGAATTAAAATTCATTTACTTCATTTGTTAAAAGGGACGCCAATGGTGAAGCAATATGAAAAAGGACAATTGCAATTTCTTTCTCTTGAAGATTACGTAAGTCTCGTTGTTGACCAACTGGAAATTATTCCAGAAGACGTAATTGTACACCGCATCACAGGTGACGGTCCACCTGATTTAATGATCGGCCCAATGTGGAGCTTAAATAAATGGGAAGTATTAAATTCCATCGATGCAGAATTTGTACGCCGCGGAAGCTGGCAAGGAAAATATGCAAATGAGGAGAAACAAAAATGAAATTAGAACGTGTATTACCGTTTGCTCGCATACTTTTGCAAACGGCAGTAAAAGAAGGCGATTACGCTGTAGATGCAACACTCGGCAATGGACATGACACTTGCTTCCTAGCTGAAATCGTTGGAGATAACGGAAAAGTATTTGGATTCGATATTCAAAAAGAAGCAATCGAAAGCTCAACGACTCGCCTAAAAGAAAAAGAGCTTTTCGAACGTACTGTTTTAGTTCACGATAGTCATGACACACTTATATCCGCACTACCAGAAGATGCAAAAGGAAAAGTAGCAGGCGCAATCTTCAACTTAGGTTATCTTCCAGGCGGTGACAAGCATATCGTTACAAAACCGAACTCAACAATTTCAGCGATCGAACAATTATTAGAAGTAATGGCACCTGAAGGAATTATCATCCTTGTCATTTACCACGGACACCCAGAAGGACAAGTAGAACGCGACGCTGTACTTAAATTTGCAGAACAACTAGATCAAAAACAAGCTCACGTTTTGCGATACGGCTTCATTAACCAGCAAAATAACCCGCCATTTATTGTAGCAATTGAGAAGCGATAATATATAAAGTGAAACTTTAATCAGTGGGGGTTTTGTCCATCCCCCACTGATTATTAGCCCACACCAATCGGGCTTTTACGGGCAGTTATCTCTCATCTAACTTCCTCACATCCGCCAAATTTTGGGTGGGGGTCTTACTGCCCACAAATAGCGGAATCAAACTAAACTGTTCACTGAGCAGCAAAAGGAACTCCCAATCTAAAATCTCAACCGCAGCATTCTTCCAATTTGTTCAGCTGTTCTTTTTAAGTTTAATCGAGTGATTTCAGATTCCATAGCAAATTCTAAGTCGACGGGACCGCTAACAATGGTGAAATAGGCGGTTATTCCAGATTCATGTAAGGATATATTTCCTTCTGAAATATCACCGGCAAGTGCGATTACTGGAATGCCGTGCTTCTTTGCCAAATTAGCTATTCCTGAAGGTGCTTTGCCCATTGAGGTTTGTCCGTCTAGCTTTCCCTCCCCGGTAATGACGAGGTCTACACCTTGTATTTTCTCTTCCAAACGAGCCTGACCTAAGATGAGATTTACACCTGATTCTAACTTAGCCCGCAAGAAACCGGCAAAGGCTGCACCCAAACCGCCAGCAGCACCAGCACCAGCAATTTTCTGCAAGTCCAATCCTGTCTGAACGAACACAACATCTGCAAAGTGTTTAAGCCCTTCATCTAATTCCTTTACGATCTCAGGAGTTGCTCCTTTTTGTGGGCCAAAAATATATGACGCACCATTTAATCCATATAATGGGTTAGTGACATCACAGGCAACATGAAATTTCACACTTTTTACTTGTTCAGGGACATTTTCCTCATCCATTTTGATAATGTTTTTAAGCTCCGCTCCGCAAACACCGACACTACCACCATCTTGATCAATAAACCGATATCCCAGTGCTTGAAGCATTCCCACTCCTGCATCATTGGTCGCACTTCCCCCAAGTCCAATAATGATATCACTACACCCTTTGTCGATTGCATCCAAAATCATCTCGCCAACACCAAATGATGTAGTAAATAGAGGATTACACTGTTCCTTCTTTAATAATGGCAACCCACAAGCTTCCGCTGCCTCGATAACCGCTGTACGCCCATCCCCCAAAAATCCATATCTTCCTTTAACCGGCTGCCCAATGGGTCCGGTCACAATAATGTCGACTAAGCTTCCACCCGTTGCAGACACCAACGCCTCTACTGTTCCCTCGCCACCATCAGCAACGGGTACTGTTTCAATTCTAAAATCAGAACCGACCTGTAAAAACCCTTCAGCAATAGCCTTATTTGCTTCAATCGATGAAAGGCTTCCCTTTAAAGAATCCATCGCTACTAAAATTTTCAACGTTTCCCCCTCCTAAACCCCATAGTGAAATTTCAAAATTCTTTGATATAATAAAATGAATATACATTTCGGGGTGAAAATGATGCGATTTGCAGAACGCGTACATAAATTTGAATATAAGTTAAATGATACCGACGACCAAATTATTGAATACATCGAAAAAAATAAGTATGACTTTGTTAACCAATCCATTCAAAACATTGCAGCAAGACTATACACAGTCCCAAATACAATTACTCGACTTTCGAAAAAGCTAGGGTATGATGGTTTCTCACACCTTAAAAATAATATTAAGGCAGAACTAGATTCAACCAAATCAACAGATGAGGATAGTTCCTATTATTTCATCCAGAAAACATTCGAACTGATTGATATGGAAAGAATTGAAACAACTTCGAAAGTGCTTCATGAAGCAAAGCATGCTCTTTTCTTTGGTGTTGGCGACTCATCTGACTTCTGTGAAATGATGACTCGAAATTTACGAGTCGCAGGTAAAACTTCTGAACATTATATCCATCGCCATGAAATGATTCATATGCTAGAGCAACTGGGTCATCAAGATGTTTTGTTCTTAATAAGCCTATCCGGTGAAACTCCTCAAGTTCTTGAAATAGCTGAAATAGCCAAACAAAGGGGGATTCCGATTATTTCATTAACACATTTTACTCGAAATTCCCTTCAAGAAGCAGCTACGATCAATCTATACTGCTATGCTCCTAAAAAGACAAAGAACGGATACAATATTACCGATCGAACACCGGTGATGATTGTACTACAGACATTATCGCAATTTTACTGGGATCATTATTAAAAATGTGTACATATACACATGAAAACGCTTAATTAAATTCCCGCTGTGTAAAAATAAGAAGAATTATAACTTCTTATTTTTTTTTGTTATGATAGGCCCATGAAATGAAAACACTTTCAAATGAACATGGAGGTAACCATTATGCAACTACAAGTTCTTACCTCACCAAGACTTATTAGTACTGGAATGGACTTTCAATCCAAACAAGAAGTGATTCAGTATTTAGTAAAACAGCTAGGTGATGCTGGTAAATTACATTCTCACGATGTTTTTCTCCAATCTGTATATGATAGAGAAAAGCTCTCACCAACCGGTTTTGAAGGAGGACTTGCAATCCCCCACGGAAAGTCTTCAGGGGTTAGAGAAGCAGCTTTTGCAATTGCAACACTCAAAGAACCATTAACCGATTGGGAAAGCATTGATCCAAACAATCAAGTTCAACTGGTCATCCTGCTAGCAATTCCAGAAAACGAAGCAGGTTCTACCCACCTGCAATTACTTTCGGAAATTGTCAAAAGGTTATCGAACGAATCTTACAAAAATAGACTTTTACAAGCAAAAACAAATACCGAACTATTCCAACAGCTGGATAATATAGAAATTACCACCGAAACAAAAGCAGTAAAAAGATTAAATAAAACAATTTTAGCGATTACTGCTTGTCCAGCTGGTATTGCCCACACCTATATGGCTGCAGAAGCACTCGTAAAAGCTGGAAAAGGACTTGGTGTCGATGTGTTTGTTGAAAAGCAAGGCGCAAACGGCATTGAGGATCGCCATACAGCAGCTTTATTGAAAAAAGCAGATGCCATTATCTTTGCGAATGATGTCGCAGTTAAAAATGAGGAACGTTTCGCACACTTGCCAAAGGTGAAAACATCTGTTACAGCACCATTACGTAATGCAGCAAATTTAATCGAGCAGGCATTGGAAAAAGCAGAAAAGACACCTAAGAAACCATACAATCCAGCGCAAAACGCTAATGCTTCATCAGAAGATGACGAGGAAAAATCATTTAAAACCGAAATTAAAGACTCCATTTTAACAGGTATTTCTTATATTATCCCTGTCATCGTTGCCGGTGGTATGACTTTAGCAGCAGCAGTATTAATCTCTCAAATGTTTGGCCTTCAAGATGTCTATGCTAGTGAAGGTTCATGGCTGTGGTTACTAAGACAACTTGGCAGCGGACTTCTTGGCCAGTTAATGGTACCAATTTTAGCAGCGTATATGGCCTACTCCATAGCAGATAAACCAGCCCTCGGACCCGGTTTTGCAGCAGGTGTGGCAGCCAACTTAATTGGTTCTGGATTCCTTGGCGGTATGCTCGGTGGTTTCTTAGCCGGTTTCTTCTTAAAGTTTTTAAAGAAAAAGATTCAGCCAAAAGGAACATTTGCAGGGTTCATAAGCTTTTGGGTTTACCCAGTTGTCGGTACACTTGTCGTTGGTTCGATTATGTTATTCGTTATTGGTGAACCGCTTGCTTGGATCAATCAAGGTTTAATTAAATGGCTAGGTAGTCTGTCTGGTACAAATGCACTTATTTTAGGAGCCATACTTGGTGCAATGGTTTCATTTGACCTAGGTGGTCCAGTCAACAAAGCTGCCTACACCTTCTGTATTGGTGCAATGGCTAGCGGAAACTTTATCCCATACGCAACTTTTGCATCCGTCAAAATGGTTTCAGCTTTTTCCGTTACAGGGGCAACCATCATTGGGAAAAAGTTTTTCACGAAACAAGAACAAGAAATTGGTAAACAAACATGGCTGCTTGGACTGGCAGGTATTACTGAAGGAGCTATTCCCTTTATGATTAACGACCCATTACGCGTGATCCCTTCATTAATTGCCGGTTCTGCCGTTACAGGTGCAATCGTTGCTTACTTTAACATTGGCTTAAATGTTCCAGGTGCAGGGATTTTCTCCTTAGCGTTATTAAAAGGACAACCAATGTTGCTTGCAGCACTCATCTGGTTAGGTGCTGCGTTAATCGGAGCAGTTATTTCAATGGTCTTATTAATCGCAACGAGAAAAAGTAAATTAAAAAAAACAAAACAATGAAATAGCTACATCAGAAAACGTAGCGTGATTTTATAGGGTACCTTAGGGACGAAAACTTAGGTACCTGATATATTAGGAGGACATCATGAAAAAAGTTCATATCGTACCCCATATGCATTGGGACAGAGAGTGGTACTTTTCTACCGAAGAGTCTCGTATTTTGCTTGTTAACAATATGGAAGAAATATTGGAAATGCTAGAAAATAATCCAGATTACCCCTACTATGTTTTAGATGGTCAAACCTCTATTCTGGAAGACTATTTTGCTGTTAAACCAGAAAATAAAGAACGTGTCAAAAAGCTCGTTCAGACAGGAAAGCTTATCATTGGTCCATGGTATACTCAATCTGATGAAATGGTTGTTGGCGGCGAATCGATTGTTCGTAATCTCCTATACGGAATAAAGGATAGTGAAGAGTTTGGCTCACCAATGAAAATTGGCTACCTGCCTGATTCCTTCGGCCAATCTTCTCAAATGCCGCAAATCTTAAATGGATTTGATATTAAATTTTCGATTTTTTGGCGTGGTACATCTGAGCGCCATGGTACCGATAAAACAGAATTCTATTGGGAAAGTGATGATGGTTCAAAAGTGCTAGTTCAGCTATTCCCTCTTGGCTATGCAATTGGTAAATATCTTCCTGAAGATGAAGAAAAATTACAGGAGCGTATCGATAAATACTTTACTGTACTCGATCGCGGAGCAACTACGGAGAATATTATTCTGCCAAACGGTCATGACCAAATGCCCATTCAAAAGAATATTTTTTCCATCATGGAAAAATTGCAGCGCCTCTATCCAGAACGTGAATTTTTCTTAAGTAAATACGAAAACGTTTTTACCGAACTTGAAAAGAATCAAACCTTACCAACGATTCATGGTGAATTTTTAGACGGAAAATATATGCGTGTTCACAGAAGTATCTATTCTACCAGAATGGATATAAAAGCGGCGAACACCAGAATAGAAAATAAAATCACGAATATCCTTGAACCATTGGCTTCGATTGCTTATTCATTAGGATTTGAATATCATCATGGCTTAATCGAGTTGATTTGGAAAGAAATCATGAAAAACCATGCCCATGACAGTATCGGCTGCTGTTGCTCCGATAAGGTTCATCGTGAAATCATGAACCGTTTCTTCTTAGCGGAAGAAAAGACTGATCAATTGATCGAATTCTACAAACGTAAAATTACAGATTCCATCGATACAACACGTGAAGAGGATCGATTAACAGTGTTTAATCTGCTTCCCTACGAACGCAAAGATGTGGTAACCACTACTGTTATTACCAAGCTAAATTCCTTTACACTAGAAGATGCTGAAGGAAATACCATTCCGTTCGAAGTATTGAACAAAGAAATCTTAGATCCAGGCCTAATTGACCGTCAAATCGTTCACTATGGAAACTATGATCCATTTTTCCAATATACGATACAATTACAAGATTCCATTCCAGCTATGGGCTATAAAACATACTTCGTTGCCAACGCTGAAAACAATATGAGCAATACCCTTGTTGAAAAAGATACAGTCGAAACCAACTATTATGTCGTTTCTGTCAATCCAAATGGATCACTAAAAATCTATGACAAACTGCTGGACAAAGAGTTTGACCAGGTATTGCGTTTGGAAAATGGCGGCGATGATGGCGACGAATATGACTTTTCACCTCTTGAAGGTGAAACAATTATATATAGTGATAACGTTGCTGCCGAAGTTAAGATTACGCAAAATCTATATGAAGCACAAATTGATATTCAGGTTAAGCTCCATGTACCAGGGGATTTAGAAAATCGCAAAATCAATAAAGTCGATCGTTTAATAGATGTTCATTGGAAGGTGACGATCCCTTATCACCAGCCAATCATAAAGGTTGATGTAGAGTTAGACAACCAAGCGAAAGATCACCGTCTACGAACACTAATTCCTACAGGAATTACCTCTTCTTTCTCAGTATCTGACAATCAATTTGGATTCATTAAACGTGATGTCTATGACACTGCAATGGATTTCTGGAAAGAAGAAAATTGGGATGAACGCCCAGATTCCATTTATCCAATGCTTTCATTTGTAGGTTTATCAGATGATGAACACGGTGTAAGTGTTCTAACCAATAGCGTTCGTGAGTTTGAAATTGTCGGTGAAAAATATGATACGATTGCGATTACCCTTTTCCGTAGCGTTGGCGTATTAGGAAAAGAAGAAATGCTTAGAAGACCTGGCCGTCCATCCGGTATTAAGCTGCCAACTCCGGACTCACAAATGCTTGGTAAATTGAAGTTAGACTTTGCGATTACAACTCATAAAGGGTCAACAACAACAGCAAACGTTGGTAGATTAGCAAAGGAATATACCACACCGATCCAGACCTATAATAAAATACCGTATAATGCAATGAAGCTAAACCCATCTGGAATCAAAACACCAGTAAGCTTTAGTTTACTTAACGAAACAAGCAATGCTGTTGTCCTAAGTACACTGAAAAAAGGAGAAAAGGAAGAACGGTTCGTTCTCCGATTCTTCAACCCGACCGAAACAGCAATTCAGAGCTCATTTATAGTCAATCGTTCATTCATTCAGCCGCTAGAAGGAAACTTAAACGAAAAAACGATTGCTTCATTACAGTTAGAAAATAATCATTTTAACATTATTCTAAAACAAAACGAGGTTAAGACAGTATTATTTTAATTGGTTTAAAACACCCTACCATCAAAGCGAACAAAAAAAGCCTAATCCTTCTTTGAAGTGACCCACGAAAGTTAGACAGATCGTTTCATTAGGCAGCCCCTAGGGTATGAGCCCGGTATTGTACCGGGCTCATACCCTTTCATTTTGCCTTACTTCTTTTATGATTATAGTATTCTATATACTTTGCTAATTCTTGTTTGAAATGTGTTATACTTTCAAATTCTTTTCGATACAGAAATTCTGATTTCATAATACCGAAGAAATTTTCAATAACGGCGTTGTCATAACAGTTTCCTTTGCGAGACATACTTGTCGTTATGCCACAGTTCTTAAGAGAATGACGATATTGTTTCATTTGATAGTAACAAATTTTTAGTGAAATTAAATAACTTAAATAGGGAAAGGATGAGGCAAGGTGGAAGCGGAGGTATCCTTGCCGATTTTAGATAAAATGGAAAGTAACACGAGTACTGTTACTTCTATATGCTCATATAACTTTCGAAACACACTTTTACCATATTATAACAAAAACCACTCTACATGAGTGGTTTTCTTTATCACTGCGCCATTTTCTTCCGGTACATCTTCCCGTTCCAATAGAAGAATCGTGAAGTGAGCCCTCCGTATTTCACAATGCGCCGTGCCATTTTGTGCATATTCTTTTGTGCTGATACTTTTTGGTCTGATAAATAAATTCCAAGTAACCCTCGGCTTATGAGACGATGAAACTTCGCATGAGGCAAATCACCAATGCTCTTCTCTGCTTCTTCTACAAAATGTTTCATACGATCTAATATAGCTTTCTCGTTTTCATAATAACTACAGAAATTCAAATCTCCGCCGAGACGATCTTCTTCTTGATCGATGAAATAATCAAGTAAAATGTGAAGTCCTTGTACGTAAGGAAAATATCCTTGTCTAATTTTCGCAATATCTTCGTCATGTAATTCATCATGAAATGCATAAGCTACAAGACAGAAAATTCCAAGCGTAGAACCTGCACATGCTGAAAACTCAAACCAACTCATCGGTGGTAAGTTTTCCTTATGCGCTTCAAACCATGTTTGTAAGCGTGGTTCTCTTTCTTCTAACTTCACATGTTTATGAATTTGCAAATCACAATAATAACAAGCAAGTTCATGAAGAACAGGAGCAATTTTGTCATAGTGCTTCGTTTTCTTTAAAACATCTTGGCATGTTTCAACAAGTTCATCTAAATACCCACCATCATCTTGATCATCACGATAGCGATAATAATTACCGCCACCTTCCACTTCAGGTGATAATGCCATTAACATGGACTCATGTAGCGCGGCAAAATCATTCGGATCAAGTGATGTACTGCGATCACATAAATTATCTAAATAGTCGCTGATCGTTTGATACGCTACGATAAAACGAATACATTCCTCTCGGTGTTCATTTGCTAGCAGCGCTAAAATGCCACCTCCCTCACAATGAAACGTTTTATGCTCAATACTTGCGATTGCCTGACTATGAAGCTCATCATTCGGAATATGGTAGGCACGCTCTTTCCACATCGCTAGCTCATGGTGTACAACCGGAAACACATCACGGTATACTTTCGCCATGAGCGTTATGGGATTACTCGGTACGTTCACTTCTTCCTTCATCTCCTCTATTCAATGTACAAATAATGAATGATTTATTTGTTTGTTTTTACTATATTATTGACATGCATTTCAGTAAATGACTGAATATAATTCAAAATTTCATCACGCTCATATTCATTTAATAACTCATGATAACAATTCGACCATTCTTTAAAAGCCTTATCACTTATTTTAACATTATCAAACCACATGCGGACACGTGTTTTATCTACAAGTTTATCCTCACATGCCTGCATTAGCAAGAGCGGAACATCTGGAAAATCGTCTATTTTCTTATGAGCAATTTCGATAGACTTAATCAATTCACTATACCAACGTACTGATACTTTGCGCAAGAACAATGAATCATTCTCCATCGCATCTCTCACTTCATGATTACGAGTTGACATTTCCACTGTAAGATTTGTTGCAAATTGCAATTTTGGAGCAACAACATTTAATATTTTTGAAGCAGCTCGAAGCGGAGCAGAAGGTCCTGCTAATACGCCTAAACATGGCGAACTTAAAATAATACCATCTACATCCTCCCTCTTCGTTTCTTGCATCATACGAATGACGATAAGGCCGCCCATACTATGACCAAATAGAAAGATAGGTAATCGGTACTTTCTTGCTTCTTTCACCCATAATTTAACTTCCTCTATGTATTCATCAAATGAATCAATATGTCCTCTATTTCTCGAAGTCGTTCCATGTGACGGAAGGTCTCCCATGACGACGTGGTAGCCGATATGATTCCACATTTCCGCAACGGCTTCGTAACGTCCGTGATATTCCATTGCGCCGTGCACGATAACGACTACAGCTTTCTCTTCCTCTGCTTCATAATTCCACATACGGACCTCCTCCATTTCACTCTTTTTCATAATTTGATACACTAAAACTAGTCTCTAGGAAAGGAAGGCTTTACATGATATATCCTTACAAAGAAAAAAATCCGAAAATTGCGAGTAGTGCTTTTATCGCTGACTACGTTACGATTACAGGCGATGTTTCCATTGGCGAAAAATCAAGTATTTGGTTTAATACAGTCATACGTGGCGATGTATCACCAACGACAATTGGTGAACGGGTAAATGTACAAGATCAATGTACACTCCACCAAAGCCCTCAATATCCTCTTATATTAGAGGACGACGTTACAGTTGGGCATCAAGTTATTTTGCATAGCTGTCATATAAAAAAAGATGCTTTAATTGGAATGGGATCCATTATATTAGATGGTGCTGAAATTGGCGAAGGAGCCTTTATCGGTGCTGGAAGCCTCGTTTCACAAGGAAAGAAAATTCCACCGAATACGTTAGCTTTCGGCCGCCCAGCGAAAGTCATTCGTGAACTAACAGAGGAAGACCGTAAAGACATGGAGCGAATACGCACACAATACGTTGAAAAAGGTCAGTACTATAAATCATTACAGAAGTAAATTTGAGCTGCCACTTGATTGGCAGCTTTTTTTATTTAATCAGTAAGGGTTTTGTCCATCCCCACTGATTGTTAGCCTTCCCCCAATCGGGCTTTTACGGGCAGCCCTACTCCCACCGACCTAACTTCCTTGCATTCGCCAACATTTTGAAACGGGGGTCTTACTGCCAGCAAATAGCGGGATAAAAACTAACTTTTTCTTTACAAAACATTATTATTCCCTCAACAAAATCTTATTAAAATAAAAGCTAATATCTCCATATATATGTAAATGAGGGAGGAGAATTTTCATGAAGGTCAGTGGATTATATAAAATAGAATGTTACATTTTCAAAGGAATTAACCGCTATTTTGATCAAAAAACATTAAATATTTTTTTCAGCAATATTACCCATATCGGTGGTGCAACTTTCTCCATTGCACTCACACTATTCTTTTTAATTTTCGCAAAAGGGGCTTTGCACCAAGCTACAATTGCAACTGCTATTTCCTTAGCAATTAGCCATATTCCTGTGCAACTATTAAAAAGATGGTATCCACGAAAACGTCCTTATTTAACAATTCAGGATGCGAAATATCCAGTCCATCCATTAATAGACCACTCTTTCCCGTCTGGTCATACAACAGCTGTTTTCTCTGTCTTTATTCCATTTATTTGCTATAATCCAAGCTTACTTGTTTTTCTATTACCGTTAGCATTATGCGTCGGTATTTCACGTATTTATTTAGGGCTTCACTATCCGTCAGATGTATTCGTCGGTATGTGCCTCGGCACTTGCTCTGGCATCATCTCTTTTTATCAACTCATTCCACTTTTCACATAAAGGAGCGATATGATGAGAGTCGCCATATTTACCGATACCTTTACACCACAAGTCAACGGGGTTGCGAAAACATTAGAACGGTTAACACGTTATTTTCAGAAAGAAAATATCGCCTATTCTGTTTTCGCTCCTCAGCATACGGCTGAAGATAATTTCGTAGCGAATCTGAACAAAATGAGAAGTATCCCGTTAACAATATTATATCCAGAATGCCGCTTTTCTTTTCCTACTCCGCGCATTAAACGGGAGCTTCTTGCCTTTAAGCCTGATATCATTCACATTGCCACACCTTTCAACATGGGACTTTGTGGATTGTATTACAAAAAAAAGTTAAACATCCCAGTTGTCGGTTCTTATCATACTGATTTCGACGCCTATTTACGCTATTACAAAATCGAATTCCTCTCTAATATGCTTTGGAACTATTTAAAATGGTTTCATAGTCATATGCAAAAGAATTTTGTTCCTTCCTTTGAAACGTTACATCAATTAAAAAATAAAGGCTTTCAACACCTCTCTATATGGGGACGTGGTGTAGATTGCACACTCTTTCATCCATCTTACAATACAGACCTATTCCGAAAAAAATATAATATTACAGCAAAGTATGTTCTTTCCTATGTTGGGCGAATTGCACCTGAAAAAGATATTGATACGCTGCAAAATCTTATCGTTAAAACGACACATGATCGAAACGACATTCATTGGCTTATCGCCGGAGACGGTCCTCTGGCAACAAATTTACGTGAAGCTGTTCTGCAATCAAATGTCACCTTTACTGGATATTTACAAGGTGAGGATTTAGCTGAAGCATATGCTTGCTCTAACATGATGGTATTTCCATCATCTACTGAAACATTCGGAAACGTCGTACTGGAATCACTTGCATGTGGTACACCTGTTATTGGCGCAAATAGTGGCGGGGTTAAAAATATTATTACAGATGGAAAAACAGGAGTTCTTTGTACACCAAAAGATATGGATTCATTTCTATCCTCCATTTATTCTTTATTACAAAATGAAGAGAAACGTATGCAAATGGGTATCGCAGCTACGTCTTATGCGAAATCACAAAGTTGGGATGCAATCTTTCATCATTTACTTCACCAATATGAAGAAGCCCTTCAGCACACCGCATCAGAATTACTCGCTTAAACAGAAAACTCCCTTCCAAAAAACGAAGGGAGTTTATTACACAGTTATAAAGTGAAACTATAATAAGTGGGGTTTTTATTCATCCCCCGCTTATTATTAGTTCACACCAATCGGGCTGCCCGCAAATAGCGGAATCAATTTTAGTTTACTAAATAATACATAAAATGAAGTATCTCTTTATTTCTATATTCATTATATCAAAAAGATACATAACGAAACAGACTAGTAATAAAAACCCATAAAAATCAATATGTGGTTATACAATATTTTTACTGTATATTGATTGTAAGAAATTCCCCTTAAAATCAATTTACTCACATACCTTTATATAGCAATCGTTCCCCAATTTCTGTATATCAAAAAAACTTTTATTTATTTGAAAGGTCTTTTTGAACCTGTACATATTCTTCTTTCGTATTCACATTTATAAACCAATCCGCATTCGCTTGTATATCTTCTTCAGCAATATATTTCACATTACATTGTGATAAAAGCTGTCCCATGCTTCTTTTTTCTTCCTGAAGCAAAGTGTAAATCTTCTCTTTCACACAGTTATGATACGCTGCAAGTAACGGTTGTTTTCTTCCATTAATGATAGGCACAACCGCATCATACTCATCACTCGTTTGTTCTAATAAAATAGTAAACCACTCTTTCGAAACATTTGGCGCATCACAAGGCATAATGACATACCAATCAGATTCTATGTATTCCATTCCTGATACAATTCCAGCAAGTGGTCCGTTTCCTTTATAGTGCGGGATATCTTCTATAACAGGAACTTGTACGAATTGCTCTACTTGCTCTTTTATATCTGAATGACTGATGACTACAATTTCTTGCAAAGCACTTTCCATCACTTTCACAATATGCTCAATAAAAGTATTCCCTCGCCAGCTCGCTAACGCTTTCGGTTCACCGAATCTACTCGACATACCGCCTGCTAATACAATTCCAGCATTCTTACTCATTGGCGATGCAGCTCGAATGTAATATGTCCTAATTCTGGTAAAATTAATTTATTCATTGCAAGACGCACCGCTCCGCTAGAACCTGGCATCGAAAAGACTACTTTGCGGCCAATCGTACCTCCAATCGCTCTACTTAACATGGCACTACTTCCGATATCTTCCGAGTAACTAATCATGCGGAACAATTCACCAAATCCAACAATTTCTTTATCTAATAACACTGATATTGCTTCAATCGTTACATCACGTTTTGTAATACCAGTTCCACCATTTGTTAACACCACATCCACATCTTCCTTGTGATAACCAGCTAACACTGCTTGCTGAATACTTTCTTTATCATCTTTTACAATTTCATAAGCTGTCACTGTATGACCTGCTTC
Organism: Bacillus cereus; assembly: GCA_002578045.1. Lineage (GTDB taxonomy): Bacteria > Bacillota > Bacilli > Bacillales > Bacillaceae_G > Bacillus_A > Bacillus_A cereus_AK. Next base: position 71,869 of record NUMR01000043.1, read on the forward strand.
TTTTAACAATTCATATAATAGTTGTCCACTCTTATCCGTCTCTTCCGTACGTGTATCAGAAATCGTCACAATCTTGCAACGTACTTCTTTTGGTGCTTGTTTTTTATGTTCATTGACACTCATTTTTCATCTTTCCTTTCATAACGACTTTTCTTCATTTTATCATACATATCTTTATACAATTATGTATGAAGTCAATGATGCATCATAGTACAATATAAGTATGGACACCTACAAAAAGGAAAACGAAATAAAAAAAGCTTTACGCTCACCGCGCAAAGCTTTTTTTCATATATTATAGACCAGCTTGCTCTTTTAAAACTGCAGCTTTGTCTGTACGTTCCCATGAAAGATCTACATCAGTACGTCCGAAGTGGCCGTAAGCTGCTGTTTGTTTGTAAATTGGGCGACGTAAGTCTAGCATTTTAATAATACCAGCTGGGCGAAGATCGAAGTTGTTACGAACTAGTTCTACTAATACGTCTTCAGATACTTTACCAGTGCCGAATGTATCAACTGAAATTGATACTGGTTGCGCTACACCGATCGCGTATGCAAATTGTACTTCTGCTTTTTCAGCAAGACCAGCTGCTACGATGTTTTTCGCAACGTAACGAGCTGCATATGCTGCAGAACGGTCAACTTTTGTTGCATCTTTACCAGAGAATGCACCACCGCCGTGGCGAGCGTATCCACCGTAAGTATCAACGATAATTTTACGCCCTGTTAAACCAGCATCACCTTGTGGTCCACCGATTACGAAGCGGCCAGTTGGGTTAATGAAGAATTTCGTTTCTCCATCCATTAATTTTGCTGGCACTACAGCTTTAATTACATGCTCTTTTAAGTCACGATCGATTTCTTCCCATGTAACATCTGGGTGATGTTGTGTGGAAATTACAATTGTATCGATACGTACTGGTTTACCATTTTCATCATACTCAACTGTAACTTGCGTTTTTCCATCCGGACGTAGGTATGATAATGTATCATCTTTACGTACTTCAGTTAAACGGCGAGCTAATTTGTGAGCAAGCGAGATTGGAAGTGGCATTAACTCTTGTGTTTCATTACATGCGAAACCAAACATTAAACCTTGGTCTCCTGCACCAATTGCCTCAATCTCAGCGTCAGTCATTTGACCTTCGCGTGCTTCTAGCGCTTGGTCAACACCCATAGCGATGTCAGCAGATTGCTCATCGATAGATGTTAAAACTGCACAAGTTTCTGCATCAAATCCGTATTTTGCGCGTGTGTAACCAATGCCTTGAATTGTTTCACGAACGATTCTTGGAATATCTACGTAAGTAGAAGTCGTAATTTCCCCCGCTACCAATACTAAACCAGTTGTTACAGTTGTTTCACAAGCTACACGTGCATTTGCGTCTTTTGACAAGATCGCATCTAAAATTGAATCAGAAATTTGATCACAGATTTTATCTGGATGTCCTTCAGTTACAGACTCAGATGTGAACAGATGACGTTTTTTTGTCATGTGGTAAACCTCCCTACAGTAATTGTATATATTGTACGGAACTCATCCTTAATTTGCCACAGATTGCGACATACATTTATTCTCCCACACAAGCATACAGAAAAACCTTTCCTACTTTACATAGAGGAAAGGTTTCATTTGCTACTTGCATACTGCTTTTTGCCCTTCGCTCTTATCGTTCGAGACCTATAGCCTCGCACAGGTTTTAGCACCTATTCACTTGTATTTACCAATACAAGTGAGGTTGCCGGGCTTCATCGGGCCTGTCCCTCCGCCAGCTCGGGATAAGAGAGTATCCGTCCCAACCTATACTAAAGAAATGATATTCATTTGTCAATTCATATTCATATATTCCTGAAAGTTTTTCTCAATACGTCTAGAATGAAATATTTAATAAGGAAATAATACATTCACACAAACAAAAAGAAATAAATAGTATACATTATTTATATAATTGTGTTATACTCTTGTTGGGGATTACGAGAAATATTTCATTAAATGAAAAGGATGGTATATAAATATGAGCACTGTGAATGTCCAAATTGGTTTACACGAGTTACTGAACGGAAGCAATGCACAGATTCAACTAAGTGTTCCGCAATTAGTGGAAAAAGTATTAATGCGAAATGAAGGGAAATTAACTTCTACTGGTGCCGTTTCTGCTTCAACAGGAAAATATACAGGACGTTCTCCTAAAGATAAATTTATTGTGAAAGAAGCATCGGTTGCTGACAAAATTGCTTGGGGAGCTGTGAACCAACCGATTTCTGAAGAACATTTTAATACATTATATACAAAAGTTTTAGAATACTTAAAAGAAAAAGAAGAACTATTTGTATTCAAAGGATTTGCGGGCGCTGATCGCAACTATCGCCTACCAATTCAAGTTATTAACGAATATGCATGGCACAATTTATTTGTACATCAATTGTTCATTCGTCCAACTGAAGAAGAATTAACAACTCATGAGTCAGAGTTCACAATTGTTTCTGCACCAAACTTCAAAGCTGATCCGGCTGTTGACGGTACAAACTCTGAAGCATTCATTATGGTTTCATTCGAAAAACGTATCGTACTGATTGGTGGTACAGAATACGCTGGAGAAATGAAAAAATCAATCTTCTCTATTATGAACTTCTTACTACCTGAACAAAATATTCTTTCTATGCATTGCTCTGCAAACGTAGGTGAAGAAGGCGACGTAGCACTATTCTTCGGTTTATCTGGAACAGGTAAAACAACTTTATCTGCTGACCCAAACCGTAAATTAATCGGTGATGACGAGCATGGTTGGTCTGATAACGGTGTATTCAATATTGAAGGCGGTTGCTACGCAAAATGTGTAAATCTTTCTCATGAGAAAGAACCACAAATTTTCGATGCAATCAAATTTGGTTCTGTTTTAGAAAACGTTATCATTAATGGCCAAACGCGTATCGCAGACTATAATGATACTACTTTAACAGAAAATACACGTGCTGCATATCCTATGCATGCGATTGACAATATCGTACTGCCAAGTGTTGCAGGACATCCAAATACAATTATTTTCTTAACTGCTGATGCATCTGGCGTATTGCCTCCAATCAGTAAGTTATCAAAAGAACAAGCTATGTATCATTTCTTAAGTGGTTACACTAGTAAACTAGCAGGAACAGAGCGCGGCGTTACATCTCCGCAAGCTACATTCTCAACTTGTTTCGGTTCACCATTCTTACCACTTGATGCATCTCGCTATGCTGAAATGCTTGGTGAGAAAATCGAGAAACATGATGCGAAAGTATTCTTAGTAAACACTGGCTGGACTGGTGGCGAATACGGCATTGGTAAGCGTATGAACTTAGGTTACACTCGTGCAATGATTCAAGCAGCTCTAAGTGGTGAACTTGCAAAAGCTGAAACAGCGAAACATGACATCTTCGGTCTTGAAGTTCCACTTCACGTACCTGGTGTACCTGACGAAGTGTTAATGCCTGAACAAACTTGGGCTGATAAAGCTGCTTACAAAGCAAAAGCAATTGAGCTTGCAAACAAATTCAAAGAGAACTTCAAAAAATTCGACAGCGTTTCTGAAGATATTATTAACTTAGGCGGTCCAATCGCTGAATTATAAACCTTTCTATTGGAGTACCCCTTTACTCATATGAATAAGTGTCGTGTAACTGTAAAGTTTCGCGTACTCACCGACAAAACCCAATGCGGCTTAACGGTTACACACACTTACATAAAGAAAGAAGCTTACGTTTTGACGTAAGCTTCTTTCTTTATATTTTTTTATACTAAACAAATTTTACGCCCACTTGCTCCTTCTGGTCTCACAACGCATGGAGCTAAAAAGGTCCTGCCCTCTTCTATCCACCGCTGGATTCTCTATTCCATCTTAAAAGAAGCTTTTTTATCTTTTTAACTCTTCGTTAATTCTTTTTCCTCTTTCATGCTATAGTAGCCTAAATTAATAACGATTAAGAAATAACCACCCATAATTCCTACTGCAAATGCCCACATAACCATATGGTGCTCAATTTCGTACATAATAATAGCACCCAAAATGGCAGCTGCAAAACGATTAAACATACCGAGCGTCGGCGCTTTCGTCTTCTTTACGATACTATCTCCAAGCTTCTCAATCCGTCTTCCTAAAAGCCAAACACAGTACATACTTACAATAAGTCCAATTCCAGCACCTAGAAAATGAGCTGAAAACGACGTTAACATCCAGCCTAATAACAGAAAACCTAGTAAATAATACGATTGAATTTTAAACGATCTTAATGACATACTAATCATGTTGTACTCCTCTTCCATAGTTTATCTATCCATTAAAATCCATTTCACTCAAATTAAAAACAACATAAACACAATGTTTATGTTGTTTGAATGTTTTTAAGAAATAATATTATACAAGATTTCAAACATCATACTCTCATAATTTGTGACGTTTTTTCAAACATTTTTCGTCCATTTATGAAAAAAGTGATATCAATCTATGAACATACGGATATGATGTAATAAGTACACAAATAAAGGGGGCGTCTAATGATTTATTTTTTAATGGCTCTCATTCACCTCATTGTCCCTGCACTTATTGGGCTTTCATTGTATTGGTACACAAAAAATCATAGTATTTTCTACGCTGTCCTCGGTGTTCTTCTTTCAGGAATTATTCTTATTACACTCTTCCGTATTCCATTTTTAAACTTAATTCCACTTATTACTGCAATCTTATTTCTCGTCTTCTTACCAAAAATAAAAAAATAGGAAAGCAGATCATAGGTGATCTGTTTTCCTATTTTGATATAGGTTCTTGTACAGTAGAAGGAACTTTCACTTTCTCTGATTTCACAAACCACAGGCCGAAGAAAATAATAATTCCACCGATTATTTGTTGTAATGAAATATATTCCTTCGCCCATATAGCTGCAAATAAAGTGAAACTTTAATCAGTGGGGGTTTTGTCCATCCCCCACTGATTATGAGCCCACACCAATCGGNNCCCACAAATAGCGGGATAGAAAAAGGCGGCTCCAAAAACAATTTGGAGCCGCCTTTTCTGTACTATACTCGGACATGTAACTTCATATTTGGATTATAAAACTGGCTCGGGCTTTTCAGTTGAAACGTCCCGCAACCTTCATGCCAATCAACCGTTAACTTATCATCCATAAATACAAGCTTTGTGCGATCTGCGATAAAGCTAAGTAGACTTGATTCAATATCTACATCGCGCTCATCTTTTTCTGCTACAGCTACTAAATCGATAATTCCGCTCATAACACAACCGCAACCTTCATTATCGTAAAATAACTTTATATATTTCGCTTCACTTGGAATCGTATCCATAATCTTTTTATATGCTGCATCTGTTACAGTAACGTACATATGTTAATCCTCATCCTCTCTTCTCGTATCATTCATATATTGTACCACTCTTTTTCTAAATCATTGTATATAGAAAATTAAGACTAACGATACAATAGCAATGGTAAAGGAGGAATCTGTCCAATAATATATAGAATCCAAATATGCACTGAATAAAGTGAAACTTTATTNNATTATGAGCCCTCACCAATCGGGCTTTTACGGGCAGTTATCTCTCACCTAACTTCCTCGCATTCGCCGAATTTTGAGGTGAGAGTCTGACTGCCCACAAATAGCGGGATAAAATACGTAATTTTTAAAGAGATGAAAATTCACACATTCCTCACAAATCCGCAAATAAAACGATTACATTTTCATATATACTAAAGGTACAGGTATTACTCCCTAAACCCATCTTGTCTAGTTACCCCGTTAAATACAATAAAAAAGAACTTGTATCATTATACAAGTTCTTTTTGCTTCCTCTATTTAAAGAGAATATCCTTACTATACTGCTTTCCAACGAGTAAATCATATTGAATCATTTTATATTGCTCTAACATTTCTTTTTGTTTCTTTGTTAAATCCTTTATCGCTTCTCCATTTTTATCAACCTTTAATTCGTCTCTAAGCACTGGTATTTCTTTATATAGTTCTGATAAAAATTGATAAAATAATGATTTATTTAATCCTGCATAATCAAGAACAAGATTCGAAAGATAAATCGGGCTTACTAAACCTAAATTATCATTTGGTATATCAAAATTTGCATACATTAATAACGGCGTTTCTGCCATTGCTAATCGTTCGCTTAACGTTTTTTCATCCGTTATATACCCATTCTCTTTATAAAAAGATTTATTTGTTCCTAATGATGGGAGATGATCACCAAAGAATACTAATAATGTAGGTCTATCTAAATTATCTAGTTGCTCGATTAAATATTGAAGAGCTTCATCTGAAAGTCTTAAACCTTCTGTATATGTCTCTAATTCTGCCTTCAATTCTTCATTTTCTAATCCACTAATTTCTACTTGATTTTCACCAAATCTTCCTGCTGTAAATGGAAAATGATTTTGCATTGTAACTGCATGAATAAATGTAGGTTGTTTTTGCTTCTTTAATTCAGCTATTATCTCTTTACTCATAGATAAATCACTAATATAATCTCCCTCAACTTCTACATTCTCCATCGTATCTTGCGCATTAAATGTATCAAATCCTAACACCCTATATACATCATCACGTTTAAAAAATGTGCGACCGAACGAATGAATTGCACTTGTGTAGTACCCTTCTTTTTTCAACGCCCGCGGAATTGATGGAATTTCCTTCTTATTTATAACAACCTGCTGATATGGTATAGATCCTGGCTTTAACAAACTCATGGAATAACTCGTTAACGCCTCAAATTCAACGTTCGCAGTATTTCCTCCAAATGAAGGAGAAATAGTTTGTCCACCTGGAAAATTTTCTATATAATGATGCAAATTCGGTAAAGGATCTTCACTAAAAGAAAGATTGGTTACCTTCGTTGGATCCCAAAACGATTCACTCATTACAAAAATAATATTCGGTTTCTCTGTTTTCTTTTGCTTCCCTCTATTGCTACTATATTGTTTCTTTATATCGTTTGCTATTTGAAGCATCTTTTCTTGTGAATAATCTTTCGGTTTTTCCATAACTGTTGTATCTAAATTACTAATAAACCCCAGCACAAAACCATTTGAAGCATAATTTTCGTTTTGATCCCACAAAACAAAATCTATACCCGATTTTTGAAACACTTTATTCATAAACGTATTCGTATAATTACTATACACATATAAAACAAAAATAGATCCTATTACTAATAAAGCTCTTATTCCTAGATGAATCTTTACATTTTGAATATATTTTTGAATATATATCCCTGCTATAATACAGGCTACAATGCTTAAGATAACGACAAAAATATAACTCCAACTAAAATATTCCATAACCATCGGTATAACAGATTGCATATGCGTAATTTGTGTAAAATCAGAGGGGTATAACGGATCTCCTCTGAAAATAAACTTCAAATAATTTACAACACCTAAAATGACTAACGTGCAACTCGTTAAAATAACACTTAGAAAAACCTTGCCTATCAAGTTATACACAAGAATATATATGGCATAAATGACTACAAAGCTTAATATAAACTGCATATTATAATGGTAAATCCAATTTATGGCTTCTAAAAACTTCATATTAACTTGCATCACAATATAAAACACCGCTACTGTATGAGCTATTAAAAATAATATAAAATGCACTCCCAGTGATGCTCTAAGTATAGACGTCTCCTTTTTATTGGAATGCGTAATATATAATGTTATACCCCATATCAAAATCATTATGACACCTAAAATAAGGTGTTGATTTAAACGGTCTTTCATCATGTCTAAATTAAAAACCTTTAAAATCATAAATAATATAGTTGTTACTAATAGGGTCACCATACTACTTATAATGCTAGAAATTAATATATTTCTTTTCGGAAGGTGAAAAAATGTAAACTCATGCTTCAATTTATTCCCTCTTTTCTATCTACTAATTCCACCCCGCACCATAAAACCAGTTTCTATATAAAATAACATATATGTATTTCGTCTTCAAACTTGCTTTTATTATAAATACATTTTCTTAATTTCCCCTTAATTAACAATTATATGTTGGCATACAAACTATTCATTCTTGAAAAGTTTAATTTTAGTATTCCACTTTATGATATAATAATTATGTTTTTGAAAACCTTACTATTATTAAGGATTTATCATGAAAATACGAAAGAATTAATAAAAAAGGAGATGCTCATTTTTGCTAAATAAATTTAAAAGTTTGCCTAAAGCGGTATATGCAATTTTAGCGCTTTCTTTCCTACTGCACGTTTTTTGTCTAGTAAAACAGCCAGGATTAGATGGAGAGTTAGTCAAAGTAACATATGGTGCAAATGATGCTTTTAACTATTCGTTAACAGCTGAACAATTATTAAAACATGGTGTCTTTGGATATGTTTATTTGGAACCTAGTGAAGTTCCAGGAAAAAATGCATATATCACACCTGGCCAGCCGCTATTATTAGCCGGTGCTATGATTATTTCTGATGTTACATCCCTTCCTTACTATTATGTAGCAACTGTTATTAATATGATACTGAACCTCGGCACGGTGTTATTAGTATTCTTAATTGGAAAAGAATTGTTTGAAAAGAATATTTATGGAATTATCGCAAGTATTTTATATGCGATTTATCCAAGTAACTATACATACTTCCGTACATTGTTAACAGAAGTCCCTTCAATATTCTTATTGTCATTAAGTGTGTATGTATTTGTTCTCGCGTGGAAATACAATAAAGTAAAATTCCATATATGGTTTGGAATTGTCGTTTCCATTTTACTTATGTTCCGACCAAATCCAGCCCCAATGATGCTTATTCCTGTTCTTGTTGTGTTATTCACATATGGATTTAAAGACTCCATCCGAATTGGATTATTATGGTTCATTGGCCCATTCTTTATTATCGGTGCTTGGGTTGTTCGTAACTATTTAGCACTTCATCAATTTGTTTTATTCTCAACCCAAGGTGCGGATCCGCTAATTGCTGGTGCAGATCCATTTAACAAAATTGGCTATGAGAATATAGTGAATGAAATGAAAGCTAAAGGCTTGACAGATAAAAGTGAATACGCAAAGGACTTAATCAAAAATGGATTTAAGACGGACTTCACTTATTGGTTCTCTTGGTTCACTATTGGTAAAACAATTGAGTTATTCAAAACAGCTCCTGCTGTAGACCAATACCGTATTCATAACTTTATACAAATGTGTCATAGAGTCTTTATCATCGGTACATTCTTGAGCAGTTTCTGCTTCATGCTCAATTCATTTAAACATAAACGAGTTATGATGCTAGTATCCAGTTCTATTATTTACATTATCTTCTCAAACTTATTCCTAGCAATTAACCGCTATGGATTTTTCATTAATCCTCTTATGTGCTTAATTCTTGCATACGGATTAGTTTACATTGTGCAGAAGCTTCCATTTTTCCGCACTAACCAAGCATAATAAGAAAGAGGTCGTCCAAAAATAGACGACCTCTTTCTTATTACCCAACACTTTGAAAACCGCCAATTTGTCCATCTTGTAATCGAACTTTAATTCCGCGTGCATTCGGTTGTTACTATATTAAATTATAAAAAAACAAATGTCCTTTACTATATGAAAGGAAGCATCCGTATTTTCCATATGACACGTACAATCACTATAAGTACAAAATCTAAAAAATCTAATTTTGATCCTTTCTTTATAGTTATATCTAGCCAGATGGAAATCCATTTCATTTCCTTTTTATTCCCCTTATATTTGTGCTTCTTTATCACCCAAAAAATTCCTGCTATCTATACTCACATATAGGCACTTACCTACATATCATGCTTGTAGAGCGACTTCTAGGAGGTGTCATATAGTGAAAAAATTAATAGCTGTTTTTTGTATCATGTTACTAGCTGTTTTCACTTTTGCTACTTGCAGTAGCAAAAAAGAAGGTACAAAAGAACAAACTCAAAACATTCGCGTCGGCGAAGTTACCCATTCTCTCTTCTATGCCCCGTTATATATTGGGATTGAAAAAGGATTTTTTAAAGATGAAGGATTAAATATTGATTTACAAACAACAGCTGGTGGAGATAAAACGATGACTACTCTTTTATCTGGCGGAATTGATATTGCACTCATCGGTTCCGAAACATCCATTTACGTTCATCAGCAAGGAGCAAAGGATCCTGTCATTAACTTTGCACAGCTTACCCAAACAGATGGAACATTTTTAGTTTCCCGTAAAAAATTAGACGCTTTTAATTGGAATGACGTAAAAGGTGTCACATTTTTAGGACAGCGTAAAGGTGGCATGCCGCAAATGGTTGGAGAATATGTTTTAAAGAAAAATGGCATTGATCCTCACAAAGATACGAACTTAATTCAAAATATCGAGTTTGCTAATATTGCAAATGCCTTCGCATCTGGTACAGGAGAGTTTGTACAGCTCTTTGAACCGACTGCAAGTATATTCGAAAAAGAAGGCAAAGGTTATATCGTCGCTTCGTTCGGAAATGAATCTGGTACTGTTCCTTATACAACGTTCATGACAAAAGAAAGTTTCTTAAAGAAAGATAAAGATGTTGCTGAAAAATTCACACGTGCTCTGTATAATGCACAACAATGGGTAGATACACATAGTCCAGAAGAGCTTGCTGATGCCGTTTCTCCACTATTTAAAGACACTTCAAAAGATATTACAGTAAAAGTAATTGAACGTTATAAAAAACAACATTCTTATGCGACAAATCCACTATTAGATGCTGAAGAATGGAAACAGCTCCAAACCATTATGAAAGAAGCTGGCGAATTACAAAAAGAAGTCCCACATGAAACGCTCGTCAATACAAAAATTGCCGAAAGCGTTATTAAGAAATAGAGGCGAAGTATATGAGTTTTTTACAAATACGTAACGTTTCTCACTGTTTTTTTGCAAAAGACAATGCCAAACTGATTCTCGAAGATATGAGTTTACAAGTGGAGGAAGGAGAATTTATTTCTATACTCGGTCCAAGTGGTTGCGGGAAAACAACGCTTCTCTCCATTATCGCTGGTCTACTTGATCCAATTGAAGGCATCGTATTTTTAGATGGTGAACCGATTACAACGAAAACTTCATCAATGGGATATATGCTACAGCAAGATTACTTGTTCCCTTGGAAAACAATTGAAGAAAATATTATGCTTGGACTTCATATTCGCAAGATTTATGATGAACAGACGAAAGAACATACATTAAAGCTTTTAAAACAAGTCGGTTTGCCTGATGTAGAACAGCATTATCCTCGTGAATTATCCGGCGGTATGCGTCAACGTGCTGCCCTCGTTCGAACATTAGCGACCGATCCAAAAATTTTATTACTAGATGAACCATTTTCCGCTCTCGATTATCAAACGAAGTTAAAGCTAGAAGAGCTCGTCTTCAACTTATTACGTAAATATAAGAAAACATCACTACTTGTAACACATGATATAGAAGAAGCAATTGCGATGAGTGATCGTATTTATTTATTGCAAGCGAATCCCGGAAAAATTGCAAAAATATTTATCGTCCCAGATAGTATCCGCTCCTTATCACCGTTAGAAGCACGCCACCACTATGACTTCCCAACTCTTTTCCAAGACATATGGAAGGAGTTGGAGCGCCTTGGATAATATAAAACAGCTACATGAACAGTTTCGAAAGAAAGAACGTCAACGTGCATGGATTGCCCGCTCCTTACAGTTTTTACTGCTCTTCCTTTTCTTCGCACTATGGGAACTAGCAAGCAAAAAAGAATGGATTGATCCGTTACTCTTTAGTTCCCCTTCAAGCATTTGGAATCTCTTCCTTAGTAAATGGAGTGACGGTTCTCTTTGGATTCACATATGGACGACATTACTTGAAACAGGAGCAGGTTTCATACTTGGAACAGTACTCGGGGCTAGTATTGCTACATTTCTTTGGTGGATACCACTTGTAGCTCGCGTACTTGATCCATATCTCGTCGTTCTAAATGCAATGCCCAAAGTAGCACTTGGCCCTATCATCATTGTTATTTTCGGTCCAAATATTTCATCATCTATTGCAATGGGCGTAATTATTTCTATCATCATTACCATTCTCGTTATTTACAGCGCATTTCAAGAAGTCGATTCTAACTATATAAAAGTTATGAATACATTTTGCGCAAATAAATGGCAATGTTATAAGCACGTTATTCTCCCTGCATCCTTCCCAACAATTATTTCAACATTAAAAGTGAATGTTGGTTTATCGTGGGTCGGTGTTATTTTCGGTGAACTTCTCGTTTCTAAACAAGGACTTGGCTATTTAATTAGCTATGGATTCCAAGTCTTTAACTTCACGCTCGTCTTACTTAGCGTACTACTCACATGTGTCCTTGCAACACTTATGTATGTGTTTGTCGAGGCGTTTGAAAAACTTCTAATTGGAAAACAAAAAAGAAGCTAACTCAAAATGGTACGCTAGAGTCAGCTTCTTTCTTTTACTTATTATCGCACATTTTCGTTTCATTTGTAACGTTTCCATTCGCAACCGTAACTGTATGGAAACAGTCTTTCACACGTACTGTAACGACATTATCTTTTCGATCTATCACATGATAATCATTAAACTTTTTATTTAACGCACTACGAATTTGCTCTCCTTCAAAAATCGGAAAACCGTGAGACATTACCCAAATGAGACCAGCAACCACAAGAATCGTTTTCATACGTTCCATTACCTCCTCGAGAGTATACTTATCGTCCCTACAACATGCGCACTATAATTGTGTCTATTTTGTGACATTTTTATACTAACTACTTCTATTTTATAGCGCCAGTTCCTTCTTCTTTTTATAAAAAGACAGAATTTTCGATTTTATCAACATAAAAAAACGCAAAGAACTAAAATTCTTCACATTTTCCCTTGGCTAAAATATATCGAACACATAATTCGCATTAGTTTCCACTTTGTTATTCAATCGTTTTCGAAACATCGTATAATCCTGAAAATACTTCCGCACGCATTTTCACAAGCTCCGGGAATTGATAGAAGAAGGCAATTTTTCAAAAAAGCCTCCTCTCCCTCTGTTATTCATATACTGTAAAATGTGGTTTACTTGGATGATCTATAACTAGCAGAAACAGTTGTATTCTTTCCTTTTTCCATCTTTCCCCCTAAAAAGCAAAAACACCTTTACAAAATTCGTATAACACACCCAAAATTATGTAAATATATATTTACATTTAATCTTAAACACAAAAAAGAAACCGGCCACTTTATTTCGTAAAACAGCCGATTTCTTCTATATGTTTCATCGTACGCGCCAGTACATCGTCGCGCATTATAAAGCTAAATTTTCTATCCGTTTTAATGTTATCAGGAATTTCTGTTAATAAAACAGATCCTTTCGTTTCTTCGTAATGCGTATGTTCTTCTACCGCACTAATTGTTGCAAAATAAATGTTTTTAATGATTATTTTATCTTTTCCAGATACTTTATATTGTCCTAAGTAAGTTAAATCAGAAACTATGCCGCCGGTTTCTTCATGAACCTCTCGAACTGCCGCTTCTTCCGGTGTTTCCCCGAGCTCTACTTTACCACCTGGAAACTCAAGACCACGGCGTAAATGATGCGTTAATAACCATTGATCCCCGTACCGACATACAACCCAAACATGCTTTGGCTCAGGAGAAAATGGGTAACGTTCAAACGATAATTGTACAGTGTTGTGGTAATAATCTTTAAATTTGTACATGCCATTACTCCCCTATTGATGGTTACAAGTTTTTCCTACCACAAATTGTAGCATATTCTCGCTTTTCTGCATAATATTATCCAATTATAATCCATTGATTATTCCCATTTGTGCGACTAATTCTTTCGTCTCATGATTTCCTAAATCGTAAATCATTTTATATGCTTTTTGTAGTTGTTCATCATATCTGTCATTATTCGAATCATAGTGATACTCGACGAATGGAACGTGAGAGCGTACGAACGAGCCTAAATCCTCTACATATGCTTGATCAAAATAGTCTCTCAACTCTGTAATCTCCTCGTCATTTGCATAAATCTCAAAATTATACGTATCCACCGGCTTCACTTGCGAAATTTGGCCATTTCCAACTGATACATAATATATTTTTTTATTCTCCATGTAACGCCCTTCTTTCCTCCTTTTAATTTCTATTGTTTTCATTAATTATAAAATTATGTAGAATAAAAAAAGGAGGAGTTTTATGCTCAAACTATTAATTATCGGTATCATAATCGTACTAGTACTCTCTGTTATGACGATTAATAAAGGGTATTTCATATAAACATTCCGTTGATAAACCAGAAGATAACCCTTATGCAAAAAATAATAAGGAGGACTCATAGTATGCTTCGTATACTTCGCATCGCAACCGCATTCACTGTGATAATTATATCGACAATTGGGCTCTATACAGGTCAAAATAACTTTCTACCACTTTCACAATTTCTATTAGGGGCTCTCATGTTTCTCATTGCGATTGAACAAATAAAAAAGAAGGAATCAGGGACCGGATTTATTTGTATTGCTGCTGGAACTTTCTCTTGGATTGTGCTCATCATTACCTACATAAAATAGAAGGAGAGTGACTTCATGCTAAAAGGATTACGAATTACTTTTTCACTTATCGCCTTATCTATAGCTTTTTTACTGGTAATAGAGAAATCATGCCTTATATGTTCATCTTTTTAGGAGTTATGGCTCTCACCATAAGTTTAGAGGAAATATTAAAACAGCAAAAAGGTGGGAGTGTACTTGCTCTGTTAGCAGGAGCTGCTGCTTTATTTATTGGCTTAACAGAAATATTTCGTTAATTAATCTATTCAAGAAGGATTTTATGCTCTCCCACATACTCTGCTAAACCGTTATTCTTCTACTTCAATCTCTTCTTCCTTGTATGAAAGATATAAAATTCCCTTTGTGGAAAATCGCGATGTATTTTCTTATATGCAGCCCATACGCTTTCTGTACTATTCTATTCATCTACTATCGACATTTCCTGAATCATACGTTTATTCCCTTTTAAATAACCTGAAACAGCTTCTACTAATACAAGAGTATCTAAATATTTGGTTCTTATTTCACTCCAATTCATTAGTTTAGCACACCCATTGTTTTTATATAAAATCTGTGCTTTTCCCTTTTATCTCGATTGGTGTGGACTAATAATGAGTGGGTGATGGGACATTTGCTCCATCACCCACTCATTAAAGCTTCACTTTATCCAAATACTTTTTCAAGTTCATCTTTATCTTGGTTTAACCAGAAGTTCATTAAGCGTTTTGCTCCTTCTAAATCGTGAAGCTTCGCTTGGCCACATTGTGTTTCGTTTGCAGCTGGGATTTCTGTAATTTGAACGGCATCTTGTAATGTTAGTTCTAATAAATCAATGATTTCTCGAACTGTCGGTGTTCCGCTTACTACAAGATAATATCCTGTTTGGCAGCCCATTGGTGAAATATCGATAATGTCAAAATGCGGATAACGATCAATATATTTACGTAAATTAAATGCTAATAAATGTTCTAACGTATGAATAACATCTGGCTTCATTGTTTGTTTATTCGGTTGGCAAAAACGAATATCGAATTTATTTACAATACCGTCACTACCTACATTGTGAACCCCACAATGTCTTACATAAGGTGCCTTTACAATCGTATGGTCTAATTCAAAGCTTTCTACTGATGGCATACAACATCCCTCCCGCTTTTAATTTAATTCCGCTATATCCAATATGATATAATGGAAATTTACATTAGTAAAGTATTATGTACAGTCATGCTATAATACTTTAAGACTATGCTGAAAAGGAGACCATTATGAAACAGATTTTTATTGGGCTTATACGCTTTTATCAAAAATTCATTTCTCCAATGACCCCACCCACATGCCGCTTTTATCCAACTTGTTCTCATTATGGATTAGAGGCGTTTCAAAAACATGGTGCACTCAAAGGTTTTTGGCTAACTTGTAAGCGTATATTAAAATGTCATCCTTTCCATCCAGGAGGATTTGATCCTGTCCCAGATAAAAAGGATGACAATATACATTCTTAGGCTTCGTAACCATTCACAACTAAATCTAATTTTCCTGTGTCAGGGTGAATAACAAGGCCATGAACAGGTACTTCTTCCGAAAGTAACGGATGGTTGCGAAGTATTGATACACTATGTTCTACACTTTCTTCTACACTAGAGAAGCCGCGTAAAAATTTTTCTAAATCGATTCCAGAATAACGAAGTGTATCTAATTTTTCTTCTGTTACACCACGTTCTTTCATTTTCTCGATTGTACTGCTCGCTTGAATTTTTGCCATACCACAGTCATGGTGACCAACTATACATACTTCGTCAGCACCAAGTTCGTATACAGCAACTAAAATACTACGCATAATACTTCCGAATGGATGGGAAATAACAGCGCCTGCTACTTTAATAATTTTCACATCACCGTTACGCATATTCATCGCTTTCGGTAATAGTTCAACAAGACGTGTATCCATACAAGAGATAATTACCATCTTTTTGTTTGGAAATTTCCCTGCTACAAACTCTTCATATTTCTTCTCTTCAACGAACTTTTCATTGTACTGCAAAATCTCTTCTAATGACTTCATAGTAAGGAACCCTCTTTTCTCTCATTTACACTACATAAATAGTGTACCAAAATATGAAAAACTCAAAAAGGATATTGCTTTATGTTAAAAATAAGATATTTTCAGATAATCGACATAATTCTTTCAAAATATACACACAGCTTTGTAACAAGTGTCACATACTTTAAACGTATTTTCACTATAAACTGATTGTAGATAATGTAAAAAAGGAGTGAATATTTATTATGTCCGACGTTCTGTTACTGAGTCGTTTTCAATTTGCAATTACTGTTTTTTATCACTTTTTATTTGTACCTTTGACAATCGGACTTGTTATTTTAGTAGCGTGTATGGAGACTCAATACGCCCGCACATTGAATCCAACATACCGCAAAATGGCAAATTTCTGGGGTAAGTTATTTACCATTAACTTCGTAATGGGGATTATAACTGGGATTACGATGGAATTCCAATTTGGAACAAACTGGTCTGAGTACTCCAAATATATGGGAGATATTTTCGGATCACCTCTCGCAATCGAAGCACTCGTTGCTTTCTTCTTAGAATCTACTTTCATGGGAATATGGTTATTCGGTAAAGACAAAATTTCACCAAAGTTCCGTGCTTTCTGTATGTGGATGGTTGCACTTGGAACAAATATTTCCGCCCTTTGGATTATTACAGCAAACGGCTTTATGCAAAATCCTGTTGGTTACGTCGTACGTAATGGCCGTGCTGAATTAAACGATTTCTGGGCACTTATTACAAACCCATATGCTTGGAATATGTTCTTCCATACTGTTATTAGTTGTTATATCGTTGGTGCTTTATTCGTTATGGCAATTAGTGCTTATCACTTATTACGTAAAAATGACGTTAATTTCTTCAAAAAATCATTTAAGTTTGGTTTAATGTTAGGTCTATTCGCCGCAACAATTACACCTTTTATGGGACATCAATCTGGTGTATCAGCAGCTACATATCAACCAGCAAAAGGTGCTGCGATGGAAGCTGTTTGGGAAACTGGAAAAGGACAAGGCTTCTCAATTGTTCAAATTCCTGATGTAAAAAATGAAAAGAACTTTGAATTTCTTACTATTCCGAAACTTGGAAGTTTCTTCTATACAAACTCATTTGACGGAGAAATTGTTGGTTTAAAAGATATTCCGAAAGATGAACGTCCAAATGTTAACCTCGTGTATTATAGCTTCCGCTTAATGGTTGCACTTGGTATGTTCTTTATGGCATTAACTTGGTACGGCTTCTATTTAAACCGAAAAGGAAAACTAGAAAACTCAAAACGTTATTTAAAATTAACAATGTGGTCTGTATTACTTCCGTATATCGCGATTAACGCTGGTTGGATTGTTGCTGAAGCAGGTCGCCAACCATGGACAGTATATAAATTGATGCGTACAGCCGAATCTGTATCGCCAATATCCGTTCTACAAATTTGGTTCTCACTAATTAGTTTAGTATTGTTCTACACCTTACTTTTAATTGCAGACGTATACTTAATGCTGAAGTTCGCGAAAAAAGGACCAGTAGTATTAGAAGAACGTGCTACTGAGGGAGGTGCGGCTCATGTCTCATGATATGCTTGCAATCATCTGGTTCGGTTTATGGGGCGTGATTTGGACAGTTTACTTTATTCTTGATGGTTATGCACTTGGTAACGGAATGATTTTTCCTTTCGTTACGAAAGATCGACAAGAACGAAATCAATTGCAAGAAGCAATTGGACCATTCTGGGGCGGTAATGAAGTATGGTTAATTACAGCTGGTGGTGCAACATTTGCTGCCTTCCCAGTCACATATGCAAATATGTTTAGCTATTTATATACACCACTATTTTTAGTATTGCTTGCACTATTTGCTCGTGCCGCTGGACTTGAATTTATGCATAAAGATGATTCACCAATTTGGCAAAAAACTTGTAAATGGGCATTTTCAACGGGAAGTTTCTTAATTGCTTTCCTATTCGGTGTTACATTCGCTAACCTGTATTACGGACTACAAATCGGCAAAGACGGCTATGAAGGAACTTTATTTAGCTTACTAAACCATTACGGTATTTTAGGTGGTCTTTTCTTCACTGTTATATTCGTCGTATCTGGTGCTCTTTGGGTTATGATTAAAACGACTGGTGATGTATCTGATCGCGCTTATAAAATCGCAAGACCATTTTCAATGGCAGCTGCTATCATTTTAGCTATCTTCTATGTAGCAACTGCTAATCGTACAAACTTATTCCAAAACTTTACGGAATATCCTGTATTATTTATTCTTCCAGTACTTGCAATGTTAATGAGTGTACTCGCACTTATTATGGTGTACAAACATAAAGTCGGACTTGCATTCACATTCGTTTGTTTAACAATCGCAATGTTTATGGCAACTGGTTTTGCAGGGATGTTCCCAAGAATGTTACCATCACGTATTAA
The DNA here is from genome assembly GCA_002578045.1 of Bacillus cereus. Taxonomy (GTDB): domain Bacteria; phylum Bacillota; class Bacilli; order Bacillales; family Bacillaceae_G; genus Bacillus_A; species Bacillus_A cereus_AK. The sequence continues at coordinate 90,917 of NUMR01000043.1, forward strand.
CGACGCTTATAGTACAACGTTATACAACGCAGCAGGTAGTCAATTAAACTTAAAAATTATGTTCTTCGTTGCAATGGTTATGGTACCAATTGTTATTGGATATCAACTTTGGAGCTACAGTATCTTTAAAAATAAAATTCATAAAAACTCTGCTAAAGGGTACCACTAAGATGAAAAAAGACACTTCGTTGAAGTGTCTTTTTTTACGTATGATTTTCGATAAGATGTTATATTTCCAATCTAACAACTATGATACAGAAGAATTACTTACAACTCTCAACTAAATTGTATTACACAACAAATGCACCGCTTCATGCCATTTTACATATAAAAATTATAACGTAGATTGAATTACTTGATCATACACATCGTTATCTCCTACATCCGCTGTACTACTACCACTGAATGTTCTCACACGGAATCCCGTATTCGATGATCCCGATCCATTATAAGCTTTCGTCTGTTCAATCGGCTGCACATTATATTTATCACCTAAATTAACAGTCCCATTGCAGTTTCCAATAATAACACCTTCCACAACTGCTGGCATTTTGTCACCTACTTTCATTTCGTTACTTTCATTTTATGAGAATCACCAAAAAAAATAGCATGTGTAAATAAGAAAAAGCACTCAGATGAGTGCTTTTTCTCTAAGCATAAATGGCAAGTTTGGAGACAGTTGACTTCTTCAAAATTTTATTAGGGGTAATATTTTGAAAAAGAAAGCCTTTCATATGTAGCTTAACACCACTGGAATATATAGTAAATTGATAATCTTTATACGGAAGATTGCTAATGTTTAGTATATATAGTTTTCA
>NUMR01000043.1:91747-94493 GCA_002578045.1 Bacillus cereus
TGAAAACTATATATACTAAATAACAAAAAGGTGCCTTCAAAGAAGACACCCTTTACACTCTTCATAAACAGACACTATAAAACAGAATTATTTATTGTTATACGATTGTTAGATACAAAAAAGTAGAGGAAAGTGTTTGTACAAAATTCTACTTTATAAAGTCTGTCTACAACTTATATTTTAATCCTCTTCCTTTGAAAATAAATACAATATGCACAATTACATACCTAAAAGAAAAAGGCACTCTACAGAGTGCCCCTTCAGCCATTTTACTTTTAATATATCGCTTTGAATATATTTTACCATATTTAACTATATTATTTATTGAGAAAATTCAAAATCGTTATTTTTTTATCATCGCCTTCAAAATCATGTAATATTAAAGATGCAAGAAAACATTATACAAATTGAGGTGTACTATATTTATGTATTTCGGAATTATTCCACTTATATTGTTTATTATTTTTCTTATCTCTTACTTAAAAGATCCACGAAAAATTATAAACGGCTTTTTATTTAATGCCTTTTTCTGCTGTTTCCTTCTTTTTTGTATGATTACATCTTATAACTCAGGTAATGATGCTCTGCGCTACATTATATTTTTACCTACTTTAGCACTTATCATTATGCTTCCTTTTGGTATTGTTGCCTTAATGTTTGGGTTATTTCTTAATGCTAGAATTTTAATGAAACGAGAAGGAAGACGTTTCACTAACTGTTTAACACTTATTGCTGCTTTAGGGATTTTATTCTCGATGTTACTTCCTATTATAAGTCCAGAAAGTTTATTTTCATCACATTTCCAGCCTATTTTCGCTGGTATTTCTCTTATAAGCGTATATTTCTTTATACACCTATCTAACTTCTTAACCGCTTATTTTCTATACCAATTCAACAGACCAAGACGTAATCAAGATTTCATCATCGTTCTTGGCAGTGGCTTAATTAATGATAAAGTACCACCTTTACTTGCGAGTCGAATTAATAAAGCTATCGACTTTTATTGGAAACAAGCCGCTGTGAATACACCACCAACAATCATTTTCTCTGGCGGACAAGGTCCAGATGAAGGTCTTCCAGAAGCAGAAGCGATGCAAAATTACGCTGTTGAAAAAGGAATTCCTCTTGAGCATACAGTGCAAGAAAATCGCTCTGTAAACACATATCAAAATATGTTGTTTTCTAAAGAAATTATGGATTCTTTAAAGCCAGAAGGTAAGTATAGAAGTATTTTTACAACGAACAATTTCCATCTTTTCCGCGCTGGTATATACGCAAGACAAGCTGGTCTTAATAGCCAAGGAATTGGATCAAAAACTGCATTTTATTACTGGCCTAACGCAATGATTCGTGAATATGTTGCGATTGTCGTAATGAGACGTAAACGTCATATGAAAATTTGCGGAGCGATTTTAGGATTCGCTTTATTCCTATCCGTACTTAGTTTTATAATTTCTTAATACCTCCCATCCTTTGAAAGGATGGGATTTCTTATACTCATTTCAAAAATATGTTAAAGACAATATGTTGATGATATCCCTTTCATATATCCATTAAAGGCGAATTTTTTCAAATAAAATGTTAAAATGAAGTTTAAGTGTGAATGATGTAACAAATAAGAAACTAGTCTGAAATGAGGAAATTACATGAAGAAAATTACCAAAAACAAACCCAATAAGCTAAAAATCGCTTTAAAAGCTTTGATGATTATTATTGGTGCATTTATTACAGCGTACGGATTAGAAGCTGTCTTAATTCCAAATAACGTATCAGATGGGGGCGTAACTGGTTTAAGTATCGTTAACTCTAGATTATTTGGATTACCACTAGGACTTTTAATCGCAGTTATTAACATTCCTTTCGTTTGGTTAGGATATAAGCAAATTGGTAAAAGCTTTGCAATTTATTCTATTATCGGGATCGCTTCACTAGCAGTAGGTACCATTCTCATGCATCAAGTCCCGACAATTATTGAAGGCGATACACTTTTAGTTACTGTAGTTGGTGGTATTATTATCGGTTTTGGTATGGGACTAGCATTACGTAACGGCGGTGCATTAGATGGAATTGATATGCTAGCTGTATTACTTTCTCGTAAGTTACCTTTCGGAACGAGTGACCTTATTTTATTCTTAAACATGTTCGTATTTATTTTCGTATCAATAGTATTCGGTCTTCAAGGAGCTATCCTTTCGGCAATTGCTTACTTTATCGCCTCGAAAATGATTCTTATCGTTGAAGTTGGTTTAAGTGGCTCAAAAACATTTAAAATCATTACAAAAGAACCTGAATTAATGGTAGAAACAATTCGCGATCGTTTAGGACGAAGCGCAACATACAATGAAGTTTATGGTGGTTATTCAAGAGAGAAATTTAAAGAAATCTCTTGTGTAATTAACCGTTTAGAAGAAAGTAAAATGAAAGAACTTATCCAGGAAATTGATCCAAATGCCTTTATTACAGTTTATGATGTAGCAGAAGTAAAAGGCGGTAACTTTAAGAAGCATGATATTCATTAATCGTTATGAAAAACGAGGAACATGATTAAACTAAACCTTTTATACATAGTCATCACAATCTTCTCCTTATGACTTAATTGTACCAGTTACAAGGAATGAATTTCCATAACAATAAAGCGAAGCTTTAATCAGTGGGGGTTTTGTCCATCCCCACTGATTATTAGCCCTCACTAATCGGGCTTTTACGGGCAATTATCTCCCACCTCACTTCCCCACATTCGCCGAAT
>NUMR01000044.1 GCA_002578045.1 Bacillus cereus
ACAAATAGCGGGATAAACATTACAACCCGTATCTTTATTTATCGCATTATCTATTTTTAGAATGTACATTATTTTTTCTTTTTTCTCTCTCTCCTTTATACTTTCTCCATCCGACATAAGTTAATGTGAATAAAATAAGTCCTCCAGTAATTGTCATAAACCAAATGAGAGAGGGGGCAATTTCATCCTTTTTTACTGTGTGAAATATCTTTTGCAAATCTCCTTTAATGATTCCTAATTGCATTTGGCCACCTTTCGTTTTTAACATAACGTCACGAAATTCATCCAAATAAGATAAATGAGCATTTACACGTTGCACTTCATTTTCTGGCAGAGCAATCATTAAGCTTGGGTAAATAATATTAAATTCATTTAAAAATGTATTTAACGTTTGTTGAAACTGTCCAGCATCTTCTTTTTTCATCGCTTTTTCCACTTGAGAAAAGGCGCCCATTACTTTTCTTTCTCTTTCCATCCAAAGTGGTTGATATTTCGATACTTGCGCATCAACAGCAAGTTGTAACGCTAACACATTATCGATTTTAACTTGCTTACCTAATTTTTTTTCCAAGAGAGATTGTTTCGCCTTGTCGTAAGCTAAAGAAATGACTCTAAATTGATCTGGCGTTACATCTTGCTTCTTTTCATTTCCCATTCGTATAAACTGCTCCGAGAAATGTTGTAATACTTGTACGGCTTTTTCATCTTCATTACGCTTCACTAGCTGTATCGAGTCATCTAACAACCCTGTTAGTTTACTCCACCCTTCAGCATATATACGTAATGGAAACATTATAATTAGAAATACTATCAATCCAATTAATGTTCTCTTCATCCCGGTCCCCCCTATAACTACTAGTACAAAATATGTTAATTTGGACAAGAATAGAACAGAACTGGACCGAAAAATATATTATCGTTTTAAAAGAAAAAAATTCTCTTTAAGCAGGGAATTTTTCCTTTGAATCCCTTTTCTTTTTTATAAAATATCTATACATGCTGTAACAAAATATACTACCACATAAAATGAATAATAAAATAGCACACGCAGCATGCATAAAGAATTCTTCTGGTAGCATTAATATAATCGGATCCGTTTCAATATCAAACATCCAATAATCATTACTAAATAAAAGCTTATGGAATAATATAAAACTCTTTTCAAAATTAATAGCAATTGGTAACATCAGTGCTATCGGAAACATGATTGTTAGAATCGATCCGTGCAGTAAAAACTTTTCATTTTTCTTTTTTAATAAATAAAAACCTCCTATTACTGCAATCGTAATTGTTGCGTACATTGCATATTGAATCTTCACTAAAATATTTTTAACATCTACAAAATGAATACGACCATTTGTAGACATATCTAATGTTGGTAACTGTAATGCTCCTTTATAAAACGGTGATAAATATGTAATCAGCACATCATAATTTCTCTTAATTTCATCTTTCGTCATATCCGCTAAATCTGGAATGTTTAAAAAATCAATTTCAAAATAATACAGCCATTTTCCGTATACAACTACCATTACTGCGAGTGCAAAAATAGAAAATGCTATGCTATATGAAACAACTATAGTAATCAATCGATTCAACACTTTTGTACCACTCTTATTCTTCTTCATTTTCTCCCCCTAAACGTCTCACCATCATAAAGAAAACTGCTTTCGATGTTCACGTAAGCAATAATAATATACAATACACAGTACAACAATGCTTAACCAAAACGTAAAATAACCAATTTTCTCTACAAACAAATGCATAATTCCATATCTCGGCATTTGCCAAAATAAATAATCAATTGCATCATTATGTAATGTCCATATGCCTCCTACTACAAAATGCCATTTTTTTATACGGTAAAATGAAGCATATAACACTCCCTGCACTGCCATCGCAAAATGCGAAAGCATTAACATATACTCCATAAGACCAATAGAACCTTTTACATAAATCATAATTGCGTGTACAACAACAGCCCATATACCATATTTTGTTAAAGTAACAATCGCTAGCGCCTCTATTAGCCCCCCAGTTTCTCTTTATCAAGAAAGCAATTAAAACAAAGACAAAAAAGAGACTCCCCATAGGGCTATCTGGTACAAACGGCCCAAATATAAGTGACGTTTCTTTTAATTGATCTCCATACTATATAAATCCGTAAATCGTACCTAATATGTTAACAACTAATAAAAATAATAATACTGAGCGTTGTCTTAACATTGCATACAAGTAAACCAATCTGTATGTCCAACACCTTTCAAACAAAGTCATTTTATCATCTAACTCTACTCTATTATATAGTAAACTTTCTATCATCAAAATAAAAAGCTGACTACAAATTTTGTAGTCAGCTCTCTATTTACTTCTTATTATACTTCGCAATAAATTCCGAAAGTTTTTTCAGTTCTTCATCCGTTCCTTTAAATACACCTTTAGGCATTGCGCCTTTTCCCTCTTTCGCAATTTTAGCAATTTCTTCTGGTTTTAAAGTTAAGTTTTGTAGCGCTGGTGCTGCTGCACCGCCCTGTAAATTGTCACCATGACATGTTAAACAAGTGTTTTTTTGCATTAATTTATAGCCGTCATCATTTTTATCAACTGGTGCTGTTTTTACAATTGCTCCTTGTTTTTTTGCAGCTTCCCAGTCGTGGTGTGCTACAGATTCCCAAGTTAAAAAGATAATTGATGCAATTGCTAAAAGCATAAATCCAGTTGCTACAGGACGCTTCAATGGACGTCTTTCTGGGCCTCGGTCAAGAAATGGAGCTAACAGTAATGCCCCAAACGCAATCCCTGGCATAATAAATGCTCCAATTACAGTAAATGAACCGGAAGCATAAGAATACTTTAATAACTGATACAAGAATAAGAAGTACCAATCTGGAAGTGGTATATATCCCGCATCTGTTGGGTCCGCCATTCTCTCAAGCGGTGACGGATGCGCCACTGTTAAACATAAATAACCGATTAAAAAAACTGCTCCAACCATCCATTCTTTTAACAAGAAGTTCGGCCAAAACGCTTCTGTTTTTCCTGGGTATTCAGAATAGTCTTTTGGAATGTTTGGTTTCCGAGCTACTGGTACCCGAGAATCTCCTACAAACTTCATCCCTTTGCCGCGATGCATAATCTCCCTCCTTTAGTTCTTTTCTCCTTTAATTTAGCAATCTCTTATAGTGGACCGGAAATACCTTGTTTGCGAATCATGATGAAGTGGAAGGCCATTAAACCTAGAAGTGCTGCTGGTAAGAAGAAGACGTGAATAGCAAAGAAGCGAGTTAATGTTTGAGCGCCAACAATTTCGGAATGACCAGCGAGTAATGTTTTAATATAAGGACCAATGAGCGGCGTTTGCTCTGCAATTTGAATCCCTACCTTTGTAGCAAATAACGCTTTCATATCCCACGGTAATAAATATCCGGTAAAACCAAGACCTAACATAACAAAGAAAATAAGAACACCAACAATCCAGTTTAACTCACGAGGCTTTTTATAAGCACCTTGAAAGAAAACTCTAAGTGTATGTAAAAACATCATTACAATTACGAGACTAGCACCCCAGTGGTGCATACCACGAACAATTTGTCCGTAAGCAACTTCATTTTGTAAATAATAAACCGATTCCCAAGCATTTTTAATATCTGGCACATAATACATCGTCAAAAACATTCCAGACAAAATTTGAATTACAGTAATGAAAAAGGTAAGCCCTCCAAAGCAATAGACAAATGCAGAAAAGTGATGTGCCGGGTTTACATGTTCAGGTACTTCATGATCAGCGATATCGCGCCATATTGGTGTAATATCTAATCGTTCATCTACCCAATCATAAATTTTATTTAACATCTATTTTGCACCCCCTCTTGGCTTCGCTTTTCCTAAATACAATGTCCCATCTTTTACTTTAGACTCGTAAACATCAAGCGGAGCAAGGGGCGGTGTGCCTTTAATGTTAATCCCATCTTTTGTGTAACGCCCCCCATGACATGGGCAAAAGAATTGATTCGGATGTGCTTTGTCCGAATTCCAGTTAACTGTACATCCTAAATGTTTACATACTGGAGAGAACGCAACAATGTCTCCGCTTTCATCTTTATGAACCCAAGCTGATTTTGGTTCCTCAGACTTGTACCATCCATCAACCTGCTTCACCTTAAAATCGAAACGCTTCGGCTCTGTTGTAATATCCTTTACTTGTGCAACAGCAACCATATCCGTTCCTGCTTCTTTTCTTAACACCGGATCAAGCGCAAATCGCGTCATCGGCATTAAAATACCCGCTGCCATAAAGCCTCCTACCCCTGTAAGGGTGTAATTTAAAAACTGTCTCCTTGACACACGATGTTCTTTCTCGCTCACGAAAATTTCCCCCCTCTATCAGAAATTGTCCCCTCGTGAAAAATAATATAAAAAATAAAAACTAGGACACTATCATGATATAATACCCTCATGCACAGGTCAATATCATACTACTCATAATAATAAGAACTTTCTGTTTATTATTGTTTTCCCCATTTTTCTTCTAACATTACCATTATATTTTTTATATGAGCATGAATGACTTCTCTCTTCGCTTGATCACTAAATTGTTCTAACGCTAATGAGGGAAACCAAAATAAATCCCCTTGTAACCCTTGCATATCTTCTTTCCATGAAAAATCACTTGTAACATAAGAAATATGCTTAAAACCTTGGCTTTTTAAATAATTTGTCCATTCTTGCAAACGATCTTTTTCTTTCTTTTGACTTTCTACTAAATACGTAAATGCAGGTAGTAAAAGCACTCTTCCTTTATATTCTCTTTCCAACTCCATACTCAACAATTCTATAAATTCACCTTGTTCTACTACCATTTTCATTTCTTTTGCTACTGAAATTGAGAAAAGAGGTATTACCACTGTATCTACATACTCTCTTGCTTGCTCAAACTGTTCCACGTCTTTTACAATCCATTTCACATTTCTTCCCTCCCTCTAATTAAAATAACAGAACTTTCACTTTATATATATTAAACCATACTAAAAGGGGTAAAAAAAGAAAAACTACCTAATATAGGTAGTTTTTCTTGAAAAATCCTTAAATTTGTAAAAATTAAATAATCCAAATAAATTCTATAAAGTCTTTAACTCCGCCGTTAACCTATGAAACGCTTCCTTATCTTGCTTATCCAACGCTTCATCAATTTGTTTCAAAATACGTTCTCTTCTAAATGAAAATACACTCTCTTCTAAAAATTTCTCTGCAAGTAAACGATCTTTTTCATTTACTTCAATATGCTTCGGTAAATATGGATTGTCTTCTAATACAGCTACATAATTTGCATTTTTAAACGATGATTTAAAGTTGAGTTGAATATAAATATCCTCATCTCGATTTAAACGAATATCATGAAACGATTTTTCAGCATCTGTTGTCATAACATTTTGTTTGAAGAAGTGAAACGGTGTGTCCTTCACACAATTTGCTGACATCACTAAGCCACGCGGACAATATTTTGCATGTTCTACGAAGTGGACTTTATGCATTAATTGGTCGTGACTCATTAAATAATTCAAAATCCATACACATTCTCGCTGTTTCAGTTGGTAATTATTCAAAAACCATTTTACAAAATCCTTCTTCTCGTTTACAGAAACAGGGGTATTCATAGCAATTAAGTCCCTCCTCTGTCTTTCTCTTTTCTTTTTAGATTCAAGAAGCGGCATTCAGTTTCCTTCCAAATTATGAAAAATCCTCTAAATTATATAACAACTCTTCAATATGAATTTGTGTCGGGTCTAGTTGTAATAACTGAGTAAACACTTTTTTTGCTTCTGTTCGCATTCCTTCTTCCAATAAGAAATAGCCGTACTCTTCCAAGAAGTCTGGATGATTCTTAAAAGAAGTATATGCACTTTCATAGTGTTTTAATGCATCCGAATACATTTCTAATTGTTTTTTTGCAAAGGCAAGATCCCAAAGCAATTGTGTATCTGGCTCTCCGCTATCAATAGCACGCTCTACAACTGTAATTAACTCTTCATACTTTTCTTGTCTTTTTAGGATATATGCATATTTTAATGTTGCGCCTAAATGTCCTGGATCTAGCTCAAGCGCTTTTTGAAGCACTTCCTCTGCCTCCGCAACTTTTCCTAATTTTGCTGCAATGTTCGCTAATTCTACATAAAATGGAACGGAAAGCTCATCTACTTTAATTCCTTCATGAAGTGTTTCATAGCTTTCTTGAAGCATTCCTTCTTTTTCATAGCTTTTCGCTAAATACATGTACAACGATGCGTACTCAGGATCTAGTTCTTTTAATTCTTGCCAAGCACCAATTGCTCTTTGATATTCTTCCCCTTGATATAATGTGAAAGCATATCCAAATAATGAATGAATATCTTTTTGCTCCTCTAAGCCTGCTTCATAGTAAGAGATTGCCTCTTCCCAGTTTCCAATCGCACTTAGCGTTTCTGCAAGACGAAGTGCAATGACAACACCACCCATTACTTTATGTTCTGCTACTAGCGACTCGTAATAAGTGATTGCCTTTTGTTCTTCACCTTTACTGCTATATAATTCTGCTAATCCAAACGTAATAACAGGTTCTTCAGGCATGATTTCTTTCGCCTTTAATAGTTTTTGCTCTGCTACATCATCAAAACCTTGCATTTGGAATAAATCCGCAACAAGTAATAACGATTGAACATATAAATCATCATTTTCTGGAATATCATGAAGTACTTCAATCGCTTCATCTTCTTTATCTAGATCAATATATAATTCTGCTAAAAATACCGTAAATTCACTTTCTTCCGGATATAGTAAACGTAAGTCTTCAGTAATTGCTAGCGCCTCATCCGTAAATCCAAGTGTATGATAGTAGCGAGCGATATCATACTTCTCTTCATCATTCGCAATTTGTAACTGTTCTTTTAATAATTGTAATCCTTTTTCCGCTTCACCACTTTCAATATACGAAACAGCTTGTTCAAACTTTTTCATAAACGTCTCCTTTAATTCTAAAAAATATTCTCTTCTGTTCATTTATCATAAGCAACCCACTATAAGAACGCAACCTTTTGAATGAGTATACTTCGTTTTGTAATCTCCCTTATAGCGTAGCTAGTTGGTCAAAAAGTTCGGATATGACACCGATACCGCATTACTAATTTCTATTGTACCGTTTTCTTTCATTACCGTGCAAATAACTTCCCCTATTCCTTATTAGGCAACACCATTCGAGCTTTTATAGGCAGTTAATGCGGGATAAAAAAGACTCCTATAATAGGAGCCTTCACAATTTCTTAAAAATATGTTTCTTCTTTCTTAACTTGCTCATTTACAAGCTCTTTCAGTAACTCTATGATTTCATCATTTTCTTCTTTCAAACCGACGGTAATACGAATGCCATCATTTATACCAAATGCAGCACCAGAACGAACAATATATCCTTTTTTCATTAATCGTTCGAAAGCTTCATTACTAGGAATACCAAGTTTTAAGAAAATGAAATTTGTTTGAGATGGATAATAGAATACGTTATATTCCTTACAGAATGCATAGTATTGATTTAACCCTTCAACATTCTTTTGCACACAGTCTTGTAAAAATGTTTGATCCGCTAATGCAGCTATTGCTACAGCTTGGGCTACAGTTGATGTATTGAACGGTAACCTTGCTACTTCCAGCTGCCCGATTAACTTCGCATCCCCAATCGCATATCCAATTCGAAAAGCAGCTAAGCCATATGCTTTTGAAAATGTACGTAATACCATAAGGTTTTCATACTTTTCAAGAAGTGGCAATGTTTGTGGATAGTCTTTTGCTTCCGCATATTCATAATATGCTTCGTCCATAATAACGAGCGCTGACTTAGGTACTGATTCTAAAAATGAAAGTAATTTTTGTTTCTCTACATATGTGCCTGTCGGGTTATTCGGATTACAAATCCATACAATTTTCGTTTTGTCATCTACTTGCTGTAACATTGCATCTAAATCGTGAATGCCATCTTTAAGTGGTACTTCACGAACTTCTGCTCCTTCAATAACAGCATGATGATGGTATTGTGAGAACGTAGGATTCGCCATTACAACGTTTGTTTCTTCATGTAGTAATGCACGGCTAATCATTTGAATGACTTCATCTAATCCACTACCAAATAACAATTGTTCCGCTTTTACCCCTAAATGCTGTGCTACTTTTGTCCGAAGTTCAAAGGCATATCCATCTGGATAAAGGGCATATTGACTCGCTAACGAAGTTAACGCTTCTGTCACACGCGCTGAGCAACCGAATGGATTTTCGTTCGATGCTAATTTCACAATTTTCGATAATCCATATTCCCTTTTTACTTCTTCAATATTTTTCCCAGGTACATATGCTCTCAAAGTTAACAATTGCTCTTTCACTCTCATTTTTCTTCCCCCAGTCATTTTATTCAATTCGATTACAATTCGGTTATAGTTCCTTATTATAATCATTTATCATTTATCATAACCGTCACCATTACGAAAATGTATCTAAATAAGCACTTCATATCTCTTCTCTACCCTTTTTCAAACCATATTCTTTTGAAATGCCTCTAACGCAATATGAACAGTCTCATCTGAAATAGATACGACATTCACTACCCCATATTCCTGCATAAGCACCATATGAATTGTTCCTGCATTTGCTTTCTTATCTTGTTTCATCAATTGAACAAGACGCTCTGCATTCAAGTCACTTGGCATTTTTGGATAGCCGTATTTCAAGAACCACTGCTTCATCTCTTCATAAGCAAGATCAACCTTGTACACTTGCTCACTTAAAAATAAGGCGAATAACATCCCAACCGCTACTCCGTCACCGTGAGTAATATTTCCATACCCAAGCTCTTTTTCAAGAGCATGTCCTAGCGTATGTCCAAAGTTCAAATGGGCACGTACACCTTTTTCTGTTTCATCTTGCGATACAATATTTGCTTTTACCGGAACCGCCTTCGTTAATAGATGAATTAACTTCTCATCACGAAGATCCGCTAATGTTTGCACTTCCTTTTTTAACCAATGCCATAGATTAACATCACCAATAAGAGCATGCTTGATTACTTCTGCAAAACCTGAGCGCCACTCTTTTTCAGGAAGAGAATGTAAAAACGGTGTATGATATACAACCGCTTCTGGCTGATGGAATGCACCGATCATATTTTTCCCTAACGGATGATTAATTGCTACTTTCCCGCCTACTGCACTATCATGAGCTAATAAAGTCGTTGGAACTTGGACAAAGCGAATACCACGCATAAACGACGCGGCAACAAAACCAGCCAAATCTCCGATCATTCCGCCTCCAAGTGCGATAATTAAAGAATTTCTATCTAATTTATTTTCAAGAGCTGACGTATGAGCCGCATAAAAATTTTCAAAAGACTTCTCTTTTTCACCACTCGGTACAACGAATGAAAATACCTTTTGCTCTACTTGCAACGCATTAACAACTGTCTGTAAATGTAACGCTGCAACGGCTTCATCTGAAATGATCATTACATTAGATACAACTGGCTGCATATTTTGAACGATTGTTGTCAAATGCGACAACGATTCTTTTCCAACATATACATCATATTCTTTTGATTTCGTTTGAATATGTATGTTTTCCACTAAAATCCCCTCGCATATTCATTATATTTTTTAATATTTTCACGAATAAGGTCTATACGATCTAACCCAAATTGTTCTATTAAAGCAGTCGCTAATTCCCAAGCCACAACCGCTTCTGCAACGACACTAGCTGCCGGTACAGCGCAACTATCTGAACGTTCAATACTTGCTGTAAAAGGTTCTTTCGTATCAATATCCACACTTTGAAGAGGTTTATATAATGTAGGTATCGGTTTCATCACACCACGCACAACAATTGGCATTCCAGTCGTCATGCCACCTTCTAATCCACCTGCATTGTTCGTTCTTCTTGTATATCCATGTTCCTCATTCCAAAGAATTTCATCATGAACTTCACTTCCCGGTCTATGTGCTGCTTCAAAACCAATTCCAATCTCCACACCTTTAAAGGCATTAATACTCATAATTGCAGCTGCTAATTTTGCATCTAATTTTCGATCATAATGCACATAGCTACCTATTCCAATTGGCATTCCTTCCACAACTACTTCAACAATCCCTCCAATTGAATCACCATTTGTTTTTGCATCATCAATTGCTTTCATCATTTGTTTACCAGCTTCGTCATCTAAACAACGTACAGGTGATGCTTCTGTAATACTTTTTAATTCTTCAATTGAACTATATGTAATCTCCTTAGCTTGTACACCGCCAATCTCAATTACATGGCCCGCCACTTTAATACCAAGTTCTGCTAAAACCTTTTTAGCAACCGCACCAGCAGCAACACGCACTGTCGTTTCACGTGCCGAAGAACGTTCAAGTACATTTCTCATATCTCTATGACCATATTTAATCGCACCATTTAAATCAGCATGCCCAGGCCTTGGTTTCGTCACTTTCCTTTTCATTTCTTTTTCTTCTTGTTCCGTTAAAGGCTCAGTACTCATAATTTTTGTCCAATGTGCGAAGTCACGATTTTCAACAACAAGTGCAACGGGAGATCCTAATGTTTCTCCGTGTCTAACACCACTTACAATTTGAACTTGATCTGTTTCAATTTGCATGCGTCTACCACGCCCATATCCTTTTTGCCTTCTAGCTAACTCTTCATTTATATCATCCGCTACTAAAGGCAGTCCCGCTGGAACACCTTCCAAAATCGTTGTAAGTTGTGGACCATGAGATTCACCAGCTGTAATATATCGCATACGTTATTCCTCTTTTCGTATATGTATTTATCCCGCTATTTGTGGGCAGTAAAACTCCCACCTCAAAATTTGGCTGGAGCAATGAAGTTAGGTGGGAGATCCACTGCCCGTAAACGCCCGATNNCGATTGGTGAGGGCTCATAATCAATGGGGGGATGCCCCCCCATTGATTATAGTTTCACTTTATCTCACTATATTAAGCAATAATATTATCTTTCATCATTCTAAAAATATTAAAGAAATTATTTAGTAAATCAACTATGCGCTTATTCTCGTTCCATACTTTTCGATAGGCCTTTCACTTTACATATCAATATATCATAACAGCTCTAACTTCGTAACTAATTGAAATAAAAAAAGTGCAAGAAGAATACCCCTATTCTTCTTGCACTTTTTCCTATTATCACAGTGATTAAAGCGTTTACAAATCATTTCAAAATAATTAGTAAATCCATTCATTCATTAATTTTGAGTAGTCTACTAATTCTTCTTCCTTAAAGAAAATAGCAATCTCGCGCTCTGCACTTTCTAAAGAATCAGAGCCATGGATAATGTTTTTCGCAACAGTTACACCGAAATCTCCACGAATTGTTCCAGGAGCTGCTTCATGTGGTCTTGTTTTACCCATCATGTTACGAGCTGTATCTACTACACCTTCACCTTGCCATACCATTGCAAATACAGGTCCAGATGTAATAAAGTCTACTAACTCACCAAAGAAAGGTTTTTCTTTGTGCTCAGCGTAGTGTTGTCCAGCAATTTCCGGAGTGACTTGCATTAATTTTGCACCAACTAATTGAAAGCCCTTTTTCTCAAAACGAGCTACAATTTCCCCAATGAAGGCACGTTGTACACCGTCTGGTTTTACCATTAGAAATGTTTTTTCCATAAAAAATCTCTCCACTTCTGAATTATGTATGTAATTGTATATCCCCCCACACATATTAACACCCTTATCACAATTGTGCAATAGTTTTGAAATAGAGAGATTATTTTATCCCGCTATTTGCGGGCAGTAAAACTCCCACCTCAAAATTCGGCCGGAGCAAAGAAGTTAGGTGGGAGTCGGGCTGCCTGTAAACGCCCGATTGGTGAGGGCTCATAATNNCCCCCACTAATTAAAGTTTTACTTTATTTTTTAGAAAAAACATTAAAATTTTCGTTTTCCAATATACTTTGCTACATTTTGCAATGCATACTTTGCTTGCCCACGCGGAAGTGGTTTTATTATTTCCAATGCTTTATGTAAATAGCGTTCACTAAACGCAAATGCTTTATCAATTGCTGTACTATTTTTTACAGCATTGATAATTTCTTTCATTTCACTTGCTGTTGTATTTTCATGTACAGATGTGATTTTCTTACGAAGCACTGCATCTTCCATTGCATATAAAGCAGGAAGCGTGATATTCCCTTGTAGTAAATCACCACCAGCAGGTTTTCCGAGTTTCTCTTCCGTTGAAACGAAGTCTAAAATGTCATCAATAATTTGATAAGACATCCCTACAAAATATCCATACCAAAACAGACGATTTACCGTATCACGATTCGCACTAGCAGCAATCGCTCCCAACTGACAACTCGCAGCAATTAATAATGCTGTTTTTCGCTTTATCCTTCTTAAATACGTTCTTAAATTCTGGTCATAATTGTATTTATCTTTAATTTGTTCAATTTCACCTTTACAGACTTCTAAAATGGTATGCGACAACGCCTGATGCGCCTCTGGAATTTCGATATTTGTTACACATTCAAGAGACTTAGCGAACAGATAGTCTCCTGTATACATTGCAATACGATCTCCCCATTTCGCATTCACAGTCGCACTACCACGTCGTAAAAATGCAGCATCAATAACATCATCGTGAACAAGAGAAGCCATATGAATAAGTTCTAACGCAACAGCGACATGCTTAATTGCGTCTAACTTATAATCTCCAAATTTCCCTGCAAGCAACACAAATACAGGACGAATTCGCTTCCCACCAGCTTCAATAAGTTGTAATGCCGCCTCTTCTACTAATGGCTGTTCAGAAGCAACTGTCTTTTTCAATTCTTTTTCTATCACATTAATATCCGATCGTAAAAAAGAGTACATAAGTTGTAACTTCATATTGTTCACCTTAACCTAAAACTTCTTTTTTCTATTTTGATTCTGGTTTAATACCTAGATGCATCGCTGCTACCCCAAAAGTAAATGGTTTCACCTGTACACGTTCAAGTCCAGCCTTTTCAAACATATTAGCTAATTCTTTCATCCCTGGGAATGTACTAGCAGATTCTTGAAGCCATGAATATTCTTTATAACTTTTCGCAAATATCTTTCCGAATAACGGCATGATATATTTAAAGTATAAAATATACCCTTGTCGAAAACCAATCATTGTTGGTTGAGATGTTTCTAAACAGATTACTTTTCCACCTGGTTTTACTACACGCGTCATTTCTTTTAATACGTGCATATAATCCGGTACGTTACGTAAACCAAATCCAATCGTTACATAATCAAATATACTATCTTCAAATGGAAGTTCCATCGCATTCCCGTGTAGAAGTTCTACTTGTTTTAATTGTAACGCCTCTATCTTTTGCTTGCCGACAGATAACATATTTTCACTGAAGTCTAGGCCAACAACCTTCCCCTGCTCACCTACCGCTTCAGCTAGCGCTATTGTCCAATCCGCCGTTCCGCAGCATACATCAAGCGCTTTACTTTCAGGTTTTACATCCATAATATGCATCGTTTCTTTACGCCACGCTTTATGCCTTTGAAAACTAATTACAGAATTCATCACATCGTATTTATCAGAAATCTTCTCAAATACGTCATGTACTCTTTCCTCTTTTGATTGTTGCATGCTCGTACCTTCTTCCAATGTAAAATTGCTTATGTTTTCGATTTATCTCTTAACACAGAATGTATTTTACTTATGTCTGTATGATCTTCTAAAAGTTGCTTTTCTTTCTTTCTCAATTCCTTCATCCAACCATTAATAACTGTTTCTGCATCTGTTTCATCCCCCGAACCCCCTTGAACTGCTTGAAAAACAGGTGAATGTCGTTTATCAGCATACAATTGACTTTCTTTTTGAAGACGATTTGTTCCTAATACATACGTTATAAATGGCTTCCAATGTGATAAATGAAAATGATCACATGTTTTTTGCAGGAGCGCAGACTCAATCATTATTACGTTTTTCATTATGTCATCCATCGTTTCATGCGTTTTTTGGTATAACATAATTTTATGTTCATTAATCTCTTTAATTCCTTCAGCAAGTGCACGAATTAAAACAATATCACGATTCATAGACAATAAATAATAATATAGCCCACTATAGTAATCACCTGCAAGTACTGTTAATTGGCGACGTTTATGCGATTCAATCGCTTCTTCACCGGTTTTATTTGATACCCTTTCATGCGTATCAAGCGCAATTTGCACAAGCATAATTGTTACTACATAATGCTCAATTTGTTCTATATGTAAGTTTGCACTTTTTAAAGCACCATATAACAATGCTATTTTTTCTTCATCAATAAATGGTTCTTCAATATAGTTTATAAAATAAGGATGGCGTAATTTCTCCATCAATTTCTCTTTTATACCCGCATACCCTCCGTAGATGTCACACACAAAAAATCACCCTTGTTTTCTAATTCATAAAACTTATTATAACACATACATTCTATTTTCTATAACCAAAACTTGGCTACACCTTCCATTCATCAAAACAACCTTTTTCTTCTCACTCTGTCCAACTAACACTATATCATTTATTTACTTGTAAAAAAAAGAAAAGCAGTTTCCCGCTTTTCTTTACTTCGTTTTAATAAAAGATAAAATTTCACTACGCGTTGCAGCATCATCTTCAAGCACACCACGTACTGCTGTCGTTACTGTTTTCGCACCTGGCTTTTTCACACCACGCATCGTCATACACATATGTTCCGCTTCTACTACTACCATTACACCATGCGGCTCTAGTACTTCCATAATAGAGTTAGCCACTGTTGATGTAATACGTTCTTGTAATTGTGGACGACGTGCAATTGTGTCTACAGTACGAGCTAATTTACTTAACCCTGTCACCTTTCCCCCTTGCGGAATATATGCAACGTGAGCAACTCCATAGAATGGAACTAGATGATGCTCACACATCGAATAAAATGGTATATCTTTTACTAGTACAAGCTCTTCGTGATCTTCTCCAAATACTTTATGCAAATGCTCCTTCGGATCTTCATGCATACCCGAGAACACTTCTGCGTACATTTTCGCAACACGCTTTGGTGTATCAAGTACTCCCTCACGATTTGGGTCATCTCCGATTGCCTCTAAAATAAGGCGTACTGCATGTTCAATTTGTTCTAAATTAACTTTTGCCATCCGCTAGCCCTCCCGAAAACCTAAAAGTGATACGAACACATTCTAGCATATTTATGTTTTTAAAAGCAAAAAGAAGAGTTCCCAAAAAGGAAACTCTTCTTCCCTGTTAATATGTAAGGATTATTTAACCGCATCTTTTAACGCTTTACCAGGTTTGAATGCAGGTACTTTACTTGCAGCGATTTCAATCTCCTCACCTGTTTGTGGGTTACGACCTTTACGAGCCGCACGCTCACGAACCTCGAAGTTACCGAATCCAATCAGTTGTACTTTATCACCTTGTTTTAAAGCTTCTAAGATAGAATCAAAAACAGCGTCTACTGCTTTTGTTGCGTCCTTTTTAGAAAGGGAACTTGCTTCTGCAACAGCATTGATTAAATCTGTCTTGTTCATGCCATTCACCTCCTCCCAAAGATAAGACTGTATAATGATCATAAAATGAGTCTTACTTTCATTTGTAGGCAATTTTTGCAAATTCTATACTACAAAGATGTAGATAAATCATTATCAACGCCTATATTATACGATTCTCCTTTATAATTCAATATTTTTAAGGAAATTGTTTCTCTTAAAATGTGAAAATCTGATGAAACTTGACAATTTACAACAATGTATTAGATAATGACTGTTTGTTTTGCTATTTCATACGCAAAAAGACAAAAAATCCCTCTGCAAGGAGAGGGATTTTTTCTTATAATATAATCGCAATTAATCCGCCAGATCCTTCATTAATAATTCTTTCTAATGTTTCTTTCAATTTATATCTAGCATTTTCTGGCATCAAAGATAGTTTCGCTTGAATTCCTTCACGAACAATCGAGCTAAGCGAACGTCCGAATATATCAGAATTCCAAATTGATAACGGGTCATCTTCAAAATCTTGCATTAAATAACGAACTAATTCTTCACTCTGCTTTTCCGTACCAATGATTGGTTCAAACGTTGACTCCACATCTACTTTAATCATATGAATAGATGGGGCCACAGCTTTTAACTTCACACCAAACCTTGAACCGTGACGAATAATTTCTGGCTCATCTAAGCTCATATCAGCTAATGCAGGTGCTGCCACCCCATATCCTGTTTGCTTTACCATACGTAAAGCATCCGCCACTTGATCATATTCTATTTTCGCATGAGACAAATCGAGCATGAGCTTCAATAAATGATCTTTCCCTCGAATTTCTACTCCTACTACTTCTTTTAAAATTTGATCATATAATTCATCCGGCGCATATAAATCAATCTCTGCCACACCTTGCCCCATATCAATCCCAGCTAGGCTCGCTCGATCAATAAATTCATATTGACTAAACTGCCAAACAACACGGTCCACATCACGAAGACGTTTTATATCCTTCACAGTCTCTTGAACTGCTTCTTGATAACTTTGGCGTAACCAATGCCCTTCATTTAGCACCATTACCCAGCTCGGAAGATTCACATTCACTTCTAATACAGGGAACTCAAATAACGCTTCACGAAGTACATTATACACATCTGTTTCTCTTAAACTCTCCACACTCATCGCAATAACTGGGATATCATATTCTTCAGATAAACTTTGGCGTAAATGCTCTGTATCTGGATGATACGGCTGTACCGTATTAATAATCATTATGAAAGGCTTTCCTACTTCTTTCAACTCATTTACAACGCGTTCTTCTGCCTCTATATAATCTCTTCTTGGAATTTCACCAATTGTTCCATCTGTTGTAATTACAACACCAATTGTTGAATGTTCTTGAATTACTTTACGTGTGCCGATTTCTGCGGCTTCATGGAATGGAATAGGCTCTTCATACCAAGGAGTATTAATCATACGCGGGCCATTCTCATCTTCATAGCCTTTCGCTCCTGGAACCGTATATCCAACACAATCTACTAATCGAATATTCACCTCAAGCCCTTCATCTACTTCGATAGAAACCGCTTGGTTTGGAACAAACTTCGGTTCCGTCGTCATGATTGTACGACCAGCAGCACTTTGAGGCAGTTCATCCTGCGCTCTTTGACGGTCAGACTCATTCTCAATATTTGGAATAACTACAAGTTCCATAAATTTTTTAATAAATGTTGATTTCCCTGTTCGAACAGCTCCTACAACTCCAAAATAAATATCACCGCCTGTGCGTTCTGCAATATCTTTAAAAATATCTACCTTTTCCAAGTGATTCCCTCCCTCAAAATTTTTGGGAATAATTCCTCGTTTATAGTCAACTAATACCTTCTCTAACGTTGCCTTTAATATCTGATATAATATAATGGTATTCTAGAAGTTCGGACAATATATCATATAATTTTGTCCAATTTCATATGACTATTAAAAAAATACCTTTTGTTTGCATCGCAAGTTGTATAACATAAAAAACCTTTCTTCTAGAACTTATTCACTAAAAGAAAGGTTCATGACTTATGATTTTAAAAAAATTGGTTCCCCATCCTTTACCGTGTATGGTAAAGAATAAGCAGGTACAAACGGGGAATCTTTCAAAAGTATATTTCGAATATCTTCTCCCTCCTTACATCGCCCTTCATTTTTTTTCAAAGCTTCATTTAAGTCAATTCTATAGTCAACAAAAACTTCTCCTTTTTCATTAATTACAAATGGAAGTCCTTTACCAGAATACGGACTTGTCACTTGCGGTACATCTTTATATCCTAGTTTTTTGAAATCTAATTCATATACACCATCTGAAATTACTTTTTTAAAAGGTGGGTATTGATGTTCATCACGATACATCCTAAGCTTCAATGATAATTCCTGAATTTGTTCAGCCACCCTAACATCAATTAACTTTACTGTCGGATTTGTCTCAACATCTATTAATACATACTGGTATACTCCTCCGCTTTCATACGCATTCCCTGGTGCTTCTTGTATGTAGCGTGGAGCAATCTTTTGAAAGTCGATTGGATACTTCTGATAAATAGGCGTACCCATATCACGCGTCTTAATTGGCAATATCCCATCATTTTGTTCCTTATACGTCGTAATAGCTTTTTGAACAACTTGTAACTGATCTTCATAAGGAACGGCACTTTGTTTCATATTTTCTCTCGGATACAAACATCCTGTTAACATGCTCATACAACAAAATATCAAAATAATATGGATTTTTTTCACTAACAATCACCTTTTCATGATAATATAACTTGCTCCTTATCTAACATTTTCAAAGTACACTTCCTTTATTGCTCCACAGGTCCACTAAATACAACAAGAAAAATAACAATTCCTGACACTATCATAAGGGTGTATGCTACTAACGCTGTAATCCCTTTCAAAAATTTATTCTTTATTTTATGTCTACTTAATAAAATAAAACTTACTGCAACAAACATAAATCCCATTGCTCCTAAGGAAAACCACATTTTAATAAGCCCTTCTGACATATACATACCCCTTTATTATTAGTCTATTTTTATACTATTTTAACAAATTAAAATTTTTAAACAAATAAAAAACAACAATTTATTACGAATGAATAATGCGAAACTTTAATTAGTGTTTTTTATCCATCCCCCACGAATCTAGATAAAGTGAAACTTTAATCAGTGGGGGTTTTGTCCATCCCCCACTGATTATGAGCCCTCACCAATCGNNAATAGCGGGATAAAAAATAAAACCGAAGCGACTGTACCTCTCACTTCGGTTGACCAAATATGCCCAAAACAGCTCTATTCCCATACTTTCATGGCTATCATATGCAATCTACAAACTCTTTGTTTCTCATATTTTATTTTTTAAACATTTTACTTAACGAACCAAAGTCTGTTGGCATATTATTGTTAATAATCGCTTTTACAATTTGATCCTCTTGCTCTTTCGTCACTTCCCGTCCCGCTAATAGAGCAACTTGATGAATCAGTTGGCGAAGCACCGTTTCATCACGCAAATTTGCATTTTGTACAGATGATGCCAATTTAAAAATATCCTCTTTGCTCACTTTCGCTTCCTTCTCAATATTATTAAAAATGTTATTATCCATTCTTTTCACCCTCTCCTCAAGTTACTCTTTATTCTATGCAAACATGAAAAAATGGTGAAAAGACCCAAAAAAATAAAGTGAAACTGTNNAAATAGCGGGATAAAAAAGCGACAGCAGTACAAATTGTACCGCTATCGCTTTTATTTAAAGTAAATCAGGTATAGCTTCCACTTCATGTTTTCTCACGCGTCCCATCAATGAACCTACTGCATCTTTCACATTATTCCCATTGAATAGCACGTCATATAAAGCAGCTGTAATCGGCATTTCAACTTCCATCTTCTCTGCTAGTTCATGAGCAGCTTTCGTTGTTCTTACACCTTCCACAACCATACCCATGCTTTCTAACACTTCTTCTAAAGAATGTCCTTTTCCAAGCATATTTCCAGCACGCCAATTTCGGCTATGAACACTCGTACAAGTTACAATTAAGTCTCCCATACCAGTTAAACCAGCAAACGTTAATGGATTCCCACCCATTTTTCTTCCTAAACGAGCAATCTCTGTTAAACCACGTGTCATTAATGCTGCTTTTGCATTATCACCTAATCCAAGACCATCGGTTATCCCAGCTGCTAATGCGATAATATTTTTTAGCGCACCACCAAGCTCAACTCCAACGATATCCGGATTTGTGTATACACGGAAGTAGCTATTCATAAACAAATCTTGTACTTCCTCAGCCGCTTCCATACGCTTCGCTGCAGACGTGACAGTTGTCGCTTGACGTAATCCAACTTCTTCAGCATGACTCGGCCCAGACAGTACAACAACATCTTTAATCAAGCTCTCTGGAATTTCTTCTTCAATCATTTCCGAAATACGTTTTGACGTACCAGGTTCAATTCCTTTACTTGCATGAATCCAAGTAGTCGGACCTGTCACATATTTCTTCATATCTTGCAACACTTCTCGATACGCTTTCGTTGGTACTACAAGAAGCACTACATTGACATCTACTAACGATTCTTCTAAAGAAGAGTAGGCTACGATTGTGCTTGGCAACGTAATTCCTGGAAGATATCGACTATTCTCATGTTTCATATTAATCTCGTCCATAAGTTCAGAACGATTCCCCCAAATACGTACATCATGTCCATTGTCAGCTAATACCATCGCTAACGCTGTTCCCCAGCTACCTGCTCCTACTACTGTGATTTTTGACATAAAATCACATCCTCTCCATTAGTCTCTTGCTCTAGCAATAATGTGAATCGGCGTTCCTACGAAACCAAACGATTCACGTAAACGATTCTTTAAAAAGCGCTCATATGAGAAGTGCATTAACTCTGGATCGTTTACAAACACAACAAATGTTGGTGGTTTTACCGCCACTTGTGTTGCATAGAAAATTTTCAGACGGCTACCATTATGAGTCGGTGTTGGATTCATCGCTACCGCATCCATAATCACATCATTTAATACGTTCGTTTGAATACGGATACTATGGCTCTCATTTACCTCGTTGATAACCGGTAATAACGTTTGTGTACGTTTTTTCGTTTTCGCAGATAAAAACACAATCGGTGCGTAATCTAAAAATTGGAAATGCGCACGAATATTTTCTTCAAATGCTTTCATTGTTTTCTCATCTTTTTTCACTGCATCCCATTTGTTTACTACGATAACAACAGCTCGACCTGAATCATGAGCATATCCAGCAATTTTTTTGTCTTGTTCAATAATTCCTTCTTCACCGTCTAAAACGACTAAAACAACATCAGAACGTTCAATTGCTCTTAATGCACGAAGTACACTATATTTTTCTGTACTTTCATACACTTTCCCTTTTTTACGCATACCAGCTGTATCGATGATTACATAATCTTGTCCATCTTTACTGTATGGTGTATCGACAGCATCACGAGTTGTTCCTGCTACATTACTAACAATTACACGTTCTTGACCAAGAAGAGCATTTACAAGTGAAGATTTCCCTACGTTTGGACGTCCAATTAAAGAGAAACGAATTGTATCTTCATCATATCCGTCTTCTTCAATCTTTGGAAAATGCTGTGCAGCTTCGTCTAATAAGTCACCTAATCCTAATCCATGTGTACCTGAGATTGGGAATGGCTCACCAAATCCTAGCGCATAAAAATCATAAATGTCACTGCGCATTTCTGGATTATCCACTTTATTTACTGCAAGTACAACCGGCTTATTTGAGCGATATAAAATTTTTGCAACTTCTTCATCAGCTGCTGTTACACCATCACGACCGTTTGTCATAAAAATGATAACATCTGCTTCATCAATCGCCACTTCAGCTTGTTGACGAATTTGTGTCAAAAATGGCTCGTCTCCAATATCAATTCCACCTGTATCAATAATGTTAAATTCATGATTTAACCATTCTCCAGCGCTATAAATGCGGTCGCGCGTTACACCTGGAATATCTTCTACAATTGAAATCCTCTCTCCAACAATTCTATTGAAAATAGTAGATTTCCCTACGTTCGGGCGGCCTACTATCGCTATTACTGGTTTCGGCATATACTTTCATCCTTTCAACTTGCTTCTGTTTATTATGTAAAAAACCCTTCTTTGTGCAAGAAGGGATTTGCATTCCAGAATATTTCTCAACGTATCAAAACACCTCAAATTATAACACACGTTGTTAATGTTTCACAATAATATATACATTCTCTTGTAAGCGATGCGCAATACCATCTAAAATCGCCTCTAGATTATTTGCAACAAATTCTAGTTCCTCTGTCGACTCACAAGTAAACAATGGGGCACCACCTGCAAATTTCTTCGGTTTCGTTGTAACGACCGCGAGAATAACACTTTCTAATATCATCCCTTATCTTTCCTTCCTTTCAGGGCTTCCGATGACATATGAACGGCACTTTCTAACGTCGGCACATTCCCTATGACATTTATCGCTTTCTCTGCATCTCGATCTTGTGGTAAGACAAAAATTCCAACTCTGCCATCCTCTAAATCACGCTTTGCTAACGGCACAAGCGCTGGTGTACCAGAATCTCTATATATCCCTAACGCTACCGAAACATCATGCAAAATAGCTTGCCGTTGCCCTAAGTTTGAGATTGTCACCATCGCATCAATTGATTTTGGCTTTAAAATAAACCCCATGCCATATTTCATAATCTCTTCTTGTCTTGCCGGCAATCCAATATTCATAATATAAATATTATCAATATAAAGTCCTGCTCCTTCAAAGCGAAGCGGAACATGTTCAACATCTACAAGATCATGAAGCCTTTTGCCTGACATTAATTTTTTCGCAATAAAAAATGCTATTATAGCCATAATTACTCCAGCAATCCATGAATGGAATCCTATATACGCAAACGTTGTTGCAAACGATGTTAACATCGCCAAATAGTTGCGACTTTCAAAAACTAATGCAATCCCTTCAATGTATGTATTTCCACGCGGTACGAGCTCATATCCATCTAATTGTTGAAGTGTATTTCTTTCCATATTACGCACATCACGAAATTGCGTCGCTGCTAACGTAAGAAATGTAATCGCAGAAAAATCTTTTTTCAAAATAGACGGGATTGCAATCGCTCCTAATGCTGCGGCAATTAACCCCATCGCAATATGAATAATTTTCCCGTGAAGCCTCGTCGGATATTGCCGCGTATCTGTCCGAAGCATTAAAACCCTTGTTACCGTCCCCGCTATTACGCCGCATAAAATGGCTGGTGTATATTCAATCATGTATTACCCTCGCCTTTCTTTTACGTGTTTTGCTCTTAAACTGTTCCATGTATACTGATGTTTTTGCAATCCAAAACAATACGGCCATAAATAATGTAGAAACGGCGACGATATCAAAAAATGCTAAACTACCACAATCATATGGAAAATGTAATTTCCGAAAAATAAGTGTCACTAACAACTCTCCTTGTAACATCCCTACATATAGGGAACATAATCGTAATATGCGGTCCTCATGTAATAACACTGATGCATACACAAGAGCACTACTTAACAAATACACTCTATCCACCACAATCCAAATTGGATCATATATTTCTAACAGATGAAAACTTGCATATAACATTGCAATAATAAGTGCTGAAAGTAAGCTATATAATTTTTTCCAAATAGAATATAGTGTGATTCCTATAAAAGAAATAATACAAAGTAAAAGAGCATTTACTGATACCATGAATGAAGCAATCGTCACATGTAACGGAGAGCAAATTATAAAGAATAGTATACCAGCGCCTAATTTCCATCGAATAGAGTCCTTTTTCATAAAGAAAGTTACGATAATCCACCCTACCCAAGCTACAACATAAAAAGTACTTCCATCCATCATTTCACCTCCTATGTTTTCCATTATGGGAATTTTTTATGAAAGTTAATCCACTTTCTTTACGCATACTTTTTTCTTATAACAGCAACACTTTTAACAAGGAGGTGCTATTCATTATGGGTAAAGATCGCCAAGAACGAAAACTAAGAGAATCACGCCGTGTTGAATCCGACCGTGACCAATCACTTCAATATCCGGGGGCAACTGGACTTGATACACCAGAGCAAGCTCGAAAGCAGAATCAGCACTAAACAAAAAACAGCCGGAAATCGGCTGTTTTTTGTTTATCATGATATTCATTCATCTTCTGTCGCTTTATGAATGGCTTCTACTCGATTAGAGACCCAAAGCTTAGAGTATAACCGTTGAAATTGAAATACAGAGTCTTTCAGCAATTTCTTTATTCTTAGCTCCAGTTAAGACTTTTAAAATTTCTAATTCTCTCTGGCTCAATACGATATCTCTTTGCTCGTTTTCTCCTAATAAAAAAATCAACCGAACGGTTGATTTTTCATCTCCTACTATAACGCGCAGTATCAATACCACGCTGCGTTAACCAATGATACGTTTCGCCCTTTACAACAAGGGGTACAGATTGTAACTCTTCTATCGTCTTTGCCCCAAGAGCTGTCATAATGAATTTTAAATCTGTATGTAAAAAATCGATTTCATCTACTAACTTCTCGACGCCATCTTGTATTAAAATGCGTAAAAAGTATCCAGCAAACGCAGTTGTATTCGCACCTAATGCAATTGCCTTCGCTACGTCAAGTGCTGTTTGAATACCCCCAGATGCAATAAAAGAGAGGTTATTATTTGTAGAGGTTGCTTCAATAATCGAGGTAGCTGTTTGGATGCCCCAGTTATTAAAAGAAGAAAGCATCCGCTGTCTTCTTTTATTTTCAACAGCAGCAAAATTCGTACCACCTTGTCCCCCAATATCAATTGCCGTTACACCTATACTCACCAACTGTTGCACGGTTTCCTTGCTCATCCCAAATCCCACTTCTTTTACAATGACAGGAACTTTACTCTTTAAAACAATTTGCTCAATTCGCTGAAGTACCCCCGTAAAATCACGATTTCCTTCAGGCATCGTTAACTCTTGTATAACATTTAAATGAATTTGCAATGCGTTTGCTTCGATCATATCAACGGCATGCTCTGCCTGTTCGACAGTTGCCTCACTACCCAAATTAGCAAAGAAAATACCATTTGGGTTTACCTTCCTGACGATTTTATAAGAAGCCGCCTCACTTTCATCTTTTAACGCTGCCATTTGTGAACCTACTGCCATAGCAAGATTATGATGTTTCGCTACATATGCTAATTGCTCATTAATATGTAACGTTTGCTCTCCACCACCACCAGTCATCGCATTGATAAAAATCGGCGAACTTAGTGAAAGTTCGCCGATTTTTGTTTCACATGTTACAGTATCATAACTTGAATTTGACAAGCTTTGATGCACAAAATCAATATCATGAAAGCCATGCGTACGAGACTGACCAGTAGAAAGAGCATATTCAATATGATCTAATTTACGTTTTGCCCTTACCACTTGTACCCCTCTTTATTTCTTTAATTTTTTCAGTTGTTCACCAATAATATCACTTAATTGGAAAGTAGCAGAATCAGCATTTGGCTCATACTGACTATAATCTTCAGTTACATTATTTTCCTCAAGCGCATCTTTTATACTTAAAGAAATACGTTTCTCTGCTACATGGACTTCAAGTACTTTCACTTTTACTTCTTGTCCCATTTCCAATACTTCATTTGGATTTTTCACGTGACGATTTGCAATTTGAGATACGTGCACAAGTCCTTCAACGCCAGGTAAAATTTCAACGAACGCACCGAATGTAACAAGGCGTTTTACTACTCCCTCACGAATATCTCCAGCTTTTATTTCACCAGCAACATTTTCCCAAGGCCCCGGCTGAGCTGCTTTAATTGATAAAGAAATACGTTGTGTATCAGCATCAACAGATAGCACCTTTACCTTTACCTTTTGACCTTGCTCTAATACTTCAGAAGGTTGCTCTACACGTTCGTGTGAAATTTGTGAAATGTGAACTAAACCGTCCACACCACCAACGTTAACGAAAGCACCAAAATCCGTTAATCGTTGCACTGTTCCTTCAACAATGTCTCCTTCTTTTAACGAAGAGATTGCTTCTTTTTTCTTAGAATCTAGTTCTAGTTCTACTACCGCTTTATGCGAAAGGATTACGCGATTTTTTTCACAGTCTAATTCAACAATTTTTACCGCTAACGTTTTTCCTTTATAGTCAGTAAAGTCCTCTACATAATGTACTTCTACAAGTGAAGCTGGGATAAAACCACGAACACCAAGGTCCACAACTAATCCACCATTCACGATATCTTTGACAGTAACATCAAATACATGACCAGAAGTAAATTTCTCTTGTAATTCTACCCATGCTTTTTCTGCATCAACAGCACGTTTAGATAAGACAAGATCATTTTCTTCTAATTTAATAATTTTTAATTCTATTGTTTGATCTAATTCTACAACATCGCTTGCTTTTTCAATATGAACGTTAGCTAATTCACTAATTGGAATTACGCCATCTGTTTTGTATCCAACATTTACAAGAACTTGTTTCTCTTCAACTTTCGTTACAGAACCTGTAACAACGTCACCAACTTGTAATTCTTTTGAATCCATAACTTCTTCATTCATTTTCTCTACCATGGAAATACCTCCCTACAGAATTGACAAAGCATTTTTATGTATATACGAAATGAAAACAAATGTTTTCATTTGCATGTTTAAGAATTCATCATCACATACTTTTTTTCAATACCATTCACAAGAAAATATATTAAACCTATACAAATAGTATACAGCAAAATCATCTTGAAGAAAGTATGTTTTGAAATATAATAGCGAATATATTCTGACAGTTTTCTTCCTCCTTAACTAACTTCTTATAAATTGTCTCATTTGTCAAGGAAAGAGACTCACAATTCACGTATCTTTTACATTTTTATACAAATAAAAAAGAAAGAGGATTATCCCCTTTCTTTATGTCGCAAATACTCCTGAAACAATGCCCATTATTTTTTGGACAACTTCTTCAATTGATACAGAAGTTGTATCTAATTCCCATGCATCATCAGCCTTTTTTAGAGGAGAAACTTCGCGTTCTGAATCTAATTTATCACGCTGAGCAATTTCTTCTTTTAACTGCTCTAAATTAGAATCGAAACCTTTATTTATATTTTCTAAATGTCTTCTTTCTGCTCTTTCTTCTACGGAAGCAAGCATAAAGATTTTCACTTCAGCATCCGGTAACACATGTGTACCGATATCACGGCCATCCATTACAACGCCGCCTTTTTTCGCTAATTCTTGTTGACGACGTACCATTTCTTCACGAACAAGACGATGCTTCGCCACAATAGATACTCGATTTGTCACATCAGGTGTGCGAATTACTTCAGAAACGTCTTGTCCATTTAAAAATACAAGTTGTGTATTTTCTCCTTGCTGAAATTCAATATTTACATTCTTTAAAACTTCCATTAATTTCTCTTCATTTTCAATGTCTACTTTTTGTTCAAGGGCTGCATATGTAAGAGTACGGTACATTGCGCCTGTGTCAATATAAACATAAGAAAGTTCTTTTGCAACAACTTTTGCAACTGTACTTTTCCCGGCAGCTGCTGGACCATCTATAGCAATTGAAATTCGCTTATCCATTGTAACACCTCATTTTTTCACTTATAAAACAAAACGAAAAGCAGGTATTCCCCCTGCTTCTTCTCATTTACTTCACGTCATTAAATCCTCAATTATTGTAGCATAATCCTTCCTAGAAGAAAATGAAAACTACTTATTCACCTGTAAAATTTCTGCTTTATTTTTTGCAACGACACCTTCATAATAAACAATTTTAGATAAATATTTTATTGATGACTTATGTATAAATAACAATTGTACAATACAAAGACAAATAAATTGAATGACTAAAATACGAATAAAAATTTTCTCCACCTTTTTCAAGGTATTCACTCCTTCCCACCATAAACTCACACATTTCATTTCATGATTTTATACAACGTACATAAAGTAATTAAATTTATTGTCATATTCCAAGCATACTTTTATACATTTTCATTGTCGAATTTATTCAAAACATGTTATGTTCTAAATGTATTTTTCAACTTGAAAGGGGTATAAGCATTGAAAAGAATCCTAGTTTTACACACAGGAGGAACAATTGCAATGGAGGAAGATAAAGAAACTGGGGTCGTACAACCAGGTGAAAAAAATCCTCTTTTAAAATTCATTCCTGATCTAGAAGGCGATGTTGATTTAATCGTTGAAGATGTGTTCCATCTACCCTCTCCTCATATGACACCGAGCGAAATGCTACAATTACAAGTCATCATTGATGAAAGAGTAAAACAAGACAACATTCATGGCGTAGTCATTACGCATGGTACGGATACATTAGAGGAAACAGCTTATTTCTTAGATTTAACAGTACAAGCAACTATTCCAATCGTTGTAACAGGCGCAATGCGTTCTAGTAATGAATTAGGTGCTGACGGTCTATATAACTTCTTATCAGCTGTAAAAGTTGCTAGTAGTAATGAAGCTACGGAAAAAGGTGTTCTAGTCGTATTAAACGACGAAATTCACTGCGCTACAAATGTAACGAAAACACATACAAGTAATGTTGCGACATTCCAAAGCCCACAGTATGGACCAATTGGCATGGTAACAAAACGTGGTGTCGTCTTCCATCATGCTTTAGTACATCACGAAACATATACAGTAAATAAAATCTCAAAAAACGTAGTTGTTCTAAAAGCATATGCTGGCATGGATGATACATTGTTAGCAGCCATCGAAAACCTTCCAGTAGACGGGATTGTTATTGAAGCACTTGGACAAGGTAATTTACCTCCAAGAACACTTCCTAGTCTAGAACGATTAATGAACAAAGGCATTCCCATCGTATTAGTTTCACGCTGTTTCAATGGTATCGTTCAAGACGTATACTCGTATGAAGGTGGCGGCAAACAATTAAAAGATATGGGCGTTGTATTCACATACGGTTTAAATGCTCAAAAGGCACGTATTAAATTACTAGTCGCATTAGAGAATACAAATTGTCATGAAACAATCCAAAATATGTTTATGCACGATTAAAAAACAAGCTGTCGAAGTTTTTTCGACAGCTTGTTTTTTTATTCTTCTCTTGATGCAATGATTTGCGCAATCGCATCCCCATGAAATCTACCGTTCTCGATAAATATTTCATTTGCATTATTCCCAGCAGCAATTACACCTGCAATGAAAATATTTTTAGCGTTCGTTTCCATTCTATCCTCTGTATAAATCGGACGACCTGTTTCTTCATCAATCCGAACACCTATTTTCGTTAAGAAACTATGGTCAGGATGGTAACCCGTCATCGCAAATACAAAATCATTTTGGATTGTAAATGCTTCACCATTAACCGTATACGTTAATGTATGTTCAGTAATTTCTTTCACATGAGCTTGGAAATGCATTTGAATTGTCCCATTTCGTACTAAAGCCTCAAACTCCGGCAAAATCCATGGCTTAATGCTTGGCGAATACTCACTTCCACGATATAGCACTGTTACACGCGCTCCCGCTTTAACAAGTTCTAACGCAGCATCTACACTTGAATTTTTCCCACCTATAACTACTACATCTCGATCAAAATAAGGATGTCCTTCCTTAAAATAGTGGGATACTTTCTTCAGTTCCTCACCTGGAACATTCATATAATTTGGATTGTCATAATATCCAGTTGCTACAACAATATATTTCGCTACATATATTTCTTTATTTCCGTCACGTTTTGTTGTCTCAACTTTAAAAGCTTCTCCATCTTTTTGAACTTTCTCCACTCGTTCGAAAGCATTTACACGTACAGATTTACGCTTTACTACTTCACGATAATACGCAAGCGCTTGATTTCGAACTGGCTTACGATTTTCTGTAATAAAAGCCACTTCACCAATTTCTAATTTTTCACTAGAGGAGAAAAATGTTTGATGAGTTGGATAATTATAAATCGCATTTACAATGTTTCCTTTTTCAATTACTAACGGATTAATCCCTACCTTTTGCATCGAAATTGCTGCCGCTAATCCGCACGGACCGCCTCCAATTATGATAGCTGTTTCTTTCTGCATACTCGGTTCACTCCTAGTCTTCTACCTCTGTACTATTTATAAAAACAAGAAAAAACCTACTTACAGCAGTAGGCACCTATCTTTATTGTATTCATTTTTCATATATTTGTCATCTAAACGAAACATACATCCGATAGACATCTGCTAAAAACTGCTGAAATTTAATACCTTGTTGTTTTAATACATTTTCGGGATCAATCTTTCTAGCTGGATCAAGTGTTTTATGTGATACGATATCCTTTTTCGGATTCAAACCGAAGTTTTGACATAAATACGCGTGATACCATGTAAAACGAGTATACGCTTCCCAAAAGTTAATATCACCGCCATAACAAAGTTCCACCCCAATGGCCACCTTATTCGCGTCATAACCATATAAGTCATTATCCGTCGGCACACTATATCGAACATGATACGCAACTTCACTTATAGGAATAATTTCTAATATTGTTTTATCATCTATAAATGTATGCGCCGAAGCTTTCGGTTGTACTTCATTAAAGTAATCTCGATTCCCTATCGCATTGCTACCAGGATTCCCCGTATCATGACTTACAATAAACCTTACTTTAGGAAGAGAAGTTCCCGGTCGTGAGTTTCCATATCCAATATAGTTACGCTCTATAGGAAACATCGCCATTACTACCAACTCCCGCTTTAGAAAATTACTTTACTTCCTTATATATGTATTCGGCAGCAATGTCCTTATCCCATATTTCTTACGCGAAGAGAAAATCGAAAATATTTGATATGAATATCATAAATAACAAAATACTTACAGCCACTCCATAAAAACCGTAAAACCAAACACAATCTTCTTTCGTATCTAAACCGAAAAATTCATTTACTGATTGTAATAATGTACCACGCTTACTTTGCTTATTTCGTAATACTTCCACTCGTTCTACAACATCTGCTGGCATCATAAATCTTTGGTCGACTGTCATTTTCATCATTTATCTCTCCTTAAAATCATTTCCGTTTTGTTTATCTAAGGAGAGTATAGCACATCTGTTCGCTTAGAACAAGTGTTCTTTTTATTTTATTTCTCAAGAAGCCAAGTAATAATGGTGAATATAAAAACGATAATTGGTCCTACTACAACTGCACCAAATATTAAAAATAATAATCCTTCCCCGAACACCTAAACGATACTTGTTTTTCGGGCTCTTTTAACTCTTGCAAGTTCACCTTCTAACACCTTAACCTTTTCTTCTAATTGTTCTACTCGTTCCATCATTTCATTGCCCATATGCAACACTTCATTTAATACTTCAACAAAAAACGTGATCCCCTCGAAAGGAATCACGTTTTCATTAAAAACTTTATGCTTATACCCAACCTCTGAAGCGACTAGCTTCAGCCATTTTACGAACACCAACCATGTACGCCGCTAAGCGCATATTTACTTTACGAACTTGTGCTGTTTCATAAATAGAATTAAATGATCTTACCATTACTTTTTCTAAGCGTTGTTCTACTTCTTCTTCAGTCCAGTAGTAACCTTGGTTATTTTGTACCCACTCAAAGTAAGATACTGTTACACCACCAGCACTTGCTAATACGTCTGGAACAAGTAAAATTCCGCGATCTGTTAAAATTTTAGTTGCTTCTAATGTTGTTGGACCATTTGCAGCTTCAACAACGATTTTCGCTTTAATATTATTAGCATTTTCTTCTGTAATTTGGTTTTCAATTGCAGCTGGAACTAAAATGTCGCAATCAAGTTCTAACAATTCTTTGTTTGAAATTGTATTATTAAATAGTTTTGTTACTGTACCGAAACTATCACGACGATCTAATAAATAATCAATATCTAATCCATTTGGATCATGTAACGCACCGTAAGCATCTGAAATTGCAATTACTTTCGCACCTGCATCATGCATAAATTTAGCTAAGAAGCTACCCGCATTACCGAATCCTTGAACAACTACGCGTGCGCCTTTAATATCAATACCACGTTTTTTTGCAGCTTCTCGAATACAAATTGTTACACCTTTCGCTGTTGCAGTTTCACGTCCGTGTGATCCACCTAATACAAGTGGTTTACCTGTAATAAATCCTGGTGAATTAAATTCATCAATACGGCTATACTCATCCATCATCCATGCCATAATTTGAGAGTTTGTGAATACATCTGGAGCTGGAATATCTTTCGTCGGACCTACGATTTGGCTAATTGCTCGTACATAACCGCGACTTAATCTTTCTAACTCACGAAATGACATTTCACGTGGGTCACAGATAATTCCGCCCTTACCTCCGCCATATGGTAAATCAACAATACCACATTTTAAACTCATCCAGATTGAAAGTGCTTTCACTTCATTTTCTGTTACATTCGGATGGAAGCGAATTCCACCTTTCGTTGGACCAACAGCATCATTATGTTGTGCACGATATCCTGTAAATATTTTAACAGTCCCGTCATCCATACGAACTGGTATTTTCACTGTCATCATGCGAACTGGTTCTTTTAATAATTCATATACTTCGTTTGGATAACCCAATTTTTCTAACGCTTCACTAATAACAATTTGTGTTGAATTCAATAGTTCAAAATGTTGTTCCCTTTGTTGTTGTGTTTTTGTTTGAGTTCCCTTTTCGGCTACCATAGTAAGTAAACCCCCTGTAATTTCACTTGTTTAGTAAACCTTCATTGCCTAGTATACACCGTTAAATTTGGAATGCAATAGAAAACGCTAACAAATATATGCAAACTATTTTCTATTGCAAGCGTTTTCACTATTATTATAGTCCTTTTATTGCTTTTAGAAAAGTAAAATACTTAAATATTTAAATGTTTTTCGTTTCACCCGAATACCCCTCCCCCGAAATTGTATATTTAATTAAAAAGGTATGTTCAAGTATTTACAATCAGCTCTAAACTTACTCCCCTTATCCAAATAAAAAAACAAAACCTCAGCNNGCTGAGGTTTTGTTTTTTTACAAAGTAATTGTATACTTGTTCAATTGCTTGAGAAGCCATTAATTCTTTACTATACTCCATAATACGATAGATGGTTGCTGTAGAAGGATTACCGTATTCCGCTAAAATAGCTATAAAATCCGCCTTCAGTAATTGAATTTGCTCCTCTTCTTCCATCCAAAGATAGAAACGCTCATCCCACGTATATAGCTTTCCGCCAGTTACACCTAGATTATATAAGCGATTCGACAGGTTAATTACGTCATCTAGTGTAGCAAACTCATAAAGTATGTGCTCGCTCTCATCTAGAGTCACTTGCATTTCAATAAACTCGTCACGGAACTCATCATCTGTATCCATTTCTTGATTTTCTTTCGTTACAATTACAACCATTCCTTGTGCTTGTAGAGAAAATACTTCAACCGCAATCGGACCATCGGCTTCAAATCCTAATTCTTTATTTGCTTCTTGCATCATATCACGAAATAGTTGCTGTACTTTCGGTGCATTTCTCCATAAATCCTCTTTCGTTAACCCTCGTTCAGATAAATCATCAAATGTTAGGAAAATTTTTATCTTATTATAATTTAATCGTTCCAGCCTCATCTCATACCCTCCCTACGTAACCAATGCATCTAATTTTTATTATATGAAATAGAAAATAGATGGTTCTTTTTGAACAACCATTCTTACATTTTTAACCATTCATCCCATTCTTCTTTCGTATCACCGAGTAGGATCGTTTGAATGCTCAACTGATCTTCAACGTCTATTTTTCCTATAAGCCCAACAGAAATGTTCTCATTTTTTTCTTGCAACAAATTAACAAAGTTCATCGTATTTTTAAATTCTGACCCGTCATCAAAAGATACAAATACATATTTAGGCTGTACTTGCTTAACAGCTGACAAAATACCATCTTTCTCTAAACTTGTCCTAATATATATTGCCTCATATCCTTTTAAGCGTAAATACGTTGAGAAAACAAATCCTTGCAACGTACTTTTTTCTAAAACAATAACTTTGTGTAAGGAAGAAAACAATGTCGCATTATGATATACCATTCCTAGACGAGTTTGTAAAAATGATACGATATATTGGAATTGCGTCATTGTAATCTCATTATTATTTTTAAAAGTTAACAATTTGTTTGTCACTTGAAGAATAATACTTCCAACGACTTTTTCTGTTGAATATATACTAAAAATCTCATTTATTAATGCAGAACTTGTAATTTCATCAAATTCTAACAAAGCTTGTAGTAAATCGTCCACTAAAATAGCTTCTTTATTGTAATGCATTTCTTTTTGGACGTTACCCTGCAAACGATTCCCTTCTAATAACTGAACGGCTTGTCCAATCATCATACCGGAAGAAACCTTCTCCATTAACCATTTCAAAATTTGAATATGCTCTTCTGTATATAATCGATGCCCAGCTTGATTCCGCTTTGGGGCAATAATGTGATATCGCCTTTCCCATGCACGGAGCGTACTCGGCTGAACTCCAATT
Organism: Bacillus cereus; assembly: GCA_002578045.1. Taxonomy (GTDB): domain Bacteria; phylum Bacillota; class Bacilli; order Bacillales; family Bacillaceae_G; genus Bacillus_A; species Bacillus_A cereus_AK. The sequence goes on from NUMR01000044.1 coordinate 34,141, forward strand.
ATATTCGAAACAGCTTTTATATTATATTTTCCATTTAGAATTGGCATCATTTCCCTCCGCATAATGTAATGATATGTGTTTGAGCAGGTGCTCGAAAGCGAAGTGGGAGCAATGTTGTTCCATATCCATTACTAACAAATAGAGTCGTATTTGAATAATTATATACACCACCCTTTAAATATTTTTTAGATGGAAATAATCGAATTTGTCCTCCATGTGTATGTCCACTTAATACAAGTGAAATCTGTTCTTTTCCAGACATTTTTTTTATTATATCAGGGCTGTGACTAATTAAAATACGAAAACCCTCTTCTTTACAATCCGCCAATGCTAAATCTAAACGATCACGTTTCAATCCAACATCGTCTATACCGAGTAAGCAAATTTTCTCTCTTGACTCAGACTCAAATACAACTCTTGTATTATCTAAAACTTTCACATTATTTTCTAATAACAAAGCATCTAATTCATGGTATTCAATCTCATAATCATTATTTCCCCATACAAAATATACAGGAGCTATCGCTCTTAACTTTTGAATGTTTGCAGAGATTTTCGATAAGGGTACACCTTTTTCTGCTAAATCACCACCAATAATTACGAGATCTACTTTTCTTTTTACTTGCTCAATTAACGAACTTGAAACGACTCTTCTATGAATATCAGAAATAAAAAACACATTCACTTTTTGAAAACTTTTCGGAAATTCTTTAAATACTAAAGTATGTTCCAACACCGTATTACGCATCGCTTCTTTATACATTACAAGAAGAAATATAATACCTATACATATGAGAGTACTTAATAATATAATCCATATCATATTTTTTACTCCCCTCCTCATAAAGATAATCCTCAGTTTTTATAACAAGCTGTGAATCGCTTAATTCACTAGCTCTCTTGCTTTACGGACTTATCTTTTATCGGAATTTTCAATTTTTGTCCCGCACTCACTTCATCTTCTTGTAAGTTATTATACTTTTTAATCACTTCAACCCCATTTTCATCTGAAAAATATTGCTTCGCTATACTTTCTAAAGTTTCTCCCTCTTTCACAGTATGCGTTACCACCTTCTCAGACTGTTTCTGAGTTTCAGATTTAGCCGAATCAAAGAAAATTACTTCAAACGCACTTTTTCCAACATTATTACTATTACTTTTCACTTGAATATACTTATCGGTATACCATAATATACTGATTGGAAGCAATATGAATAGAAATGTTAATAATCGGACAAAAATGTGATTCATTTTAAATTTTTGTTTTTTCCCTTTATTTCTATGAACTTCACTACGCGGCGGTAAACTTTCATTTTCTTCCACTCGCTCAACTTCTAATTCCTCTTCAAAATCAGGAATTCGTTTCCTCATGTTGTTCACCACCACCTTCCATTTATTTTCTTAATTGGAGTCCCATTATAAAATCAACAAGAAAGTGTGCAAAAATTATTATAAACAAATTTCCTGTCCATTCAAATACATAACCAAAGACAAAACTAATGAAACAGACGAAACAAAACAAAAATGGCTTTGTGATATATCGAATATGTAACACTGCAAATACGAAACTTGCTGTTACAATTCCGAAATGAGTCTGTATTACACCTCTAAATAAAAATTCTTCTGCAAAGCCGATAACGAACGTAATAACGAGTATATGCATAACTGATATTCCTTGAAACATCTTATCGTTAATACCACCATCATCAAACCAAGACTCTGGAAACACTCGCATTGCAACATAATCTAATAACACAATACCAATTGCTAACAAACCACCTACTATAAGTATTCGTACGGGCTCCCACTTCCAAAGACTAAACACTTCTTTTGTATCTCGAAATAATATATATGATAGTAAACAACCAATACCAATAATAATTAGCTGTGTTATATACAAATTCAGCCTTATTTCCTTCGGGCTCATCTCTTCAACACTATGCCTTTGAATGTTCATCATTCCTCCATCTTTTCTAGGCCGAAAAGCTTTTGTAACTCTGTTTCCCAATTATAGTCGAAATCGGATTGTTGTGCCCGTCTTTTTTTATAATCTGTTTTTGTAATACCACAATAATCGCAGCAATTTTTTAACTCTTGCTTTTTTCTATAACCGAACTGTTGCAGTACACATTCACGTCTACATCCTTTAACCTGTATCCATGACCTCATATTTTCTAGCTCACTATATTTATTACGTAGCCTTATTTCTACTTCGGCTATTAATCTGTTCATGATTTCATCTGACAAGCTCTCTAATATTAATTTTCGCCGTTGTATGCTTCCAAGCTGTTCGAGATGATAGCGGATGAAACGCCAATATTGTTCATTAAATCTTGCTGTATTATAACAAATTTCTTCTACATCTTCTATTGGTAATTCTTTCGTTTGAAACATTCTTCCTTGTAGCAAAGAAAATAAAAATTGTATTTGCGACTTATTTGGCAATTCATCCTCAATTATTGAAATTGGTAAATCGTGATCTAACGGACTGCATAATAAAAATGCTATACTCGGTTCTCCATCTCTTCCAGCCCTTCCAATTTCTTGTAAGTAGGAAGCTATATTAGTCGGATAATGGAAATGAATAACATATCTCGTATTCGACTTATTTACTCCCATACCAAAAGCACTTGTACATATTACAAGCTGTAGCTGATCATTCATAAACTGCTGCTGAATTAACATACGCTCTTCATGTTCCATACCACCATGATAAAAAGCTACACTAGTAACTCCTTTTCCTCTTAAATATTCCGTTAAACGTTCTGTCCATGCTCTACTTGAACAATATACAATCCCTGGGCCTTGTAAATACATCACCTGTTCCAAAAGCGCTTCTTTCTTCTCTTCTATCGTCTCTACAAATTGCACTTCCATTGCAATATTTGGACGATCAATAGAGTATACATGCTCTATGACATTCTTTAAATGTAAACTCTCTGCTATATCTCGCAGGACATCCTTTGTGGCTGTCGCCGTTAATGCTAGTACTGTAGGAGATCCGATATTCTCAATTACTACATTTAGCTTTTTATAATCCGGTCTAAAATCATACCCCCACTGCGAAATACAATGAGCCTCATCGACAACAAACAATGAAATATGAATTTTCTTCAATTCTCTTAGTAATAACTCCGATTGCAACATTTCTGGAGACACAAAAATAAATTTATAAAAAGCTAATTTTTTCATCGCTTCCCTTTTTTCACTTACTGTCCGAAAACTATTAAATGCAATCACTCGATTTTTCACAACATATTTTAATTGTGTAACCTGATCTTCCATTAAAGATAATAATGGCGATACAACGAGCACTGTTCCCTCTTGCATTAGTCCCGGAAGTTGATAGCACATAGATTTCCCTCTTCCAGTTGGAAGCATCGCTATCACATCTTTTCCTTCCAATAAATCTGTAATAACCCCTTTTTGACCTGGACGAAATTCAGAATACCCAAACCACTTATATAAATATTCCTCAAGTTTCATTTATACCCTCCATCCGCGCCAATACAAGACGGACTTCAAAATAAGAGATATCTTCTCCAACCGCTTGTTTCAATACACGCAACTTACGTGTTTGCAATGCTTCCATTACTTTTATTACTTTGTCTATCTTTTCTTTTTCCATAAATATCTCAATGGAAAAATTTTTTTCTCGCAAAGCAATTTCAACAAAATGATCTTCTATCGTTGCAACCTTTAAATTTCTAATTGTCGCTATTTCTTCTAAAGAACGCCCTTGTCTCCAAAAATTATATGTTTTTTTCGTCGATAAACTAAATAATTCAGCCCTCTCATTTGGATAAGATATAATTTTTGTTAATAGTGGAAATTCACTTTCTTTCTCGCGAACTTCCTGTATAAAGAAGTGAATTGTACCCCAAAATAAAAAATACACTCGAAATATATCTTGTTTCGTAATTTCTGCTAATTGTTGCAATGTACAACCGATACGCTCATAACCTGTTAGTCGATACGTTACAAGCATCGCTTCTATTGAATTGCTTCTTTCTAAAAGTTTATGTATTTCTTTCCATAATCTTTTAGCCAATTCACTTCTCCTATATGGTATTCCCATGAGGAAGCGTTTCACCCACACCATTATTTCTGCATCTTGTTGTATAGGGATAAATTTCGTATTATTCTGTTGCAAATTTGATATAGTTTGAACAATTAATGATAACCTTTTCCAAAATGTTTCACCCAATTCACCATAATGTAAACCATGTAAATACGCTGGAAAGGCATAAACTTCCTCCCATTTATGTACCTGCATTTTACCTGTAGATGTTAACACATATGTATTTTCATGTATCTCTTGAATAAAATCTCCTTGCAATAACTTTGCAACTTCCTGATCATAGTCAGCTCTATTTAATGATTTATATATCCCGAACAAAAAAGAAATTCGAAATATATTTCCATCTTGTAACGTTTGCGAAGAACGTTTTCCTTTTAATAAATGATAAATAGAAGAAACGGTTCTTTCACCATTCAATTGTTTTAAACAATACAATAAAGTGTATTGTATTTGCATTACCGCTTCCACCTTTCAATCTAGCTTCATTCCTTATTCAATAGTACTCATTAAAGGTATCCTATTGCCATTAGCTACTTATATATATTCTATTGTACCAAACGAAATAACATTTACGTATTTTGAAAATCTTATGGCATAATTTAAAAATAAGTTGACACCCTAATTGATAAGCATTATCATTATAATTTTATGTTGAAAAGTTTTAAAAACCGTTTTACAATAAGGTTATAATTTTTATGGCGAGCTTTTCACATACATATTATCAGGAGGGAAAAAGGATGGCAAAATATACAATCGTTGATAAAGATACTTGTATTGCATGTGGTGCTTGTGGCGCTGCTGCACCAGACATTTATGACTATGATGATGAAGGTATTGCATTTGTAACATTAGACGATAACCAAGGTATCGTTGAAATTCCAGATGTATTAATTGAAGATATGATGGATGCATTCGAAGGTTGTCCAACTGACTCAATTAAAGTTGCTGACGAATCATTTGACGGCGACGCTTTAAAATTTGAATAGTCTTTTATTAACTTCAACAAATGCCCCTCATCAGGATGAGGGGCATTTGTTGTTTTCTATTTTCATTCTACATAATAAATAAAACCATTAGTAGTTCCATACTACTAATGGTTTTATTTTATATTTTATGCATTTTTCATTTTTGTAAACACCCATACTTTCAAGCGTGAAAATAACGCTACAAATACAATTGTTATCACAATTCCTTTAATTAAATTAAACGGCAAGATCGCTGTTACAACAGTCGTTCTTATAGCCTCACTAGACATAGCAGGTGCATTTAAAAACCAAGTGTAAGCTGGGAATATGATGATGTAGTTTAATACACTCATAATTAGCGCCATTGTAATTGTCCCTAGCATTAGTCCTGTCGTTAAACTCTTTACAGTACGATACTTTCTAAATAAGAAAGCTGCTGGTCCAATAAATAAACATCCCGCAATAAAGTTTGCAATTTCTCCAACTGGCACTCCTGTTAAACTTCCTTGAATCCCGTAATGTAAAATATTCTTTATCCCCTCAACAATTATCCCTGCAATTGGCCCGAAAATAATTGCAGCAATTAGAGCTGGCACATCACTAAAATCAATTTTTAAAAATGGCGGAAGCCCTGGGAACGGGAAATCCAACATCATCAGTAAATATGCAATACTACTTAGCATCGCTACACTCACCATCTGCACTACACTGTTTTTTTGTTTCATCTTTCTCTCTCCTTTTCCATCGATCATCTCATGGAAAGTGGAAAGGTTCTGCTATACCTATTTTTTCGTTTTATGAAAAAACCCTTTGTGTTTTACACAAAGGGAGAATTTAAGGCATATCAAACAGACGTTCAAATCCATATCTTTTTTGAACGCTTGAACCTCCATCTTCTCCCATCCAGACTATACTGTCGGCTTTGGAATCACACCAAATCCTGCCTTAACGGCTCGCGGGCTTAGAACGAAATCATAAATAGTTCATCACCGCCGGTCGGGATTTTCACCCTGCCCCGAAGATAGACCGATATTCTATTTTCCCCCTCATTATACAACAACATAATACTATTGTGAACTAAAAAATCGAAACTTATTTAAAGTTAGTTAGTTATTTTTCACAATTAGTAAGGGTCGCAAAATATTTTACAATACAATCCATATTTTTTATTATTCGGTATTTATCTGCTGAATCCCCTAGTCATATATCATTAAAAGTGATAAGATGTTGAATTGTTAAGATAAGAACATTTTCTGAATTATGGAGGAAATGTCATGAAGAAAGAAAAAAGACACTCTATTCGAGAAGCAATGAAAAAAAACTTAAGAAAAGAATACTTTTACTTAAAAAAAGAATTACTTTTCTACTGTCCAATTGATTTAGGCACATTCTCAAGCGAGACATACTATGCTACTTTCGATGAAGATGGCATCAGTATTTATCAGTATGATAAAAAAACAGAAAGTAAATTAAAATTATGTGAGCGTCATCCATGGAAGAGTTGGAATAAAGTGAAGGTTGATCACTATTTAACAACTTCTCAATTTATTTTTCAAGGTGAGCGAAACTGGATATTATCCCTTTTCCGAAAAGGAAAAGAAGCTCAAAAAATTATCGAAGAGCATACATCTTTGCAAACAGAAGTTGTTTCCCGCTCTTTCTTAAAAAAACTTCCTGGTTTTCGTTCTAATACACCGTTGAATAAATACATCGGCAGCATTTGCTACACTGCACTTATTGCATTTTTATTAAAATGGGTAATTCCATTTCAAGCACCACAAATCGCCCTTTACTCTATTTCAATTGGTTGTATGCTTCTTGGTCTACTTTGTTTGACAATCGGTTTAATTGAACCGACTATTGTACTGTTTCGAACAAAGGAGAAAACAAGAACAAAAGTCTTTTACTTATATAGCTACTTAGCTATTTCTGGATTTATATGTGTCTTTATTTTTTGGTAAAAGAAACCGTCCCAAAAGATACTTTGGGACGACTTCTTTACTTAACGTATAATTGTTGATTTGGATAAATTCGCTCTTGCTGTAATCTATTTTTTTCTTTAATTTCCTTAACTGTCATACTAAATTTCCGCGCAATACTAATTAAAGTGTCACCTTTTTGTACGACATATAACGATGTGGAAACAGCTTCATTTCTTTGTTCATTTAAAACAAACAATGGATTCATCGCATTCTTTTTTGCCATCGTCCATCTTCCTTGATGAATTTCTAAATGTAAGTGTGCCCCCCGTGATTCCCCTGTATTTCCCACCTCTCCAATTACTTCTCCTTTTGAAATAGGATCCCCTTGGTCTACATATCTCTTATTTAAATGTGCATACACAGCCTCATATTTTCCGTGTTTAATAAATACAACGTTTCCATAACTACTTGAACAATAAGACTTTGTCACCTTACCATCTTGAATAGCTGCTACAGGTGTTCCGATCGGTGCAGCTATATCAATACCATAGTGTTTTCCATGCCTTGTCCCAAAATAATCACTTATCTGACCTTCAACAGGCCATGCCCATCGATTTTCTTCTGCATAAACATGTATTTGAGATAAAAACAGTACAGTCAATAACATGACGCCATATTTTAACACTTTCATATACATCCTCCGTTTTCTAATTACCACCATACCTTCTCTATTTTGGTATATTACAGAAAAAAGTATACAAAAAAAGAAAGCAAAGCAAATCACTCCACTTCCTTCTCTTTTTTCTCCCGAAAAACTAATGCGCTGCGGTTATATTCCACATCTTTTACTTGTAATCGAGCATTTATTACTCTAGCTACTGCAAACAAATAATCAGATAATCTATTTACATATTTTAGAACGACTTCATTTATTTCCACTTCTTTTTGTAGTGATACTATGCAGCGCTCTGCTCTTCTTACAACAGTACGGGCAATATGAATAGCTGCTGCTGCCTCGCTACCACCTGGCAAAATAAAACGCTCTAACGGCGGCGCTTCTTCTATATACAAATCAATCCTTTTTTCTAAACTTTCAACCATTTCGATTGTCACTTTATAAGGAGTTTTTTGTTCTACTATCGCCAAATCTCCTCCGCAATCAAATAGTTCATGTTGAATATTTTCAAGTTCATTGTAAATAGATTGATCTTGAAGCTTAGTCATTGCATATCCAATATGAGAATTCGCCTCATCTATCGTGCCATATGCTTCTACACAAATATCATCTTTATCCACTCGGCCACCTATTACACTTGTTATCCCTTTATCTCCTGTTTTTGTGTATAATTTCATTTCTTCACAGCACCTCTCTTGTTATTCTTAATTCGACTAAGAAAGAAAAAAGTCCTACTATTATTTATTTCATTGAGTTTACAAAAAAATAAAAAACAGTAGGACTTTATTATCAACTTTAAAAACGCATATCTAAATGATACGGTTCGGTAAATATACAGAGAATGTGGTTCCCTCTCCAACAACACTTGAGACAGAAATTTTCCCATCATGGCCCTGAACAATATTTTTAGCAATCGCAAGCCCGAGTCCCGTTCCACCTTTTTTTCCACGTGTTCTTGCTTTATCAGCTTTGTAGAAACGATCAAATAAAAATGGAATATCTTCTTCTGGAATACCAGCGCCCGAATCTTGCACTTCGAAAATAAGACCATTATTTTTCGTATCAATTACAAGCGTTACATGACCACCTGCATTCGTATGGCGAATTGCGTTATCGATTAAATTCGTCAACACTTGTTCCATACGATCTGCATCGAACGAGTATCGTTCGATTGGATTTTGGAAATCAACCGTTAGTGCGACTTCTTTATCCTTTGCAATCCCTTGGAATTTACGACCAATTTTTTCAACGAAAGGATGAATATCAACTTCCCCTATATGTAGCTCTACATTGCCACTTTCCATACGTGCTAAATCTAATAATTCATTTACAAGTTTACCTAAGCGAACGGATTCATCATAAATGATTTGAACAAACTCATTAATTTCCTCTTTCGTTTGCACAATATCATCTAAAATCGCTTCACTATAACCTTGAAGCATAACCATCGGTGTACGAAGTTCATGTGATACATTCGCGATAAAGTCTTGACGCATCTTCTCAAGACGACGTTCTTCCGTCATATCACGCAACACTGCTACAGCTCCACGAATTTTCGTTTGATTGTAAAGTGGCGTCATAAGAACTACGTAGTTCCCTTTTTGTAAATTAATTTCAACAACTTGTTGTTGCTCGCTTTCTACAACGAGATGGAATAGCTCAACAAGTTCAGAAGGCAGTTTTTTACTCAGCTTTACTTCTTTCTCTTCTTGCCAAACTTGTAAAAAATGTTCAGCCGGTGGATTAATAACTACGACTTCACCTTCTTGATTTAACGTAATAACCCCATCTGCCATACTACTCAAAATACTAGCTAGCTGCTCTTTTTCCTGTTGCAAAGCATTCATATTAAACTTCAACTGTTTCCCCATTTGATTTAAGGCCGTTGCAAGCTCACCAATTTCGTCCTGAGATACCATAGGAGCCTTTGCATCAAACTTCCCACGCGCCACCTCAAAAGCAACCTCACGCATTTTTCGGAGTGGAGCTGTAATTCGAGTAGATAAGAAGAATGCAAAGAAAGTTGTTAAAATAATCGCAATCCCTGCTGATAAAAAAATAAAATCCGTCGTTCTCTCCATACCTTGTATCGGAACTTGTAAAGATTCATATACGAACACAGCACTTTGATTTTTTGATTGCACCGGCTTCCCGACGATCATAATATCATTTTCAGTGTTTTTATTCTTCCTACTATTAGAAGCTTTTCTAATAGTATTTTTAATTTCTTTTTTATCTGTAAAAACAGCTGCTAATTCTTTATCTTCTTTCAAATCATCTATTGTAAGGGTGACTAACCCTTCTTGTTTCGGCGAAGAAGAAATTTCCTTACCATCTTCTACAATAATTATTCTTGAAAGGGGATCAGAGAATTTGTACGCGATATTCTCAATCGTCTTTACATCGGCACCATCTTCAATTAACTCTGAAACACTTGCTGCAACTTTCTGAAGCCTAGCTTCACTCATATCAACATAATACGTTCTAAAAAACTGCGAAAGTAAAATCGCAACAAATCCAAGAACAAACGAAACGAGAAGTAATATGGTCATCCATAACTTCCCTACTACACTTCTCCAAAGCATCAGTCGTTCACAACCTCAAACTTGTAACCTACGCCCCAAACGGTAACAATCATTTTCGCTGCATCTGGCGATTTTTTACTTAACTTCTCACGTAAACGCTTTACATGCGTATCAACTGTACGTAAATCTCCAAAGAATTCATATTGCCATACTTCTTTTAACAATTGCTCACGATCGAATACCTTATCAGGAGCTTTCGCTAAGAATAATAGTAATTCATATTCTTTCGGTGTTAAGTTCACTTCATTGCCATCTGCTGTAACACGGTGTGCATCGTTATCAATCGTTAGATGAGGGAACACAGTAACATCTTTCGTCGTTGTATCTTGTGTAAAGAATGTTGTTGGTACAGCACGACGTAATACCGCTTTCACACGAAGCACGACTTCACGTGGGCTAAATGGCTTTACAATATAATCATCTGTTCCAACTTCAAATCCTTGTACCCTATTTACTTCTTCACCTTTTGCTGTCAGCATAATAATTGGTGTTGCTTTCTTCTCACGAATTCCTTTACACACTTCAATACCATCTTTACCAGGCATCATAATGTCTAATAAGATTAAATCATAATCATTTTGTAATGCCATTTCTAAAGCTGTATCACCGTTATCTGCTTCTTCAATTGTGTATTGTTCTCTTTCTAAATACATTTTCAATAAACGACGAATACGATCCTCATCGTCTACAATTAAAATTCTTGATTCATTTTCCATTTCTACCCGCTGCGTACTTTCACCTCAGCGGTTCACACCTACCCTTCTACACTATTATGTTGCGCTATCCTCGTTTATTTAAGCAATCTTCTAAATGTTTCACTTCCCACAATTATGCTTCACAAGAATAATAAAGTTTGTTCAATTTTTTTACAAAACTATGTATTTTTTTTGAACAGTACATTATGTCCTCGACATCATTTTACAAAATCAACCGCTACTTTGTCATGTTTTTCTCAAAAAAGAAGAAAAGTCGACAAAAATAAAATAGGAAAGTGACATACACTCTACTCTCCTATTTTATTTCTCTATGCATATGAATGTAAACCCGCAATGATTAAGTTTACTACAATAAAGTTAAACATAATAATTGCAAAACCGATAACCGCAAGCCACGCTGATTTCTCTCCATGCCACCCTTTAGATAATCGTAAATGTAAGACTGCAGCATAAAAGAGCCATGTTATAAGTGCCCAAACTTCTTTCGGATCCCACCCCCAAAAACGTGTCCATGCTATTTGAGCCCAAATCATCGCAAAAATTAACGCACCTAGTGTGAATACTGGGAATCCAATTGCAATAGATCGATATCCAATTTCATCTAGTAAATCACTATTCGTATTCTTTACTAGCGGCTGAAGTGCTGCCGATACTCGTTTACGTAAAGTAAGCCTTAATACGATATAGAGCATCGTTCCGACTAACACTGACCAAATTACAGTATTTAATTTTTTCGCATTTACAATTGCTGGTAGTTCAACTATCGGTTCTAATTTATTTTCTGTCATTACCTTCCCTTCATGCGGTCCAACTAAAGCAGGGAGGTTATACTTCATCTCAACTTGTTGTTCATTTTTATCAATCCATTGAAACTTAGCTTCATATTTCATACTAGAAAATACTGTCGTTACCGCAATAAATCCAACTGTACAAACAAGTGTGAACACTACCGTTTCTAACCAAAATGTACGTTTACTTCTCATTGATTGATCTACATTTTTCAATAAATACATAACGCCCGTAATAAAACTAATTGCTAAGATTGCTTGTCCTGCTGCTGCAGTCGTCACATGAATATGTAACCAGTTACTTTTTAAAGAGGGGATAAGTGGGGAGATTTCCCTCGGAAACATACTTGCATAGGCAATTAATAAAAGCGCAACTGGTAACGCAAATAGCCCAATTATACTTACGCGATACATAAAATACATCACAATAAATGCCCCAACAAGCATCATACCGAAAAATGTACCGAATTCAAAAAAGTTACTAACTGGCGCATGACCTGATGCAATCCATCTTGTAATAAAATATACTGTTTGTGCAATAAACCCTAAAATCGTGATCGTTATTCCTACATTTGCCCATTTATGACCCTTTTCTTTAATTGCTCCCCCAAAAAATAGAGTTGCAATTAAATATAAAATAAATGCGGTAAAGAGAAAGTTACTACTTATTTGCACCATATCGTTTCCCCACCTTAACTAATTTTTTTATCAATTACTTTATCATTTGGTTGTGGAATTGTTGTACCTTCTAGTACTCTTTCAATATCTTTCTTTAGACCGAACCAATTTTTATTCGTATGCCCTGCAATCCACCATTCATCATTAACACGTTGTATCCAAATACGGCGATGATTCCAATACATACCTTGAATCACACCAACCATAAATATAAATCCTCCAATACCGAGAATCCAAAGCGTTAAGTCTTTTCTTACAGTTAGTGCTGTTGCATTTTGCATTTCCACACCTGCAAATGACATTTTATATTTATTGTTCCCATCAGGTTCTATATTTTGCTGAATACCAACAAAACTTACTTCACCATCTGGTGTCTCAGGTGTAACCATTTTAAATACGAATGCAGGATTGTTTGGTAATTTCGTCTTTGTATTTGGTCTTCCCTTCTCGTCAAAATAGAAATCAGGAAAATAGCTTAATAGTTCTAGAGAATAACCATTTCCTAAATCGTATTTTTCTGTAGGATTCGCTAAATCTACTTTGATTGGTCCCCACTTTTGATTATTTTCTTTATTTTGCAAGTTGAAGGACATACTTTTGAATTCACTTTCTTTATAATCGACTTGGTAAACAGCAAATTGATCAAATTTCAACGGTTCATTCACTCGAATTTCAGCTTCTTTTACCTTTTCCAGTTTTGGTTTTTGTCCCGCTATATTTTTGCCTACCGCTTTATATAATACAGCATTTGTTTGAAAATTTTTCGCAATCATTTTATCACCTACACGGTCGATTGCCTCATCAAAAACTTTCTTGTCCTTGCTTTTATCATAAACTTCTTTTATGAACTTCTCATTTTTTAAGTAGTATTGTCCATCCGTCCCTGGTATCTCTTTCGTTTCACCATCACGTAACCAAAGCGCTTCGTCTACGTACATACTCGGTAAAAAACGAAGCATCGCACCGAATAAAAAGATAATAAGACCGATATGATTTACATATGGACCCCAGCGTGAAAAACGTCCCTTTTCTGCTAAAATGTTTCCGTCTTCCACTTTCACATTATAATTCGTTTTCTTTAAATTTATTTGTACTCTTTCCAAGTCACCATCTTGCGGTGTACCAGTCCCGTATAACCTTTGTCTCTTTAAAAAGCTAGGGTGTCTTTTTACACCTTGCTTTTTTAAAGCTTTATAAAGTGGAATTACACGGTCCATACTACATACCACAAGTGAAATACCGATAGAAGCAATTAACATCATGTACCACCATGAACCATATAAATTATTAAACCCTAATTGATAGTATAATTGCCCTAAAAATCCATACTCCTGCTTATAATATTCAGCTGGTACAATCCCTGGAGTTATGTACATTTCCTGCGGAAAAATAGTTCCTATCGCCGATGCAGCTAAAGTAATTACAATGAGCCATACACCTACTTTTACAGAAGAGAAAAAACTCCAAATTTTATCTACTATCGTTTTTGTATGTGTGAGGGATCTCCGGGCACTTCCTTCATATCTCATATCTAGTAATTTCACATTTTCATTGCTTTCAAACGGTTTCCCGCAAGCTTCACAAAAAACGGTTCCTATCGGATTAACATGTCCACACTCACACTTAATTTCTTTCAACATTCTCACCGCCCCGTAACTATATGTACTATTGTATCTTCCAATCCAGAGTTACCACAATACTCAGAATTTTTAAAGCGAAGGCGCTATACGTTAGCACCTCATATGTAAAGGCTTTCTTTATTACAGAGTAATTTTCTTTAAATACTCCTCCAATTGTTCCTTCGTTTGTTCACCTTTAATCTCTTGAATTACCTTACCATCTTTATCAATCAAGAAGCTTGTTGGTAATGGTATTACTCCATACGTTTTTATAATTTCTCCACCTTTATCGATTGCGACTGGGAACTTAAGATCATATTGCTTCACAAAGTTTTTTACAGCTATTTCTGTCTCATCTGCATCTAACGCGATAATTTCAACGCCTTTTTCTTTATACTTTGAATATAGCTCATTCATATAAGGCATTTCTTTTTCACAAGGTTTACACCAAGTTCCCCAAAAGTTTAAAAATACCCCTTTTCCTTTTAAGTCTTTTAGTTCAATTTTCTTTCCTTCCAAATCCGTCACAACAAAGTTAGGTGCTTCTTTTCCGATTTGCATTTTCTCTTTTTCACTGAAATATCCTTGATAGAGTGTAAACCCTACAGCACCGCTTAAAATGAGCAGAATGATAACGCGAAATAATAAGCGATTTTTTTTCATATCGTCTCTCCTCTCCTCGGTAAATGGTATGTATTCTCTTCTGTAAATGTTGTATTGAATAAATCACCAGCAGAACACTCCACTGGTGAAAATTTCACTCTATAGCTTATCTCGGCTTTGTAGAAGCCAGCGCGCGTAATTGTTTCACTTCATGTGGTGTCAATTCTCTCGCATCCCCAGGTCGTAAACTGCCAACTTCTAAGAAAGCATAGCGTTCACGTTTTAATTTCATTACTTTACAATCTAACGCTTCAAACATACGACGCACTTGACGGTTACGTCCTTCATGAATTGTTAGTTGTACAATTGCGATTTCTTTACGCTTGTCCCAAGAAATAATTTTCACACGTGCTGGTGCTGTTTTTCCGTCTTCTAATGTAACACCTCGTTCTAACATGCGAATTTTCTCACCTGTTAATGGCCCTTTCACTTTTGCAACATATGTTTTTTCAACTTTATATCTCGGGTGCATTAATACATTTGCAAAGTCCCCATCGTTTGTCATCAATAATACGCCAGACGTATCATAATCCAAGCGTCCAATTGGGAATAAACGTTGTGTAATTTCTGGGAAAAAGTCTGTTACAACATTTCTTCCTTTATCATCTGATACACTTGAAATTACACCAGTTGGTTTATATAGTAAAAAATAAACAGGCTCTTCTTTTTCAAGAGGAATATTATTTACTTCTACTTTATCTTGAGGAGTTACCTTTGTGCCTAACTCAGTAACAACCTTTCCGTTCACTTTCACTTTTCCTTGCTGAATGAATTCCTCAGCCTTCCTTCTCGATGCAATACCTGCTTGCGCAATCACTTTCTGTAATCGTTCCATTTCTTTTTTCACCTCAAATTTATCTTACCTTACATTAGAAAGACTTGGCAACCGCCCAACCTTTGCGCCGTTACCTCGCCCAACTTTAACAATATTGCGATGATAATAAACGTATAAAGGTACTATTATGTTTTCATCCTTTATTATTGTTTACACTTTTTCATGTTGCCTACAATAAAAATTCATCATTTTGTCAAAAATACTGCACAAAAAAACCACTATTAAACTACACGTTAATAGTGGTCGTATATGTATTATAAGCGAAGTAGCACAAAAAATGAATAGTATTAATGAAACAATAAAGAAACAAACACAATCGAGCAAATCATTCCGATTAAATCTGCAAAAAGTCCTACTTTTAATGCATCTCCCATTTTTCTAATTCCAACAGCTCCGAAGTATACCGTTAAAATATAAAAAGTTGTATCCGTGCTTCCTTGCATCGTAGAAGCCAATCTCCCAATAAACGAATCTGGTCCATATGTAGCAATTAAATCGGTCGTAATACTTAAACCAGCAGATCCCGAAATCGGACGTATAAGTGCTAGTGGAACAATTTCTGCTGGTACATGAATGAAGTCTAACATCGGCTTCATTACTGATATCATCGCACCTAACGCGCCCGAAGCTCGAAATATAGAAATAGATACAAGCATTCCAACCATAAACGGTAAAATGGAAATTGCAATTTGGATCCCTTCTTTTCCTCCCTCAACGAATGATTCATACGTCGGAACTTTTTTTATCGTACCATATAAAAGGATAAAACCGATTACACAAGGAATTACCCATAATGAAATCGTATTTACAATACTCATTTTTTCCGCCCCTTTCTACTCCTTCTTCGGTAAAAATAGCGGTCAATCCAAATTGCTCCAATCATAGAGAGTACTTGTGCAATGAATGTTACCCCGACAATTTCAGTAGGGTTTGCTGATTCATAAGTCATTCGAATAGAAATAACGGTAGTAGGAATTAATGTAATGGCCGATGTATTTAATGCTAGAAATGTCACCATAGACCGACTTGCCGAATCCTTCCCTCCATTTAACTCTTTCAGTTGTTCCATCGCTTTAATACCAAGGGGAGTTGCTGCATTACCTAAACCAAAAAAATTTGCCATCATATTTGATAAAATAAATCCCATTGACGGATGATCCTTTGGTATTTCTGGAAACAACCTTTTTACTATTGGCATAAAAAGTGAAACTAACTTTTTTAACACCCCTGCTTCCTCTGCAATTTTCATTAAACCAAGCCAAAATACTAAAACACTTATAAGCCCAATACAAATCGTTACCGCATCTTTTGACCCTTCAAATACGGCTTTATTTACTTCTTCCATCGTTCCATTTATCATGGCGTACACAATCCCTATAACCGCCATCGCTACCCATACAAGATTAACCATCAGTACCAACACCTATCATATAAGAAAAAATCCCCTTCACATTATTCCAATATACACCTGTTGTAGCTACTAACTTCCGTTTGCTATAAAATAAATTCCGTTCTCCAACTTTCTCGTTACCAACATAAATTTCTGTCTTCCCAACTTTAACTCCATCCATTAGCTTTGCACTTTTATCGAATTCGACTTTTAATACTACGTTCTTTCTTTCCTCTTCAGTTAAAGGTACCGAAAAACTATTTTTCGTATAAACATGATTTTCATATTTCTTTTCATTTATTTCAGCAAGTGCTCCTTGTCCTAAAACTTTTGTTTGTTGAAAACGTTCAAAACCTTTATCAAACAAATTCATATGATCATCCCAATCACTAGAAGCACTCAAAGTTACGACAATTAAATCCAGCCCATCTTTTGAGGCTGTTGTAACAAGCGTTCGTCCTGCTTTCTTCGTAAAACCTGTTTTTCCTCCTGTTGCAAATTCATAATAAGACGTCACAAGCTTATGTTTATTTTTCCACGGATAATCCCAAAAATCTGATTTATACGTTTTTGTCCCAAAAATCCCCTTGAAGGTCTCGTTCCCCATTGCATATTTCGTTAATAGTGCCATATCATAGGCCGATGAATAATGTGATCCATCTCCATCCAAGCCATGAGGATTTGAAAAGTGAGTATCTTTCATTCCAATTTCTTTTGCCTTTTCATTCATTAAATATACGAACCCTTCTATACTCCCTCCCACATGTTCAGCAATTACTTGCGCTGCGTCATTACCAGACCGAAGCATAAGTCCATATACTAAATCTTCTAGCTTCACCTTTTGACCAGGCTTTAAATAAATCGCTGATCCTTCCACTCTCACCGCTTCATTACTAACTGATACCATTTCTTTCATTTTCCCTGATTCAGCAGCTAACAATGCTGTCATAATCTTTGTTATACTAGCAATTTTTTGTGGCTCATGTTCTAATTTCCCGTATAATACACGACCAGAATGTTGCTCCATTAATACAGCATTTCGAGCACTGACATTACTGTTCATCTTTGCATATATAGGAATCGGCATAACGCTTGCGTACATAATAAGAACCGTAATGATTACACAAATTCGTCTCATATTTCCCCCACGTCCTTTTGGCACTTTTTGTACAAGTGTATGCTTGGCCTTTTAAAATATGAACGAAATCTGTCTTCTACTTCCAATAAGGTGAAACTTTAATCAGTGGGGTTTTGTCCATCTCCCANNATAGCGGGATAAAAAAGACGCAGAAAATATGCGTCTAATACGGTGTCCATTCAATTTGTTTCGCACTTTCAAATCTTTTTTCTACATCAGGCCAATTTATAACATTCCACCAGTTTTTAATATATTCATCTTTTCGGTTTTGATATTGTAAATAATACGCATGTTCCCATACATCTAGTACAAGGAGTGGTATCGTGTCCCATTGTGTAAATAATTGATGAAGTGTACTCTGCAAAATTTCTAACCTTCCAGACCGAGGCACCCAAACGAGAATCGCCCAGCCTGAGCCTTCCACTTTAGAAGCTGCTTCTGTGAAATGTTTTTGAAAACGTAAAAAACTCCCAAAATCTTGTTCAATCTGTTTTGAAAAAGCCCCTCTTGGACTTCCACCACCATCTTTTTTCATGTTATTCCAAAATATCGTGTGTAAGTAATGACCTGACCCATGAAAAGCCGCTTCTCTTTCCCAATGCTTAATTAAATCAAATTGATTTGTTTTTCTCGCTTCTTCCATCATCTTCTCTGCTTTATTTAACCCTTCCACGTAACTGCGATGATGTTTATCATGGTGTAACATCATAATTTCTCTAGAAATATACGGTTCTAACGCATTATATGGATAAGGTAATGGTGGAAGTGTATGCCCTCCAATTGGAACAGCTCGTTCACTATCCCCTCTTTCATATAATTCATATTCCTCTTCTTCCTGCATAAATACTTCCTGTAAATGATGCTGAATATGTTCTACATCATCACTTATTTCATACATAAACTCCGCGTCTGTATCGTACTCATAATCTTTCATACGCTCTAATAACGTTTGAATTTTATATGCAAGCATATGGACATCATACACTTCCATTGCACGGCTATCTAATACGTGAAGAACACTCTCACACCAATTTTCAACTTCATGAAAGTAATCTGTAAATACACCTTGCTGATTCATGTTACACCTCCTTAATGCTATTCCCTTAACTATATTCAATGAAAATCCCTTATATAACTGTACAAAAGGAAAAGAAGCTAATTCCTCCTTAGCTTCTTTTCCTCAATTAGTATTTGTGTAACATCTTCGTTTGGTAATCCGTCTCATAATATTCTAGTTCTTCACGCATTGTCTGAAATTTACCTTCTAAATCCTTCATCACTTGCTCTATCGAGGTCGGTGGGGTTTGTTGAAAAACGATAGAATTTTCCCCAGTATATGCAGAGCGACTATTTTCATACCAATAATCACTCTTCGGTGAAAAAAACTCTGCAATTACTTGATGATAAATTTTATATAGAGTTTTTTCAGCTGCTGTTTTTCGAAAGGGCTGGCTATTCAACAAAACAAAACATGCATCATGGCCTTCTTCACAAAAAACGAGAAGACGTCTGATCGATGATAATAATCCTTTATAATATTGCTCGCTCCCTACTGGGGTCTCTTCTAATAAAGAAGGTAACGTATGATAATTTACATAATTGGTTATCAAAGTAATAACATCTTCTAAAAATACGGAAACTTGTTCTGTTTGATTTTCAACCATTAAATTAGACATTTTTTCTCTCTCCTTTGCCATTTCACACTATTTCTACTCTTTTATTTTTATGTAATTCAGCTAATATTTCTTGTACTTTCACCATTGTTCCCTTATCAAAATATTGCTGGAATTCTTCTATATTCTTTAGATACAAACGTTTTTGTGCTCGAAGCTCCTTATTTTTCACTAAACAGCACATCGCTACAATATCCCTTAAATATATGTCTTGTTCTTCTACTTTACACACTGGATTTCCTTCAAAAGGAGTAATATCTTGTAAAACTTCTTCAAAATATCGAACGTATAAAACCGAAAAAGTTTTTTCTTTATCATTTAATATATATGTCACTTCAGATCTATTAAAAAAATCTTCTGATGTATTAGGTTTTGCTTTTTCTAACTCATACCCTACATAACCTATTATAATCATCTATTTCCCCTCTCTTCCTTCTTTCACTTTATTTTAACCTAATCTTCCGATAAACAAAATATTCTTTTAACTTAATCTTTATAAAAAATAGCTGCCCTATGCAGGAATTTACCTTTTTATTTCTCTTGAAGTTTGTCATAATGATATTATTGTCTCAGTTTTCTTATACAAGGAGAGTTGTATTTATGTCGTTTTCATGGAAACGTTTCTTACAAATTGGAAAAATTATCTTCCCATTTGTCGTATTAACAATTGTATTCTTTCAAGCAAAAAAAGAATTAGCAGGCATTTCTTTTTTAGAAGCGATTGATACAATTAAAAACATTCCAACTGGAGGAGTCTTTTTAGCAATTACACTTGGTGCATTTGCTGTATCAACAATGTTCTTTTATGACTATGTTATGCTCCGTTACTTAAAAGCTGATATACCTGTCCAAAAGATTTTCCGCATCTCATGGATTGCTAATACTTTAAATGGATTTATCGGATTTGGTGGTCTCGTTGGAGCTGGTGTACGCACAATGCTTTATCGTCCATACATAAAAGAAAATGGTAAACTTATTAAAGGTATCGCCTGGATGACAACTGCCTTTATTAACGGGTTAGCCATTCTTTCATTCCTCGGCCTTATCGGAATATTAGATACAAGTTTTATTTTGCATGAAAAACCGTGGCTATGGCCTGTTCTTATCTTTTTTGCTCTTTTCGTCCCTATATACATTAGCTTTTCTAAACTTAAAAATAGAAAAACGAAGCAAACTGAAGGACAGGAAGA
Source organism: Bacillus cereus (assembly GCA_002578045.1). Lineage (GTDB taxonomy): Bacteria > Bacillota > Bacilli > Bacillales > Bacillaceae_G > Bacillus_A > Bacillus_A cereus_AK. The sequence goes on from NUMR01000044.1 coordinate 55,060, forward strand.
ACAAGAAGAAGAGAAAAACCCAACTGTTTTATACTCATTAGTTTCATTAGTGGAGTGGGTCTCTGCTGGTATCGTTATGTACGTCATTTTAATACTATTTGGAATTGATATTGACTTTCAAAAGTTTTTAGGTGTGTATGTAATTGCTGCTTTAGCTGGCGTCGTTAGTCTTGTACCTGGTGGACTTGGCTCATTCGACCTTGTCTTCTTAACTGGACTAGGACAATATGGCATCGATACAGGTATATTACTGCCTGCTATGTTATTATATCGCCTCGTTTATTACATCTTACCGTTCTGCCTTGGCCTCATTTTTGCGGCTTTTGAAATGACAGGAGTGGCCATTAAAAAATTTGAAGATAAACCTTTTATTGCGCCGGCATTAGAAACAACTGGTGTTATATGGACTTTACAGCGTGACTTTTTAGGAAAACTAGGTTCATGGGCATCTGCTGCTTTAACAGTATTTGCTGGCTTAATGGTTATTTTATCGACCATTCTACCAACAAGTATAAACCGGGCCCACGCCTTACATATTCTAGCTCCAAAGCATCTTATCCAATTTTCTTTTAGCTTATCGCTAACATTTGGTATTCTCCTCCTAATTCTTTCGCGGGGGATATATTACGGAACAAAACGTTCTTATTATATGACGATTGTTTCTTTAATTGGAGCGTCTATCTTTAATACACTAAAAGGAATTGATATTGAAGAAACGTTTATTTTATTAATCGTACTCACTGTATTATATATGCTTCGTAAAAGGTTTGTACGCGAGAAAATGGAAGTCTCACTTTCTGATATTGTAAAAGTTTTTATATTCTTACTTGTAACGTTATATTTATATAAAAACTTAGGTATTTTATTCGCAGGTGCAAAAGAAGCTTTTAAACCTGACTTTGTCGTTCGCAATATTACACAAGTGAAACGAAGTGCATTAGCAGCTGCCTTTTTCGTTCCTACTTTTTTACTGATTGGCTCACTCATTGCCAATCGTTATCGAAATGAATTTACCGGGCAACCAGCTAATGATAAAAGATTACAAAATTTTTTAGATGAACATGATGGAAATGTACTTAGTCACTTAGGATTTTTAGGAGATAAACAATTCTTCTTCAGTAGTGATGGGAAAGCGCTTCTTCTCTTCTCCATAACTGGAAAACGCCTTGTTGTACTAGGTGATCCAATTGGAGATTCGTCCTCCTATCGTACTGTGTTGCAAGAGTTTTTAGCTGAGGCAGATCGATTTGGATACATTTGTGTTTTCTATCAAATCGAAAGTAAGTGGATGAGTTTATACCATGATTTTGGTTATAATTTCTTTAAGCTTGGTGAAGAAGCTGTCGTTGATTTAAATACTTTTACAATTACCGGAAAAAAACGCGCTGGTATGCGAGCTACATTCAACCGTTTTGAAAGAGAAGGCTATACATTCTCTATTCACCAACCACCATTCTCAGATGAAATATATGAAGAATTAAAAAAAGTGTCAGATGCATGGCTCGGCGGAAAAAAAGAGAAAGGCTTTTCACTCGGATACTTCGATCGTGAATATATTAGCCGTGCTCCTATTGCTACATTATCTAATGCAGAAGGAAAAATTATCGCATTCACAACCTTTATGCCCGTATATCAAAACGGATCATTGTCTGTTGATTTAATGCGCTATTATCCAGACGCGCCTAGTGGAATTATGGACGCAATTTTCATCCACTTATTCCAGTGGGCAAAAGAAAATGAATACCACTCCTTTAATATTGGTATGGCACCACTTTCAAATGTAGGTTTATCGACACAATCTTTCTGGTCTGAGCGAGTTGCTGCTGCAATATTTAATAATGTTCGTTATACGTATAGTTTCAGCGGCTTACGACATTTCAAAGAAAAATACAAGCCAGCATGGAGTGGTAAATATTTAGCATTTAGGAAAAATCATTCTTTACCAATTACGATGCTCTCTGTAACAAAGCTAATAGGAAAACGGAAAAACAGCTAAGTTTTTAGCTGTTTTTCCGTTTTTGAACTTGTATAATAAACTCCTTTTCGTACTTCTTATCATTTATATAGAAAGTTCCCCACATTTTATACGTGCCTTCGACGGGAAATGTAATGCGATATTGTAATTGCTCATCCGTATCAACAGGTATAGCAAATAAAAAGTGTTCCCTTGCTTCATCCACGATATAGAGAGCCTCCACTTCTCCTCTTTCTGAATGTAATTTTAATTTTTCACCCTTTTTCGCTTGAAATTGAAATGTTAACGTCGCCGCTTCATTCGGATGCAATGCACCAAATAAAAGAGAAACTTCATACCCTCCTATTTTTTTTGTTAGTACACTATCGATTGGAAATTTCACTTTTTTCTTATTTTTCTCCTCTTGTTCTTTCCCAAAATTTCTTTTAGCAAATGATTCCACTGCCTTATTTTTATCTTCATATAAAAATATTGTATACCCCTCATCTTTCGCTATTTTGGAAGATAACTTATATGATCCATTCCCTGCAAATGTAGGCTTTATTTGTTGTAGGCTTTTTAACTGCCCATCTACAATAACTGCCCGAATTTGATCATTCACACCACGAACTTCATTATTCTTTTTATTTAGTAATTGAAACAAAATATCTACTTTCTCATTTCCCTTTCCATTTGACACATCCCATTTTACTTCCTTAATATCCCCTATTGTCTCTATGTTTTCTTGATATTTTTTTATGTAAAATCCTCCTGCTACAATAAGTAACATAGCAACAAGTCCAATGATAAGATTTCTCAAAATATCACCTACCATTTTTATTATCTCTATCCATACAAAACTTCTTACATATATATTCTAGATTACGATTTATGAAACCCTTCTATTTTGCACATATTACAAATAATTAAAAAGATTTTAATTGAACGGATTCGTAGTGTATAATGCAAATGATATTGATTTCTATCAATACATTATAAGGAGGACTTTTCATGAGTGTACATATTGAAGCAAAACAGGGCGAAATCGCTGAATCTATTCTATTACCTGGCGATCCATTACGCGCAAAATATATAGCTGAAACATTTCTAGAGGACGTTACTTGCTATAATAACGTGCGTGGTATGTTAGGTTTCACTGGAACTTATAAAGGAAAACGTGTATCTGTTCAAGGTACAGGTATGGGTGTTCCTTCAATTTCTATTTATGTAAACGAATTAATCCAAAGCTACGGAGTTAAAAATTTAATTCGCGTTGGAACTTGCGGTGCAATTCAAAAAGACGTAAAAGTACGTGACGTTATTATTGCGATGACAGCTTGTACGGATTCTAATATGAACCGATTAACATTCCCAGGTTTTGATTTTGCACCAGCTGCAAACTTTGACCTTTTAAAGAAAGCTTACGATGCAGGAACTGAAAAAGGATTACACGTTCATGTTGGTAACGTTTTAACAGCAGATGTATTTTATCGCGAAAGCATGGACATGGTTAAAAAACTTGGAGATTACGGTGTATTAGCAGTAGAGATGGAAACAACTGCTCTTTACACATTAGCAGCGAAATATGGTGTAAATGCATTATCTGTATTAACAGTAAGCGATCACATCTTCACTGGCGAAGAAACAACATCTGAAGAACGTCAAACTACATTTAACGAGATGATTGAAATCGCTTTAGATGCAACAATTCAGTAATAACACGTTAAAGAGCTCGTCATACGTCTGCCGAGTTCTTTTTATGTGACTTTTTATAAAAAACTAATTTAGAAAGAGACAGATTTCTCCCTCTACTTTCTTGCCACGTTTGTTATAATAAAGTGAAACTGTAATCAGTGNNTGAGGTGGGAGTCTTACTGCCCGCAAATAGCGGGATAAAGAAATCATTTACAGTATTTCTCCTAAGAGGTGACGCAGTGAAAAATAGAAGTATCGTCTTTAAACTATTTTTATTAACATCAACATTATTTACAATCATATTTCTCCTCTTTTTCCTAGGACAATCTCTATTTTTAGAGAAATTTTATATTAATAAAAAAGTAAAAACCGTTCAAACTTCCTTTGAAAAATTCGTAGATAATTACGAAAAAAGTGACAAAAGTTATGAGGAAATTAGAAAACTAAAACAAGAATTTCATGATAAAACAAATGCTGAAATGCAATTTTTAGATTCTAACGGTATTATTAAAAGTGAAAACAATTTCTACATTGATGTAATTAATCCTAGCAATAATAATACGTATTCCATTCCACTCAATAATCTTTTAACACCCGAAGAATATAATAAATTCGAAAATTTAGGCTTAAAAAAAGATGGAATGATACACGTCGATGGCTTCGTACAAGGGAATATAATAACACCATTAGAATTGACGACAAATTATAATCGATGGCAAAACGAACATGTCAATTCGGATTTCCAATCAATTAATGGTAACCCTTCTAAAAATAGACTTACAAATCGATACAAAACTACAAATCAAATCGCGTTTACTGGCGTTATATCTAAGTTACAGCTCCCATCCAAAGCTGAGGTTCGCCTTGCAAATGATTTTGAAACATTACAAGCCGTTCAATATTTTGCAAGTACTATTAGAGAAGGCACTTCTAACTCACAGCAATTAACCACTTATATATTAGATGACGGGGAGAATATAAAAAATAGAATCTTTGTAAAACCTATTATGGAAAACGGAAAAATTACAGAATACGCTTTTGCGATAGCATCTTTGCAACCTGTTAATGAAGCTATGCTCGTTTTAAAAGATTATTATGTCTATGCCTTAATCATCGTTTTTCTCGTGATTATTTTGTTATCCTTCTACTACTCCAAAATCATTGTGAAGCCATTAATTAAGATTAATCGCGTTACAAAAAAAATGGCTAATTTTGATTTTAGCGAGAAATTACCTGTTACAGCAGACGATGAAATTGGCGGACTTTCCAGTAGTATTAATACATTATCTGTAAACTTAAAAGACCGAATTGATCGATTAAATGTTGTCAATACAAAATTACAACAAGATATTGAACGTGAACGTCAATTGGAAAAGACGAGGAAAGAATTCATTTCTGGTGTATCCCATGAATTAAAAACACCACTCAGTGTAATTAGAAGTTTTGCAGAAGGGATTCAAGATGGTGTTAGTAAAGATACAACGTATTATACAGATGTTATTTTAGAAGAAACAGAAAATATGAATAGACTTATTGTTGAAATGTTAGAATTAGCAAAACTAGAATCTGGTACGTATAAACTAGAAATGACGACATTCTCAATCGGTGAATTAATTCAACAAGTCCATACAAAGTTATTATTTAGCATGGAGGAAAAACATTTACAAGTGACCGTCGATGCAGACTCTTCTATATTTGTTAATGCGAATCGTAGTCGTATTGAGCAGGTAGTTGTGAACTTACTGAGCAATGCAATTCGCTATACGCCAGATGGAGAAAAAATACAAGTCTCTGTTGTAGAAATGGAAGATACAGTAAAAGTCGAAATCGCGAATACAGGAAATCCTATCCCAGAAGAAAGTCTTGAGAAAATTTGGGATCGCTTCTATCGTCTAGATGCATCACGTAGTCGTCATACTGGAGGTACCGGTCTTGGATTATCTATTGTAAAAAACATTTTAGAGCTCCATCATGCTGAGTACGGTGTATATAATACGCCTAATAGCGTTGTATTCTATTTTAATTTACAAAACAAATAATTTGTCCTAATTTCACTAGGAGTTCACATGAAATTCACACTCTCCCTTTATAGTAAGAAACAAGTTAATCCTTTCCTTTACACATATAAAAGAGGAGAGTGCATGAAATGAAACAAGCAGGACAACCTATTCAAAATGAAAAACAATTAGAAACTATCAAAAATATACTTTTACAATCTTCGAAACGTGATGGCTTATTATTCGTATTAGCTGTAAATTCTGGCTTAAAAGTAAGTGAAATCTTACAATTAAAAGTTAGTGATGTAATCGATGAAACTGAAAATGTTCGCCATTCCATTTTATTTTACAATGAAAAAGTAAAGAAACATAAATGGTTTGCTGTAAATGAAGACTTACAGCACGCAATCGAAGACTACATGAAAGAACGTAAAACTTGGAAACATAATGAGCCATTATTAAAGTCTCAAAAAGGAACGAAATCTATTACAAGACAACATGCATGGTACATTTTAAACAAAGCTGCAAAAGAAGTTGGATTAGAAGGGATTAGCTCACATACACTTCGAAAAACTTGGGGCTATTGTGCATACAAATCAGGTGTTGACATTGCATTTTTACAACACTTCTTTGATCATAGTACTCCATCAAAAACTTTAAAGTATATCGGTATCGCTTAATACCTCTTATACATAAGAAAGGTTACCATTTAAAAATTTGGTAACCTTTTTTATGTTTCATATCTCTTTTCTTGTCTCTCTTATATTGTAGTGTTACTCTAATAATACGAGGGGGAGAAATTATGAACACACTTACAATTGAATTGCCACAAGAAACAGCTAAAAAACTCGATTTATTAAAACAAGTTTACGAAAAGAAAACAGGTGCCAGCATTTCTGAGAGCACTCTTGTTCAAACACTTATCTCAAAAGAGTTTATCCAAGCGATAACTCCTTTTGATTTGCAACAATTCATCAATGAAAAAGAACAGCATTAATCGCTGTTCTTTTTTTATTGCTATTCAAAATCACTAGCGTCGCATAA
>NUMR01000045.1 GCA_002578045.1 Bacillus cereus
GGTGCGTGGATTGAAATTCCAAGTAAGTATAATTCATGGAAGAAGCTACTACGTCGCACCTCATGTAGGTGCGTGGATTGAAATATAGATACGAGTACCCATGTCGTTAACGTAAGATGTCGCACCTCATGTAGGTGCGTGGATTGAAATTAACCTTGCAATTCTGTCTTCTTGACTCATCCTCATGTAGGTGCGTGGAT
>NUMR01000046.1:0-18373 GCA_002578045.1 Bacillus cereus
AAACTGTTAAAGTAAAAATTCTATGATAATTATGGTTATCCAAGTAGAAGTCAGTTCTCTTTTGAAGACTGGCTTTTATTTTTTGAGTTTGTGCAGTTCATTGAAAAACGTATTATAGTGAAATTGATTAAAAAAGACTATTTGCAAGACGTATGGAATTATCCATTTACTTGTCGCGAAAGATCTATAATATAAGATGATTTAAATTCAAAATTGGTGTTTATCCCGCTATTTGTNNATGCGAGGAAGTTAGGTGGAAGATAACTGCCCGTAAAAGCCCGATTGGTGTGGGCTCATAATTAGTGGAGATGGACAAAACCCCCACTGATTAAAGTTTCACTTTATTCATTCTTTTAAGCCAAATAAACAAGGAGTGAAATAAACAAAGACCCTATATAAAATACAGGGCCGGTTACAGGGTTAAGGGAACGCATAGTTTCTTAAAAACATAATATCATATATTTTTTGTATAGCTTTATGTGGATTTTGACAAATTTAAGAACAAGATAGAAAATTTTTAAGAGAACAAATATAGTATTGGAAATTTGATTTGAAATTGAAATATTAATATGTTTACATAGCTGAGAACTCTTGAGGCCTTTAATCAAGGTTCATTACACAAATATTAGAGTTTTAAGGCAGAACTAAGCTAGAAATGGAACATTACATTGATTTATACATTAAATCTTCGTAGTGTCAGATATCATGTTTTTAGGATGTACTTTTTTATCATTCGATACTCCATGTATCAAGAAACATAAAAAGCTGGGCCAAATTCCAATAAACAATAGTTAAATGAGTGTGACAACATGTCATATTTTTTTGTTGACGTATGACACGTTGTCATGTAATAATGATTTATACCAACGTGTGACACGTTGTCACACGTTGGTTAGATTAGAGGGAATAATGTTCTTAAACAAGTTTTGTTGATTTACTTACAAAACTGGGTTCAATAAAATTATTAAAATTTGAATAGAATAATGCAGATTATCTATTAATAGAACTTAAACCATCTCTTATGTTTATAGAATAGTACTAATGAAAAAGAGCTATATTTATAAAAGGATATGACACGTTGTCATATATTTGATTGGAGGAAGAAGGATGCCTAAACAAACATTTTTTAATTTAGAAAGGGAAAAAAAAGAAATATTAATTCAGGCAGCGATGAAAGAATTTTCAAGAGTTCCATTATTCGAAGCATCGATTTCCAACATTATTAAAGATGCTGGAATACCAAGGGGAAGTTTTTATCAATACTTTGAGGATAAAGAGGATGTTTTTTTCTTTTTATTAAACGATCACTCTAAAAGAGATAATGAAAAGTTTATTTCAATATTAAAAGAAAATGAGGGTGATTTATTTGACTCATATATCGAATTGTACCAATATAAGTTGAAAAAATTTCAAAACTTGGAAAATCGAAAATTTTTTAGAAATGCCTTTTTAAATATGAATTATAAAGTTGAAAATACATTTACTCGAAATATGAATGAGGATGCTCATAAAAATAGATTGTCCGAAATCATGCTCTTAATAAATAAAGAAAAATTAAATATTGCAGATGAACGAGAAATATTCCATGTCATGAAGATTATCACGGCGGTGACTTTTCACAATCTTATTCAAAATTTCGCAAAGGAAATACCCCTCGATGAATCGGTGAAAAATTATACTTTAGAACTTTCATTACTTAAAAAAGGGCTCTATAAAAGGGTGGATAAATAATATCTATAAAAAGTAAATGATTTAAAAGGTGATTTTTTATTATTAACAGACGTGAAGATGATTCTATTTTAAATTGTTTTTTCACTATATCATTGGCATAGTACTGAGAAATGAGGAGAAATGTAAATATGTTGAAAATATTTAAATACTTAAAACAAAAAGAATGGATACTTATTGTTACCAGTATCGTGTTCATTGCAGGCCAAGTTTGGTTAGATTTGAAGCTACCAGATTTTATGTCTGAAATTACGACCCTTGTACAGACAAAGGGTAGCAAAGCGAGCGAGATATGGGCAGCAGGAGGAAAGATGCTTTTATGTGCTCTCGGCAGTATGATATTGTCAGTTGTTGTTGGCTATTTTGCGGCAAGAGTAGCAACATCTCTTTCAAAAGAATTGAGAAAAGGAGTATTTGACAAAACGTTATCTTTCTCTATGGAAGAAATTAATGGTTTTTCAACAGCAAGTCTTATTACTCGTTCTACAAATGATATAACGCAAATACAGCAGACTGTTGCAATGGGTCTTCAAGTTATGATTAAAGCCCCTATCCTTGCAGTTTGGGCCATTTTGAAAATAACAGGGAAAAGTTGGGAATGGTCAGTGGCAACAGGAGTAGCTGTCGTTGCTTTGCTTGTTATGATAGGAAGCATTATCATTTTTGTGCTACCAAAATTTAAAGTAGTTCAAAAAATGACAGATAATCTGAACCGAGTAACAAGAGAAAGTTTAACTGGTATTCGTGTTGTTCATGCCTATAACGCACAAGAGTATCAGGAGGGAAAATTTGAACAAGCAAATAAAGATTTAACAGATACAAATCTTTTGGTGAACCGTCTGATGGCCATTATGCAGCCGGGCATGAGTCTAATTATGTCAGGTTTAACTCTTTCTATCTACTGGATCGGGGCTCATTTGATTATGAACGCAGGTGGAATGGATAGAATCGGTTTGTTCAGTGATATGGTAGTATTTTCATCTTATGCAATGCAGGTGGTTATGGCGTTTATGTTATTAGCGATGACGTTCATTATGCTACCGAGAGCATCAGTATCTGCAGCACGTATTAATGAAGTACTAGATACGCCTCAGACAATTACCAATGGGGAAATGCAATCGTCACCTAAGGGAATCGAAGGTGAAATCGAACTGCGTAATGTTAGCTTTAAATATCCTGATGCAGGAGAATATGTTTTAAAAGATATTAGCTTTACGGCACATAAAGGTGAAACTGTCGCTTTTATTGGCTCTACTGGTAGTGGTAAAAGTACGCTGATTAATTTAATCCCGAGGTTTTACGACGCTACTGAGGGAGAGGTTATAGTCGACGGAATCAATGTAAAAGAATATACACAAGAAGCCCTTCATAATAAGTTTGGTTACGTTTCTCAAAAAGCCGTATTATTTTCAGGTACAGTAAAATCAAATGTTTCCTACGGTGATAACGGCCAAATCTCGCCAACAGGCGAGGATATCAAAAAAGCGGTGGAAATTGCCCAAGGAAAAGAATTTGTAGAGAAAATGGATGGTGAATATAATGCTGATATTGCCCAAGGCGGTACGAACCTTTCTGGAGGACAAAAACAACGCCTTTCTATTGCAAGAGCAGTGAGCAGAAATCCAGAAATCTTTATTTTTGATGATTCGTTCTCTGCCCTAGATTATAAAACAGACCGTCAGCTTCGTTCTACCTTGAAAAAAGAAACGAAAGGTGCAACCACTTTGATTGTAGCACAGCGAATTGGAACAATTAAAGATGCTGATAAAATTATCGTTCTTGATAAAGGTAAAATCGTTGGTATGGGAACGCATGGTGAATTGTTGGGAACTTGTAAGACTTATCAGGAAATTGCCTATTCACAACTATCGAAGGAGGAGCTAGAAAATGCGTAATAATCAAATAAGTAGTCCTCGAAAAGGTGCCGGTGGTCCGAGAGGAATGGTAGCTCCTGGAGAAAAGCCAAAGAACTTTAAAAAGCCGTGGGGAAAGTTAATTGCCTATTGTAAGCCATATTTACCAGTGATTATCTTTGCGCTTGTATTGGCAGCTGTAGGAACCATTTTCACTATCATTGGACCCAATATGCTTAGTAAGATAACGGATTTAATTACGGAGGGTATTGCAGGTAAGATTGATATTACGGCTATAGGAAATATTGCTTTGCTTCTTGCTATTTTGTACGGATTGAGTTTTATTTTCAGCTATATTCAGTCGTTTATTATGGCTACTATTACGCAGCGTGTATCCAGAAGGTTACGTGCGGATATTGCTAACAAAATCGATAAATTACCATTAAAATACTTTGACTCTACAACCTATGGAGATGTGTTAAGCCGTGTCACGAATGATGTGGATATGATTGGTCAGACTTTAAACCAAAGTGTGGGTTCGTTAGTGACAGCGGTCGTTATGTTCTTGGGATCTTTAATTATGATGTTCTCTATTAATGTTACGATGACACTTTCGGCTATTGCTGCAACAGCCGTTGGATTTGTATTAATGATTTTCATCATATCCAAATCTCAAAAATATTTCTTACGCCAGCAGAAAGACCTTGGTAGAATGAACGGTCATATTGAAGAAATCTATTCAGGGCATGATGTAGTGAAGGTTTATAACGGTGATAAAGAAGCGAAGCAACAATTTAATAAAATCAATGAAAGTCTTTTTAAAAGTGCATGGAGATCACAGTTCATGTCGGGGATGATGATGCCTCTTATGATCTTTATTGGAAATTTAGGCTATGTTGTTGTTTGTGTAGTAGGTGCTACACTAGCGATGAATGGAACCATTACATTTGGTGTTATCGTTTCATTTATGGTTTATATCCGCTTATTTACGCAGCCATTGTCCCAGTTAGCACAGGCAGCTACAAGCTTGCAGTCAACCGCTGCAGCAAGCGAACGTGTATTTGAATTCTTAGACGAAGATGAACTTGAAGATGAAAGTGATAAAGAAGCTATTTTAGATGCCAATGATGTCAAAGGCAATGTGGAATTTAAAAACGTTAAGTTTGGATATACGAAAGAGAAGCTTGTTATTAAAGATTTCTCTGCTCATATAAAAGCCGGCCAAAAAGTTGCAATTGTCGGACCTACTGGTGCCGGGAAAACAACGCTTGTTAATCTCCTCATGCGTTTCTATGAAGTAGATAGCGGAGAAATCAAGATTGAGGATGTGCCGACTAAGTTGATTACCCGTAAAAATGTTCACGACCTATTTTGTATGGTGTTACAAGATACTTGGTTATTCGAAGGTACCATAAAGGAAAATATCATTTATAACAAAGAAGCTGTAACTGATGAAGAAGTAGTTACAGCTTGTAAGGCAGTAGGTTTGGACCATTTTATTAGAACTTTGCCGAAAGGCTACGATACAGCATTAAATGATAAAGCAAGTTTATCTGTAGGACAAAAACAGCTTCTTACTATAGCAAGGGCAATGGTAAAAAAAGCACCATTACTTATCTTAGATGAGGCTACTAGTTCTGTTGACACTCGTACTGAAGCGCTTATTCAAGAAGCAATGGATAAGTTGATGGTGGGTAAAACATCATTTGTTATTGCACATAGACTTTCAACAATTAGAAACGCTGATTTGATTTTGGTTATGAAAGACGGAGATATTATTGAAAGTGGTAATCATGAAGAGTTAATTGCCGAAAAAGGGTTCTATGCGGATTTATACAATAGTCAGTTTGAAGACGCATCTTAAAAATTGAAATGTTTTTTGTTTTAAGCTTAGAAAAAATCATGAACAAGTTGATAAATAAGAAGTATTATTTAGTCAATAAATCATAAAGGTGGATTATCCCCTTAAAGGAGATAGTGTAAAAAACTACATTTTTAATGTGGAATGTTACACTATACTTGAAGGGGATATTTTTATGGAGAAAAATATAACAACATTTCAAAAGTATATAAAGGCGTTTAAATGGAAAATTGTACATTAATATGGAAATGGAAATGGAAATGGCAAACGGAGTTAGGATTCAATTGCCGAAGAAGAGCGTGATTATTTGAAAACAAAAGTAATTCATGTAGTATCACTTTCTTGTCTAAATAAGTTGGTGAATCGATATATATACGCCTATGTACCGAATTTACAGTACAGAAAAAGGAGCACCGCATGATTAAAAGGGACTCCTTCATTAAAACGTTACTTCTTCTTATCTTTATCCAATACATTCTGTTCTTCGGCAAACTCCGTACCATATGCAAATTGACGATTAATACGCATGTTATCACTGTTGTGCCTTGTATGGGAATTAGAGAAACGATGAACGACTACTTCTGATAATGTGAAGACAATCGAGGAAAGGATGCTTCCCCATGCAATTTGCATATAGTTGTCTAATAAAATATTACCAAAAATCCAAACGCTTAAATACGTTAATAAGAAATCTGTCATCATGGCACCAGTATTGCCAATTCGATTTAAAATAATTTTATCAACGAACATATAAGATACGATTGTAACGAAGAGACTGAACGAAATAATTTGAACGAACGTTGCAGGGAAAAATAAAGCTAATCCGATACTAAATGCGATAATACACGAAATGAATTTGATAAGTACTACAGTAAAACTATTCAATATTTACACCTCCCATTTATACATAGTTTTGCAATACATTCAGGAGTTCATACATTGTAACGGATTTATTTAGATAAAACTTTTTCATGCTTGAAGTTTTATCTAAATATTATAAAAACAGCGAAAAAATGTTATAGTAAAATGAGAGTATATGACATTTTTAGGTAAGGGGGGAATCCAAATGTGGATTACTTCAGAAGTAGAAATTCCAGATGAGTTAATCGACCATCTTGAGCAAGGAAAATTAGTATTATTTGTTGGTGCGGGAGTTTCTATGAAAGGGAAATCAAACTTACCGAATTTTGATGATTTAGTTGATGAAATAGCGACAACGTTATATGTCGAAAAACGTGAAATAACAGAACCGCATGATTATTATCTTGGTAAAATTGCGAAAACAAAAGATGTACATCAAGTTGCAAGAGATCTTGTTCATATAGAAAAATCAAAACCGAATCCACTGCATTATGCAATTCCAAGGTTGTTTCCATTCGATACAGATGTTCGTATTGTAACAACAAACTTTGATCAACATTTTACAACTGCAATTAAAGAAATGAATAGGGAAATCAATGTTTATTACGCACCAGCTTTACCGACTGGGAGGGATTTTAAAGGTCTCGCTTATATCCATGGCAATGTAGAACAGGAGAAAAAGGCTTTAATTTTAACAGACGGCGATTTTGGAAGGGCTTACTTAACGGAAGGATGGGCGAGAAGGTTTTTAGTTGATTTATTCTCAAATTACACCGTTTTATTCGTTGGATATAGCCATAATGACCCAGTAATGAAATATTTAGCAACTGGTTTACCACCAAGTACAAGGCGGTATGCTTTTGTCGCACAAGGAGAAAATACATATCATTGGGAGCATGTAGGGATAAGACCGATTGTGTATCCGAATAAAGCAAATAATCATCAATCTCTCGTAAAAGCGGTAAAGCGTTGGGCAGAGTTAATGGGTGATAATTATATTACAAAAAGAATGCGCATTCGGGATATTGTAACTGTGCCACCATCAGTAGAGCAAGAACAGTTATCATACATAAAGCAGTCAATTAAAAAAATTGAAACTGTCCGCTACTTTGTTGAATTTGCCCGAGATTATGAATGGGTGGAATGGCTTGAAGCAGAAGGGAAATTACGTAATTTATTTTTGTTTACACCAAACTATGATGAAGTCGATGAATTACTTGCAGAATGGTTAGTGGAGCAATTTCTGTTTAGTCATCAAAAAGAATTATTTCAATTGATGTTTAAAAATTATTCTAAAATATCCCCGTTATTATGGAGAACAATTTGTAGCTACTTAAACGAAACGAAGATTAAGATAGATTCATTGTTGTTTGCTAAGTGGACACTCCTATTGTTAGAAACAGCGGAAAAAGATAATAGCTCTATAGAAAAAATTTCTTATTTACTGCAAAAATGTTCTTTTCCTGAGCATAAAGAAATTGCTTTATTATTACTAACGTTTATTTTAGATGGAAAACTTAAGTTGAAGCGCGTAAGAAAATGGGGAAATGATACGCAAGAATCAATAGAACTTGAGGAATCGAGTCGTTTGTCAGTGTCTACATTTTCTCATATGGAGCAAATTTGGAATGAAAAGATGAGGCCGCATATTTCTTATTACGCGGTTCCAATTATGATGATGGGATTAGAGAAGATGCGACTGTTGTCATTAAGACAAACGGCACTGAAAAAAAGAGATAAGGAAAATGAAGAGAAAGAGTTTCATCAAAATGATCTTGCATTTTTAATTCAAATTGTAAAAGAGTGTTTAACTTATTTATGTGAAAACAATGAGAAAAAAGCGAATTATTATATTACAGAAATGATAGAAACAAATAGTGTACTTCAAAAGCAAATCGCAATTGATGCGATGAATAAAAATATATTCATTAGCGTAGATGACAAAATGAAATGGTTGTTATATGAAGGACTTCTTTTAGATTTCAATTATAAACATGAAGTTTTTCTACTTTTAAAAAGGCATTATGCACATTCCTTAGAAAAAACAAAAGAAGAAGTCATTCAAACTGTAATGAAGAATCTTACAGAGGAAAGAGCATTTGATGTTTGTCTCGTCATAGACTTATTATTCACATGTGATTCGAATAGTCCATCTACAGCAAAAGGATACGAGTTAATGAAGCAGAAACATCCACATTTTCATTCTGATCGATACAGTGTACAAAAGAAAGAGTCTACAGAACAAAGTATTGCTTGTAATGTAACTGTTGATAGATTATTGCAGCTGAAAGACGATGAAATTATGAACCAAGTTCGGCAATTTCCTCAAGACGGTGTTTTTGAACAACGTCATTTTTTAGAGATGTTATCAAAAGCATGTAAATTGAATGCAGAGTGGAGTATTTCATTTGCATACCAATTAGTTAGTGTACAAGAAATAAGTAATGAAGTATGGTTTGTTTGTATTAGAGAGTGGAGAAATAACCGAGGTTTGACAAATGAGCAAATCCAAAAAATTATTCCGCTATTGCAGAAATTTGTTAGAAATACTGCCTTTCATTGGTTAATTAGTAGTTTTCTATATGAAATTAGTAATCGATTGGAAGAGTTAGAGGAGAATAGTATACGGGTTGTAAAACGTTTTGCTTTTTCAGTATTTCCTCAAGTTATGAAAGGAGAAACGGATTTTAACCTTGGAAAACAAGACTTTTACAATGAGTCGATTCAGCATCCTGCTGGAAAAATGACAGCTGTATTATTAAAATTGTTAGCATATGATCATTTGTACGATCGCAATGTATATGAATATTTATTTTTATTTGAGGAACAAGTAAGAAGTAGTTCAGAACGGACAAACTTTATGCTTGCGCGTTTAATAGCAGATATTACATTTTTATATCACATTGAGAAACAATGGTGCCGAAAATATTTGTTACCGTATTTAGATTTAAAGAAGGAAAATGAGATTATGAAATATGCGTGGGCTGGTTTATGTTATACGCAAATTAATTTACCTTTATTTACAGAAGTGAAGCGATTTATTAAGTATGCAGTAGAACATTTAGAAGTATTATATCCGCATACGAGGGAGGCTTTCTTGAAGTGGCTTAGCTTTGTATTTATTAAATGTGTACTGTATTGGGAGCAAAAAACAGATTGGTTATACCCATTACTCATACAGGAAAATGAAGAGAATAAAATTAAATTTATGCAGCATTTATGCTATCACATCAAAACGTTAAGTGCAAAAGAACAGCAAAAATTTTGGGAAGCTTGGCTCAGTATATTTTTACGAGAACGGCCAAAAATGGGTGAGATAACAACGAGAGAATATGTAATGATTTTACGTATTATTTTATACATGGATGAGATTTTAGAAAAAGGATTATATATTATGTCTCGTACATTTTTAGATATAAATGGGAAATGTACGGGGGAGGAAATGAAGCAGTTGTTTATTGAAATTCTTGAAAAGAAAGAGAGTATAAAAGCATGTAAAGAAATGTATGCAAACGTGTTTTTTACTTTACTACAAACACGTCAGGAAGCTGATTTTCTTGAAAATGAAATTAGACAAATGAATGATCTGTTAGCAAAGTTTGGAATAGAAAAACATATATCAAATTTAATAGAAAATGAGCTGATTCGCATCGGAATTGTAATGGGGAATTTACAAGAGGAATTATAGAGCGAAAGCGGAATTTTAAAAAAATATATAAAAAGTTGTTGACAGTGTTTTGAAAAGCGTTCTATAATACGAATCATACTTATTCAATTTCAAAAACATTTGAATAAACAAAGTGCAATGAAGAGATCACAGTAGTGGTTAGTCTTACTGTAGCAGAGAGCTGGTGGTTGGTGTGAATCAGTACAGGGATAATCATGAATTACAGTCTTGGAGCATCTTTTTCGTAGTAAAGATAGTTTCATCTTTATGAAGGAAAAGCGGTCAATTGATCGTTAACAGTGAAGAGAGGTAGACGGATAGTGAGTCTACAACTAGGGTGGTACCGCGATAAATATCGTCCCTACTGATTTATTCAGTAGGGAATTTTTGTATTTTAGTGGTCAAACTTGAAAATAAAATAGTCATGCATGGAAAGGAAAAGCAGTAGTTGTTGTTTCCCTGTAACAGAGAGCTGGTGGTTGGTGCGAACCAGTACAAAAACAAGAGCGAATTACAGTCCTGGAGCATCTTTTTCGTAGTAAAGATATGTATCTTTATGAAGGGAAAGACGGTCACATTGATCGTTAACAATGAAGAGAGGTAGACGGATGGTGAGTCTACAACTAGGGTGGTACCGCGATAAATATCGTCCCTACTGATTTATTCAGTAGGGATTTTTTGTACAAAAAAGTGTTTTTTAACTAGTAAATAGTGTCTTTGCGGTAATTATTAGTTTAAAATAAGAAGAGGTATCGATTCCACTTTAAATTTGTATAATTAACCAGTTCAGAAAATAGAGAATTTTTCATTCTCTTACTATACTTTTAAAACATTAGAGGAGGATTTCCAAATGGCAAATCATGAATTAGATCAATTACGTAAACAAGTAGATGAAATTAACTTACAACTATTACACCTATTAAACAAACGTGGTGAAATCGTTCAAAAAATTGGGGAGCAAAAACAAGTACAAGGTACGAAACGCTTCGATCCAGTGCGTGAGCGTGAAGTGCTTGATATGATCGCAGAAAATAACGAAGGGCCATTCGAAACGTCAACAGTTCAACATATTTTCAAAACGATCTTCAAGGCAAGTTTAGAGCTACAAGAAGATGATAACCGTAAAGCGTTACTAGTATCACGTAAAAAGAAACAAGAAAATACAATCGTTGATGTGAAAGGTGAATTGATTGGAAACGGAACACAAACGTTCATTATGGGACCTTGTGCGGTAGAAAGTTTAGAACAAGTTCGCCAAGTAGGGCAAGCGATGAAAGATCAAGGCTTAAAATTAATGCGCGGTGGTGCATTCAAACCGAGAACATCTCCATACGATTTCCAAGGTTTAGGAGTAGAAGGGTTACAAATTTTACGCCAAGTAGCAGATGAGTTCGACTTAGCAATTATTAGTGAAATTTTAAATCCGAACGATGTTGAAATGGCGCTAGACTACGTTGATGTAATTCAAGTTGGCGCACGTAACATGCAAAACTTCGACTTACTAAGAGCTGTAGGTAAAGTTAACAAGCCAGTATTATTAAAACGTGGTTTAGCAGCAACAATTGATGAGTTCATTAACGCAGCGGAATACATTATTGCACAAGGAAATGACCAAATTATTTTATGTGAGCGCGGTATTCGCACATACGAAAGAGCGACACGCAACACATTAGATATTTCAGCAGTACCAATTTTAAAGAAAGAAACACATTTACCAGTTGTTGTTGACGTAACGCATTCAACAGGACGTAGAGATTTATTATTGCCAACAGCGAAAGCAGCACTTGCAATTGGCGCAGATGCGGTAATGGCTGAAGTTCATCCAGATCCAGCTGTTGCATTATCTGATTCTGCACAACAAATGGATATTCCAGAATTCCATAAATTCATGGAAGAGTTAAAAGGCTTTAAAAACAAATTATCTTAATATAGTACATGCACTGAAGAGGAAACAGTAGTGCTTATCTCACTGTTACAGAGAGCTGATGGTTGGTGTGAATCAGTACAAAGGTAAGTATGAATTACAGCCTTGGAGCATCTTTCCCACCACTTATGGAGGGAAGGACGGTCAAACGATCGTTAAAGAAGAAGAGAGGTAGACGACAGTTGTCTACAACTAGGGTGGTACCGCGATAAACATCGTCCCTACTGAGCGCTCAGTAGGGACTTTTTTGTACAAAAAAATAGTAAAGGGGCAAGAGAAATGAAATACATTACAGCTGGAGAATCACATGGTCCGCAGTTAACGGTTATTTTAGAAGGTGTACCTGCAGGGTTAACATTAACAGCGGAACATATTAATAAAGAATTATTAAGAAGACAAAAAGGACATGGTCGCGGAAGGCGCATGCAAATTGAAAAAGATACTGTTGAAATTGTAAGTGGTGTTCGTCACGGGATGACACTTGGTTCACCAATTACGTTAATTGTAAAAAATGATGATTTCAAACATTGGACGAAAGTAATGGGCGCAGAACCAATTACAGAACAAGAAAGTAAAGAAATGAAACGTACAATTACAAAACCACGTCCAGGACATGCGGATTTAAATGGAGCAATTAAATACGGTCATCGTGACATAAGAAATGTTTTAGAGCGCTCATCTGCTAGAGAAACGACAGTTCGTGTAGCTGCTGGTGCAGTTGCGAAACAAATTTTGAAGGAGTTAGGTGTGGAAATTGCGGGACATGTTCTTGAAATTGGTGGAGTGCAAGCGAAGCGTATTTCAAACTTACCAATTGAAGAAATTCAAACGATAACTGAAAACTCACCAGTTCGATGTTTAGATAAAGAAGTAGAACAAGAAATGATGGAAGCGATCGATAACGCAAAAAACAGTGGAGATTCAATCGGTGGTATTGTGGAAGTTATTGCAGAAGGTATGCCAATTGGTGTTGGTAGTTATGTTCATTATGATCGTAAATTAGATGCAAAACTTGCTAGTGCGATTATGAGCATTAATGCATTTAAAGGTGCCGAAATCGGAGTTGGTTTTGAAGCAGCAAGACAGCCAGGAAGTAAAGTTCATGATGAAATTTTGTGGGACGAAGAAAAAGGGTACACAAGAAAAACGAATAATGCCGGTGGTTTAGAAGGCGGTATGACGACGGGTATGCCAATTGTTGTAAGAGGTGTTATGAAGCCAATTCCTACATTATATAAACCGTTAGCAAGTGTTGATATTGATACGAAAGAAGCATTCCAAGCGAGCATTGAAAGATCTGATAGTTGCGCAGTACCAGCAGCAGGTGTTGTAGCTGAATCTGTTGTAGCATGGGAACTTGCAGATGCACTAGTCGAACAATTCGGAAAAGATCGTATGGAACTCATTCAGCAAAATATTGTGCAACATAATAAATACGCAAAAGAATTTTAATAAAAGGGTGGGTTTAACATGCAAGTAAAAGATCAACTATCATCATTACAACCATATAAACCAGGTAAATCACCAGAAAAAATGAAAGCAGTGTACGGAAATCATTCGTTTGTGAAATTAGCATCGAATGAAAATCCATTTGGTTGTTCACCACGTGTTGTAGAAGAATTGCAAAAATCATGGTTAGAACATGCTTTATATCCTGACGGAGGTGCTACAACGCTCCGTCAAACAATCGCAGAGAAATTACAAGTTCAAATGGAACAAGTACTTTGCGGTAGTGGTCTAGATGAAATCATTCAAATAATAAGTCGCGCCGTATTACGAGCTGGAGATAACATTGTAACAGCTGGTGCAACATTCCCGCAGTACCGTCACCATGCAATTATTGAAGGTTGTGAAGTGAAAGAAGTTGCTTTACAAAACGGTGTATACGACTTAGACAAAATTTCGTCAGCAATGGATAACAATACAAAAATTGTTTGGATTTGTAATCCGAATAACCCGACAGGCACATATGTAAATGAGAGAAAATTGACTCAATTTATTGAGGGGGTTAGTGAAAATACGTTAATTGTCATTGATGAAGCGTATTATGAATACGTAACAGCAAAAGATTTCCCAGAGACATTACCGCTTTTAAAAAAATATAAAAACATTCTAATACTTAGAACATTTTCTAAAGCGTATGGATTAGCTTCATTCCGCGTTGGGTATGCGATTGGACAGGAAGAGTTAATTGAAAAATTAAATGTCGTACGTTTGCCATTTAACGTATCTTCATTAGCGCAAAAAGCAGCAACGATTGCAGTAAGTGATGAATTATTTATTGAAAAAATTGTCTGTGTTAATACAGAGGGGCTACAACAATACGAAAGTTTTTGTAAGGAAAACGAAATTCCATTTTATCCGTCACAAACAAATTTCATCTTCTTGCCAGTAGATGATGCTGGAGAGATTTATGAAGCTTGTGCACATGCAGGGCTTATTATTCGTCCATTCCCAAATGGTGTCCGTATTACAGTCGGAACAAGGGAACAAAATGAAGGAGTGATTGCAGTGTTACAACAACACTTTGAAAATAAAAAAAGAAAGTCTCGAGATGAGGCAAATGTGTAAAAAGGTAGTATTAATTGGAACAGGTTTAATTGGAGGCTCTCTCGCATTAGCAATAAAGAAAGAGCACGATGTAACGATAACAGGTTATGATATATTTAAAGAGCAAGTAGAGCGTGCGAAAGAGTTACACGTAGTAGATGAGGTAGCAGTAGATTTACAGCATGCATGTGAAGAGGCACATTTAATTGTTTTTGCTTCTCCAGTGGAAGAAACGAAGAAGCTATTACACAAACTAGCGTCATTCCGTTTACGAGAAGATGTTATTGTAACCGATGTTGGCAGTACGAAAGGAACAATTATGAACGAAGCGGAAGCATTATTTTCGAAGGGAATTTCTTTCATTGGTGGACATCCAATGGCAGGTTCTCATAAAACGGGTGTCGAAAGTGCAAAAGCGCATGTATTTGAAAATGCATTTTACATTTTAACACCGATGAATCATGTGCAAAATGAACAAGTGGAAGAACTTAAAGTATGGTTAAAAGGAACAGGATCACATTTTCTTGTTCTAAACACGGAAGAACATGATTATGTAACAGGAATCGTTAGTCATTTTCCGCATCTTATTGCTGCAGGATTAGTAAAGCAAGTTGAGAAACATGCAGGGGATAATCCGCTCATTCATCAACTAGCTGCAGGTGGATTTAAAGACATTACACGCATCGCATCTAGTAGCCCGAAAATGTGGAGTGACATTGTAAAACAAAATCGTGAGCATTTAATGGTATTATTAAAAGAGTGGATCTCTGAAATGGAAGGTTTATATCATATAGTTTCTACTGGAGATGCAGGCGAGATTCAAAACTATTTTGCAGACGCGAAAGAATACCGTGATTCTTTACCAGTCCGAAAAAGCGGTGCAATTCCTGCCTATCACGATTTATACGTCGATGTTTTAGATAAAGTAGGAGCTTTAGCTCACATTACGAGTATTTTGGCGCGTGAGGAAATTAGTATTACGAACTTGCAAATATTAGAAGCGCGTGAAGGATTGCTTGGGGTATTACGAATTAGCTTCCAAAGAGAAGAAGATCGCATGAAAGCAAAGCTAGTGCTTGGACAAGAAAAATACCAAACATATGAAACAATTTAAATGAGAAGGTGAAAACGTGAAAGAAAGAACAATACAACCTGTTAATAAAGGATTGAATGGTACCATTACAATCCCAGGTGATAAATCTATTTCACACCGTGCTGTTATGTTCGGCGCGATTGCAGAAGGGAAAACAACAATTAAAGGATTCCTACCTGGTGCAGACTGTTTAAGTACGATTTCTTGTTTTAAAGAAATGGAAGTAGACATTACGCAAAACGGTGATGAAGTCACTGTAGTTGGTAAAGGACTAGAAGGTTTACAAGAACCGAAAGCTGTATTAGATGTTGGGAATTCTGGTACAACGATACGATTAATGTCAGGAATTTTGGCAAATACACCATTTTTCTCTTGCGTACAAGGGGATGCGTCTATTGCAAAAAGACCGATGAAACGTGTAACAAATCCATTAAAACAAATGGGCGCAAACATTGATGGCCGAGAAGAAGGAACATATACGCCGCTAACCATACGTGGCGGGGATTTAAAAGCAATTGAATACACTTCGCCTGTAGCAAGCGCACAAGTAAAGTCAGCTATTTTACTTGCAGGTCTTCGCGCAGAAGGTGTAACATCTGTTACAGAACCACATATCTCACGCGACCATACGGAAAGAATGCTTGAAGCATTTGGAGTTAAGGTAACTCGTGAAGGAAAAACAGTGAAACTAGCAGGTGGTCAAAAATTAACAGCAACAGACATTCAAGTCCCAGGTGATGTATCGTCAGCAGCATTCTTCTTAGTAGCAGGCGCGATTATTCCAAATAGTAAACTAGTATTACAAAATGTAGGAATGAATCCAACTCGTACAGGTATTATTGATGTTCTAGAGAAAATGGGTGCTACATTCACTGTAGAGCCGATTAACGAAGGTGCATCAGAACCAGCTGCAAACATTACAATCGAAACATCTTCATTAAAAGGAATCGAAATTGGCGGAAATATTATCCCAAGATTAATCGATGAAATTCCTGTAATCGCCTTAGCAGCAACGCAAGCAGAAGGAATTACAGTCATTAAAGACGCACACGAATTAAAAGTAAAAGAAACGAACCGTATTGATACAGTCGTTGCGGAGTTAACGAAACTAGGAGCTCGCATAGAAGCAACTGATGACGGCATGATCATTTACGGGAAATCAGCTTTAAAAGGAAATACAGTAAATAGTTACGGCGATCACCGCATCGGAATGATGCTTGCGATTGCTGGCTGTCTAGCAGAAGGAAAAACAACAATTGAAGATGCAGAAGCAGTAGGCGTATCATACCCTACGTTCTTCGAAGAACTTCAAAAGTTAGCTAAATAATAGGATTAGAGGCAGATACGTAATGTATCTGCTTTTTTATGTTAGATTGTTGCTAAATCGATATCATTTGTTAAGTATCTGTGTAATGTTACTTTACCGAACTATAATATTAAGAATTGTGGTACAATTTAAGAAAGGAATGGGGGAGAAATATATGAACGTCATACAATTAAAAAAAGATAAATTCAGAGAAGCATTACGTTTATCAGAATATGCTTTTCAATATAAAGTAGATGAGGAACGAGTGCGGCATCAAATGACTCAAATGAAAGAAAGCCATGAAATATACGGTATTATGGAAGGTGAAGACTTAGCAGCAAAACTGCACCTCATTCCGTTTCATATTTACATGGGTAAAGAAAAATTTAAAATGGGTGGCGTTGCAGGGGTAGCGACGTATCCTGAGTATAGAAGAAGCGGATACGTGAAAGAGTTACTTCAACACTCACTGCAAACGATGAGAAAAGATGGCTATACAGTATCGATGCTACATCCATTTGCCGTTTCATTTTACCGTAAATTCGGCTGGGAACTTTGTGCGAATCGCCTTGTATGTCATATGACAAAGAGCGATTTAGTTATGAAAAAACAAGTGAATGGCACTGTGAAACGTTTCAATAAAGAAAATCATCCAGACGAAGTAGAGAAAATCTATGAAACATTTGCAGAACGTTTTTCAGGTATGCTCGTGCGCGAAGAAAAATGGTGGTTACAATCGGTCTATCATGACTTAACATTAGCGATTTACTATGATGAAAATAAAAATGCGGCTGGTTACATTCTATATAAAATAGAAAACTATAAAATGACAGTAGAAGAATTTGTTCCGTTACATAATGAAGCGAGAAACGGTCTTTGGAACTTCATATGTCAACATGATTCTATGATTAAAGAACTTGAAATGACACTAAGCGAAAAAGAACTGTTGTTATATACACTTCAAGAGCCACGAGTGAAGGCAGAAATGAAGCCATATTTTATGGGTAGAATTGTAGATGTGCAGCAGTTCTTAAATCAATATGAGTTTAACTGGAACGATGCGCAACAAGAAGTAATTTTACACATTACAGATGCATTTGCTCTGTGGAATAATGTAACAGTGAGACTTGCAAATCATGAAATAACAATTATAAAAGAAGAGACATTGAATAAAGGAATTAGACTAGATATAAATGCGCTATCTACAATAATGTTTGGTTATAAACGTCCCTTAGAATTACATGAATTAGAGGTAATAAACGGAAGTGAAGAAGAGATAAGAACGTTTGAGAAGTTAGTACCGGTGCAAGAAGCGTTTATTTATGATTTCTTTTAATTAAGTAGGACATTGTAGAGGGACATGAAAGTAGGAACCAATTACATAGTGTAAAATACCTAATTATCAACAAGGGTAGTTCATTTAGCATCCACTTTCTTGTCTTTTTACAATTACAAAGAGAAAATAATTAATACGAAATAATAAGAAACTGTAGGGAATGTTTTCTTTACAGTTTTTTTATCCCGCTATTT
>NUMR01000046.1:18385-37681 GCA_002578045.1 Bacillus cereus
GATTACAGTTTCACTTTATGTGATATAAAAACTTGTTTACATGTATTAGGAAATGAGGAACGAATGGATATATTAGAAAGAGGTCGATGATATACATAAAATGGCTAGTGAATTGGATGAAAAACCATTTGATTTCATTGTAGAAAGTTAATCAATCGTTGCTATTCATCTAGCTTCTACTATATAATAGCTATAGTCTACAATAAGTGAGTCGTACTATGCGATTTTTTAAGACAATCGGTGAGAAAACGCTGGTAACAGCGGTATTAGTAGGAGGACACAAATGATTACAGTAAGTAACGTTAGTTTGCGTTTTGCGGATCGCAAATTATTTGAAGATGTTAACATAAAATTCACGCCAGGTAATTGCTACGGTTTAATCGGAGCAAACGGTGCTGGTAAATCGACATTTTTAAAGATTTTATCTGGAGAAATCGACCCATCAACAGGTGACATACATATTACGCCAGGTGAGCGTCTAGCAGTATTAAAACAGAACCACTTCGAATATGAAGAGTTCCCAGTATTAGAAACAGTAATTATGGGTCACACTCGTCTTTACAAGGTAATGCAAGAGAAAAATGCAATTTACATGAAAGAAGACTTTAGTGATGAAGATGGAATGCGTGCCGCAGAACTTGAAGGTGAGTTCGCTGAGCTTAACGGTTGGGAAGCTGAGTCAGAAGCTGCAATCCTTCTAAAAGGTCTTGGTATTGGTGAAGATCTTCATGATAAGAAAATGTCTGAATTAACTGGTGCAGAGAAAGTAAAAGTATTACTTGCTCAAGCTTTATTCGGTCAACCAGATATTCTATTACTAGATGAGCCTACCAACCACTTGGACTTAAAAGCGATTCAATGGTTAGAAAACTTCTTAATGAATTTTGAAAATACAGTTATCGTTGTATCCCATGACCGTCACTTTTTAAATAAAGTATGTACGCACATGGCTGACCTTGATTTCGGTAAGATTCAACTTTATGTTGGTAACTATGACTTCTGGTATGAGTCAAGCCAATTAGCTTTAAAATTAACGCAAGATGCGAATAAGAAAAAAGAAGAGAAAGTAAAAGAGTTACAAAACTTCATTGCGCGCTTTAGCTCAAACGCATCTAAAGCGAAGCAAGCAACTTCTCGTAAAAAATTATTAGATAAAATTACATTAGATGATATTAAACCATCATCACGTCGTTACCCATTCGTTGGCTTCACACCAGAACGTGAAGTAGGAAATGACTTATTAACTGTAGAAGGTCTTTCTAAAACAATTGATGGTGAAAAGGTGTTAGATAATGTGTACTTCACTTTAAACAAAGGTGATAAAGTTGCATTTATCGGTCGTAACGATATTGCAATGACAACATTATTTAAAATTCTTATGGGTGAAATGGAGCCAGATAGCGGTTCATTCAAGTGGGGCGTTACAACATCTCAATCGTACTTCCCAAGAGATAACTCTAAGTACTTTGAAAACAGTGAGTATAACTTAGTTGAATGGTTACGCCAATTCTCTCCGCAAGATGAGTCGGAAAGCTTCTTACGTGGTTTCTTAGGCCGTATGTTATTCTCAGGTGAAGAAGTTAAGAAGAACGTTTCTGTATTATCTGGAGGGGAAAAAGTTCGTTGTATGTTATCTAAAATGATGTTAAGTGGTGCGAATGTAATCATACTTGATGATCCAACGAACCACTTAGACCTTGAGTCTATCACTGCATTAAACAACGGTTTAATCGCATTCAAAGGTACAATTTTATTCACATCTCATGACCATCAGTTCGTACAAACAATTGCAAACCGTATTATCGAAGTAACGCCAAACGGTGTAATCGATAAAGAGGCAACTTATGATGAGTTCTTAGAAAACGAAGAGCTTCAAAAACAAGTAGATGCAATGTATAAAGATCAGTAATAAATGATGAAAGCCCTCGCTCTCTTCTATGAGAGCGAGGGTTTCGTTGAAAAGAGATACTATTTTTGTATTTAAATTTAGTGGGGGATAAAATAAATAATTATTCAAGAATAATATTAACGATAGTGAGAGGTTTTGATGTTGCACTTGAAGAAATTTTTGAAACATGGATAACTCCCGAAATGATGAAGATATATTTTTAACATTAGAAGGGTGGGGGATGGACAAAACCCCACTGATTATAGTTTCACTTTATTCAACCTACATTTTTTATTTGAAATATGTACCAAAACTGGAAATAAAATTGTTTGCGAATGATTGAGTAAAGGTATATAGTTTGTGGTGTCATAATTAGTGGATGAATCTTGGGAGAAAACAGGAAATGTTACAAATTTATTTAGTTAAATAGAAACCAAGGTCAAAATGTTTAAAAAGAAATAGTTGAATAAATAAAAGCTTCAAATTATAATTACTAATATTCTTCATATAGTTAAATAAAAAAGTCTATTTAGAAGAAGAAAAATTGAATAGAGAGACAGACTTATAACAAAATAAGCCTTGGATGATCTAAAGAGGTGGAGAGATGAAACAATTTGTATCAATGAGTAAGCGCGTTTTAAGTAATCATTTTGGATTTTTCGTGTTTGCCGTTATTTTATTCTGGTTAAAAACATATGCAGCATATGTAACAGAGTTTAATTTAGGAATATCAAACACAATTCAAAAATTCTTACTGTTTTTCAACCCGCTAAGCTCGGCGGTTCTATTTTTAGGACTTGCATTATTTGCAAAAGGGAAACGATCTTATATTTGGTTAATTATTATTAATTTGTTAATGTCTATCCTTTTATACTCTAACGTAGTATACTATCGCTTCTTTAGCGACTTTATTACGTTCCCGACATTAACACAAACGAATAACTTTGGAGATTTAGGTGGCAGTATACTCGCATTGCTACACTTATATGATCCGCTATACTTCTTAGATACGATTATTTTAATTGTGTTAGTCGCAACAAAATTTGTAAATCCAAAGCCAATTCGTGTAGCAATGCATAAATTATCTCTAGTATTTGTAGCAGGTATTTTATTATTCAGCATTAACTTAGGACTTGCAGAATCTGATCGTCCTGAATTATTAACTAGAACGTTCGATCGTAATTATATTGTGAAATATTTAGGGGCATACAACTATACGATTTATGATGGTATTCAAAGTGCAAAAGCATCAACAGAACGAGCGTTAGCTGATGGAGATAATATGACAGAAGTAAGGAACTATCTTACATCAACTTATGCAAGTCCAAATCCTGAGTATTTCGGTAAAGGAAAGGGAATGAACGTAATTTATATTCATTTAGAGTCATTCCAAAACTTCTTAATCGATTATAAATTAAATGGTCAAGAAGTTACGCCGTTCTTAAACTCATTTACAAAAGATGCGAATACGTTATACTTTGATAACTTCTTCCATCAAACAGGACAAGGGAAAACATCTGATGCAGAGTTTATGTTAGAAAATTCAATGTTTGGCTTGCCACAAGGATCCGTGTTTACAACGAAATCTCATAATACGTACCAATCAGCACCAGCTATTCTAGGGCAACAAGGATACACATCAGCAGTATTCCACGGTAACTACAAAACATTTTGGAACCGTGATGATATTTATAAATCATTTGGTTTTAATAAATTCTTTGATGCTTCATACTATAATATGAACGAAAAAGATGTAGTAAACTATGGATTAAAAGATAAACCGTTCTTTAATGAATCCATTCCATTATTACAAACGTTAAAACAGCCGTTCTATACGAAGTTCATTACGTTATCGAATCACTTCCCTTATCCAATTGATAAAGCGGAAGCAACGATTGAACCAGCGAATACAGGTGATTCATCAGTAGATACGTACTTCCAAACAGCACGCTATTTAGATGAATCTGTAGAAGGGTTTATGAATTACTTGAAACAATCTGGTTTATACGATAACTCAATTATCGTTATGTACGGTGACCATTACGGTATTTCAGATAATCATAATGCAGCAATGACACAAATAATGGGGAAAGAAATTAACTCATTTGAAAATGCACAGTTACAACGTGTACCTTTAATGATTCGCGTACCAGGAATGAAAGGCGGCGTACAACATCAGTACGGCGGTGAAATTGACGTTCTTCCAACGTTATTACACTTACTAGGTATAGATACGAAAGATTATGTTCAATTCGGTTCAGATTTATTATCACCAGAACATAAACAAGTTGTTGCGTTCCGTAACGGTAACTTCGTAAGCCCAACAGTTACTGCACTGAACGGTAAATATTATGATACAACGACTGGAAAACCTGTTGAATTAACAGAAGAAATAAAACAAAATGAACAAATGGTCCAAAACTCACTTAAATACTCTGACCAAGTCGTAAATGGTGATTTATTACGATTCTACACACCAGAAGGATTCACTCCAGTAGATCGTTCTAAGTATAATTATAACCATCGTGATAAAAATAAAACGAAGGTAAAGACGACTGAAGACGGGGAAGCTAAATAAATACTAAGAAGTGCTACTCATATGAGTAGCGCTTCTGTTTTTTGTTTTGTCTTTCCAAAGAATACTACCCCGGCAATGATAATTATAATGAATCCCCATTTAACTAAAGGGTTTCCTTCGAAAAATCCTACCACCCATTTTTCAATTACAATCATTTTTGCGGCAGTATAAGCTAAAATGGCTGCTCCAATCGTAATGATGACAGGAAAACGTTCCACCCATTTCAAAATTAATGTACTTCCCCATACGACTACTGGAATAGAAACGAATAGCCCGATGATTACTAAAGAAAAATTGCCATGCGCAGCTCCTGCGACAGCGAGAACATTATCAATTCCCATTAATGCATCGGCTATAATAATGGTTTTAATAGCAGGCCAAAACCCTTCTTCTGCCTTAACATTATGATTTTTGCCTTCAGCAATCAATTTGTAAGCGATCCATATAAGTAATATACCACCAATTAGAAGTAGTCCTGGTATTTTTAATAACCAAACAACAGCTAACGTGGCAACGGCTCTTATAGCGATTGCTCCAACAGTTCCCCAAATGATAACTTTCTTTTGTTGATCTTTCGGCAATCGCCTTGCTGCTAATCCAATTACAATGGCATTATCACCGGCTAAAACTAAATCAATTACAATAATGGCTAATAAGGCTGCCCAATATTCAGTTGAAAGAAAATCCATTTATATATCACTCCTTAAGAGTAATATGTGCTAAGTTGCTATGCTGTATTAAAAATTCCAAAGATATTCTTCTTGTATATGGTGTAAATGAATAATAAGGGGAATAATAGCGTTAAAAACAATCGAAGAAATTTTTAAAAGCACGATCATTGCATTACAGACATGCAAGTTGCTTCACTAGTTATGATTGGATCAATTATTTTAGGGGCACTCATAGTTATTTTTCTAGCATTACTATAACTATATGTTAGAAAAATTACAGGAATGGACGATATTGCAATCGGTCATTTTGGTTCGATTGGATACTTAGCAGCAGGATTTGTAGGTAGTAAATTTGGAAATAAGGAAAAATTAACAGAACACATTAAATTTATTAATCTCATTTCTACCAGCTACTTTATTACCTATATTAGGTGGGCTAGGATTTGAAAGTACAACATTCGGTGATTCTGACTTTGCAGTTGTTGGTATTTTAATTAGTGAGATTGCAAAAGGAATAGGTTATATTTTTTGATATATAGGATAAAAAATATAACCTACTACTAGAGGAAATCAAGTCTTTTTATTAAATACGATTATCATGCCAGAAGTTTAATGGGAAGTGTTCGTTCTCACTATAACTTTCTAATTCATATCCTTTTTCTTTTAGTCCTTTAATAATACCAGGTACTGCTGTAACTGATTGTGGATGAATGTCGTGCATTAGGATAACTTCTGTTGGCTTGTTAGCACCATTTAGAACGTTTTCGACAATTTTAGCAGATGAAGCATCCACTGGCATTTTGTTGTATTTCCAGTCTAATGAATCAATTGTCCAATCCCAAACTTTTAACCCATTTTCGACAACTTTGTTGCGAAGGGCTTCATTTAATCCTGGCATTGAGCCGTATGATGGACGAGTTAATACTGGTGATTTGCCTATAACTCTAGAGATTAAGCCTTGATCTTCTTTCATTTCATCTACGTAATGACCTTCTGTGTAAAGTTTCTTGTAGTTATGAGTCATACTGTGCATCCCAACATAGTGGCCTTCAGCATCTTCGCGTTTTACAAGATCAGGGAAAGCTTTCACGTTTGAACCAATTAGGAAGAATGTTGCTTTTGCATTTTCTTTCTTTAACGTATCTAAAAGCTCAGCTGTATATTTTCCAGGACCATCGTCAAATGTTAAGTAAGCGACTTTTCTAACTTGCCCGTTATAATGTTTTGGAGCTTCTTTCGGTGCAAGAGAAGTTTGAATTTCACTTACAAGTTGAACTGATTTTGCCTCATCATCTGTACTTGCTAGAGCAGTATATACTGATCCAAAAGCGACTTCGTATGTAAATAATACCCCTACGCAAATCAACATAGCCCTTTTTAATAAAGCTGTCATCCGAATTCCATTGTGCATAATTTTCCTTCTCTCTATAAAAGTTCTACTCTACTATATTAGCAATTATAGGTAGGTAAATGCAAAAAAACTTTTTACAAGCACAAAAAAGTTTTTCCAAAATTATGCAAGATTTTATCCCGCTATTTGTGGGCAGTAAGACTCCCACTTCAAAATTCGACGAATGCGAGGAAGTTAGGTGGGAGATAACTGCCCGTAAAAGCCCGATTGGTGAAGGCTCATAATCAGTGGGGGATGGACAAAACCCCCACTGATTAAAGTTTCATTTTATTGTTTTTTATGATTAAAAATAGAGGGAGTAAAAATGTCGAAAACAGTAATTTCACATACCGTATTGTAAAAATAAATATAAGAAAATCAAAAAATAATGTAGAATATATCGTACATATACATGTGAAGTCAACATGAAAAGAGGTGGACATATGTTACTTGAAGAAGTCATGCAACAACTAGAGGAATATGGAACGGAGCAAAATCGAAAAACGTATAAAAATTACGGGACGAAAGAGCCGTTATTCGGAGTTAGCTTTGCAAATTTAAAATTGTTAAAAAAGAGATTTAAATTAATATACATAATGAACAAAATAGAAAAAAAGAAGCTATGAATAGCGCTTTAATCGTGATTGGAATTTGTAATGAATACTTAAAACGACAAGCAGTTGAAATTGTTCGTAAAATTGGAAAAGTAAAGGTTGATCACGGTGTAACGTCATGTAAAACACCAGATGCTGAAGCATATATAAAAAAGGCGAGAGAAAGAGCTGCAAAAAAAGTAAAATAAGAGAAGGGGAAAAGAGTATGAAACCAATTGAAGCGGCACAAAGCATAATTACATCACAATTTCCAAATTGTGATGTTGCTTTACTGGGGGGAAGTGTTGCACGAGGTGAAGCGACAAAAACATCTGATCTTGATATGGTAATAGTAGATAATAGTTTGTCATCTTGTTATAGGGAATCCTTTTATAGTCATGGATGGCCTGTTGAAGTATTCGTACATAATTTTGAAACGTATAAAACCTTTTTTAAAATGGATTGTGATCGCGGGAGACCTTCTTTACCTCAATTAGTTTCCGAAGGGGTTATATTAAAAGGAAAATATGAAATTGTTGAGATGTTAAAAAAGGAAGCGAATAATCTATTAATTAAAGGACCAGAAAAATGGAATGAAGAGACGATGAAGCAGAAAAGATATTTTATTACGGATACTTTGGATGATTTTATTGGTGCATCTAAGAGAGAAGAAGAATTGTTCATTGCCAATTTATTAGCGGAATTAGTACATGAATATGTATTAAGAGTAAATGGTCAATGGCTTGGAAATTCAAAATGGTTTATAAGGGTGTTAAGAAGATATGATGAGCAATATGCAGAACAATTTATAGCAGCTTTTGATTATTTTTATAAAACAGGAGAGAAAAGTGAATTAATTACTTTTGTAGAAAAGACGTTAAAACAGTATGGAGGAAGAGTGTTCGAAGGATTTTCTATTGGCAAATAAAAAGGGGATAGTAAAATGAATGTACCATTCGTTCAATTAAGAGAATTGACACTAGATGATGTAGAAAATTGCTATCAATGGTCATTAGATAAAGAAGTGACAAAGCATTTAGTTGTACCAAATCAATATCCTCCGTTCACTCGTGACGATACGAGAAAATGAATTGAAGCATGTATTAGTCGAGAGAATGGTTAGGAACAAAGAGCTATCGTTACAGTATATTAAAAGAAGAGTATGAATCGAAAATTAATAGCATATAAAAATATTATGTCGATTAAAAAGGGGGTAGATAAAATGATTCGATTACTTACAAAAGTGGATGCAGAGCAATATTGGGAACTACGTTTACAAGCATTGCAAGTAAATCCGGAAGCATTTGTAACGACATATGAAGAAGCGGTACGCCAAGACCCTCCCTTGAACGCGTTGCTAGTAATCTTTCATATAACAGTAGTTTTACATTTGGTGCTTTTAATAAACAAAATCGTTTAGTTGGAGTTGTTACTTTGCTAACAGAAGAAAAGGAAGCATATAAGCATAAAGGACATATCGTTGCGATGTATGTAGATGTAAGTAATCATTGTAAATTATGACTTAATATATATAAAGGCTATTGTGGAACTATACATTTTTGTTTATCAGTTAGTAATAGCTAAAAAATAAGGTCGAACATATTGGTGCAAAAGAACCAATTGAATTAGAGAGCCTTTTAATTTTTTAGGTGCGAATGTATAGTACACATAAAATTCCTTGTGCATTCGCACCTGAATTTTCATGATTTATGGGCAAAATTTATGATTTTCTATGCAAGTTTCTTTGTCTAATAAAAAAACTTGCATATTTTTGAACAGAATTACCGTATTTGTGTGTGATCTTGAACACAAATCGGGGTCGCACCTCTTATAGGTGCGTGGATTGAAATATTGATATTCATTTTTTTGTCTGAAACAAATCTTGTCGCACCTCTTATAGGTGCGTGGATTGAAATATTTTTTTCCTGCTCTGGTCTTATCCACTTTGCCTGTCGCACCTCTTATAGGTGCGTGGATTGAAATCCGATGGTCTATCCCTAGAGGGTGTACCATCTCTAGTCGCACCTCTTATAGGTGCGTGGATTGAAATTACATACATAACATCATCGCGAATAACAAACGCTTGTCGCACCTCTTATAGGTGCGTGGATTGAAATTCCTAACGTCCATATTTTTGAACCTACTTCTTAACGTCGCACCTCTTATAGGTGCGTGGATTGAAATATGTTTTAACGCTCTCAAATATAAAACCGATGATGTCGCACCTCTTATAGGTGCGTGGATTGAAATCTTCGAAAGTATTATTCAGAATGCGGATTGTATGTCGCACCTCTTATAGGTGCGTGGATTGAAATGAAAGAAAAAGGCGTGATGTGACATGAATAATGGTCGCACCTCTTATAGGTGCGTGGATTGAAATCTGAATTAGCACTAGCAGAATCGGAAGGTTGTACAGTCGCACCTCTTATAGGTGCGTGGATTGAAATTTCAATAACACCATTTTTATTTATCATAGATTTTGTCGCACCTCTTATAGGTGCGTGGATTGAAATATTTAAGCTCCAAAATGCTGAATTAGGTCAAAATGTCGCACCTCTTATAGGTGCGTGGATTGAAATTTATAGGTACTTAGATTGTAAGGCACTTGATAGTATTTTAAAGCATTACTCAAATACCTTTTGACTATCTTCCATCACAAGATTGAGGAAGAAGGGGTTTTTTAGGTAATGCTTTAATTTCAAAACAGTCTTAAACTCATTAGATACTCAACTCGGAGCATCTATACCTGCAGTATCTAACACACATGTTAAAACTAAAAATTGGAGGGAGATAGAATGACCTATATTGCTCATATCCGCGAAAATGACAAGCAGGTACAAACTGTCGAAGAGCACTTATTAGGGGTAAAAGAACTAGCTGAAACCTACGGAGGAAAAATTGGTATAAAACATTTAGCTGGTTTAGCCGGCATGCTTCATGATATAGGTAAATACACCAATGAGTTTAAAGAATATATATTGGAAGCAGTAAATAACCCTAACTCTACGTCTAAAAGAGGAAGTGTTGATCATTCAACTGCAGGGGGAAAATTGCTATATCAATTATTCCATACAGAAAATATTATTCCTTACAAAGGGATACTATCTGAGATAGTGGGAAATGCCATCATTTCTCACCACGGATACCTTCAAGATTTTTTAAATCCAGATTTAGAATCGCCCTATTTAAATAGAGTGCGAGATAAGAAATTAAGTGGATTTGATGTTACACAGCAATTCTTTTTTAAACATGTCATGAAAGAGAAAGATTTTCATGAGTATGTTGACAAAGCTACTGTGGAACTAGAAAGTTTTTTACGTAAAGAATCCCCGGAAAATGTTGAAAAACAATTAATGTTTTTAACTAAATTTATCTTTAGTACATTAATTGATGCCGATAGAACAAACACCCGATTATTTGAAGAAGAAAAAAGTGTAGAATCTGTAATAAATCCTGACAAGTTATTCGATATATATTACGAAAGGCTCATGACAAAAATCAATTCATTCAAAAAACAACAAAATGAAAATACTCCTATCAACACCCTGAGAGCAGAGATGTCAGATCAGTGTGATCAGTTTGCTGAGAGGCCACCAGGAATATATACGTTATCTATACCAACTGGTGGTGGTAAAACATTAGCAAGCTTAAGATATGCACTAAAACATGCAAAAACCCATAATAAAAAACGAATTATTTATGTTGTACCTTTTACAACAATTATTGAGCAAAATGCGGAAGAGGTTCGAAAAATATTAGGAGATGAAGAAAATATTTTAGAACATCATTCAAATATAGTTGAAGAAGTGAATGATAACGATGAAAATGAAGACGGTATGATTAGCTTACAACAAAAATTAAAGTTAGCTAAAGATAATTGGGATTCGCCTATTATTTTTACAACCATGGTTCAGTTTCTAAATGTGTTTTACGCAAAGGGAAATAGAAATACTAGAAGACTCCATAATTTAAGTGAGGCAATTCTTATTTTTGATGAAGTGCAAAAAGTTCCTGTTTCATGTGTTTCATTATTTAATCAAGCATTGAATTTTTTAAAAATATATACTCGTTCCAGTATAGTACTCTGCACGGCCACTCAACCCGCTTTAGACTTTGTAGAACAGAAATTAGACGTAAATCCAGATGCTGAAATGATTAATAATCTCGATCATGTAATTGAATCATTTAAAAGAGTAGAAATCATCGATAAAGCAACTAATAAAACCTTTAATAAAGATAAACTCACAACATTTATACATACAAAAATAGAGGAAGTACAAAGCATCCTCATTGTTTTGAATACAAAATCAGTTGTGAGAGATTTATATACAGAATTACAGAGTCATGAATTAAATATTTCAATTTATCATTTAAGCACAACAATGTGTGCAGCCCATCGACATAAAATTTTAGAAGACGTTAGGAAGTGCCTCAAGGATGGAAGAAAAATCATTTGCATTAGCACACAGTTAATCGAAGCAGGTGTGGATGTAAGTTTTGAATGTGTTGTTCGTTCTTTATCAGGGTTGGATTCTATAGCACAAGCTGCGGGAAGGTGTAATCGTCATGGGGAAAAGGACATACAGGATGTTTATGTGATTGATTATGAAGAGGAAAACTTAAGTCGTTTAAAGGAGATTAAAATTGGAAAGAAAATTACGAAAAAAATCCTTATGGATTTGAAGCATAACGATAAAATGCATGGAGGGCATATTTTATCAAGAGAGGCAATGAAAAGGTATTTTAAAGAATATTATAGAGAATTTGAATCTGATTTAAATTATTTTATTCCAAAACTAAAAAAGAACATGACTGAGTTATTATCCGCACCGAGAATAGAAAACAGCTATCGTCGAGCATATATTCATAAACATGCCAAAAAGGACATTCCATTATTTATTGTAAATAGTTATCGGACAGCAGCCGAACATTTCCACGTCATTGATGAACAAACAACTTCAGTAATTGTCCCATATGAAGAAGGTAAGGACATCATAGCAGAATTAAATAGCAATAGTTCCATAGAGGATCTAAGTCGATTATTACGAAAGGCACAGCAGTATTCAGTTAACTTATTTAATTATGAAAA
Source organism: Bacillus cereus (assembly GCA_002578045.1). GTDB lineage: Bacteria > Bacillota > Bacilli > Bacillales > Bacillaceae_G > Bacillus_A > Bacillus_A cereus_AK. The sequence continues at coordinate 30,595 of NUMR01000046.1, forward strand.
AGAACAATTGATAATAAACGATGGACTTGTATACTATCTTGATGGGAAAATTCTAGCCTTGAAGGAAGGTGCTTATAATGATGAATATGGTTTGAATTTACTTAATGAGAGCGACTTTAAGACAGCTATATTTTAAACCCTATTTTTGTTTGAGATAGGGTTTTTAATTCACCCATTTATACGACATTTAAAAAATTCTTAAATTTCCTATAATATATAATCATAAAATATTGATATTATTACATAGGGAAGGTATCATTAATTTATTAGAAAAATATAGAAAATAAAAAAGGAGGGAGAATCTTTGAGAAATTCTATTGAATTTGAAGTGTTTGGTGATTACGCTCTTTTCACAGATCCCTTAATGAAAATGGGAGGAGAAAAATTAACTTATCAAGTACCAACCTATCAAGCTATTAAAGGGATTGTTGAATCAATCTATTGGAAGCCGACACTCCTTATGATTGTAGATAAAATAAGAATTATGAATGCAATCAAAATGGAATCAAAAGGTATTCGTCCAATTGAGTATGGTGGTGGGAATACACTTACAAATTACACGTATTTAAAGAATGTAAGATACCAAATTAAGGCTCATTTTATCTTTAATCCTCATCGACCAGATTTAGCTTTTGACCGTAATGAATTTAAGCATCATAACATCCTAAAACGTTCACTTAAAGTTGGGGGACGGAGAGATATTTTTTTAGGAACGAGAGAATGCCAAGGATATGTGGAACCTTGTATTTTTGGTGAAGGAGAAGGCTTTTATGATAATTATGGTGGAGATATTCATTTAGGCACAATGGTTCATGGGCTCAATTATCCTGATGAAACAGGTAGGAATGAACTAGAGGTTCGATTATGGAATCCTGTAATAAGAGATGGGATTATTCAATTTATCCGTCCAGAGGAATGTACACAAGTTCGTAAAATATCCAAGATGGAACCAAAGGTTTTTGACTGTTCAAACGTTGAATCAGTTGAGGAGCTTATTAAACAATTAGAAGAAGGAGGTGAATAAATGAGTTGGCTATTAAATTTGTATGAGACATATCAATCAAACTTAGATCGAGTAGGTAAAATTGAAAAAAAATATAATGGTCAAGAATATACATTACTACCTATTTCTCATACCACTCAAACAGCTCATATCGAAGTTTCAATTACAGAAGATGGTGAATTTCATACCGCGGAAATCATTGATAAAGTTGATGCCAATACATTGATTCCATGTACTGAAGATTCCGCAAGCAGGGCTGGTTCAAAAGTAGCTCCTTATCCATTACATGATAAATTGAGTTATGTGGCAGGTGACTTTGTCACCTATGGAGGGAAAATCAAAAAAGAAGAACCTTTCTCAGCCTACATAAGACAATTAAAAAAATGGGCAGTATCTCCCTATGCTACAGATAAAGTAAAGAGTATTTATACTTATTTAAGCAAGAGACAATTAATCAAAGATTTAGTCGAACAAAAAGTTTTGCATGTTGATCCAAATGGTCAATTAATCGAAGCATGGGATGAAAGGGCTGAGTCATTCCTCGGTGAAAAACCTTCCATTTTTTCAACAGTTACAGGTAAGCAAGAAAGTGCCTTTATTAGGTTTAATGTGTATTCTCCGAATGAGATGTTAATAAAGATCTGGAAAGATTCCCTAATGTACGATTCTTTTATCAAATTTTATAATGATTTTTTGGATAAAGATGATTATTGCTATGTAACAGGAAAAATAATGCCAAGTACAGACAAACATGCCAATAAAATCAGAAATGCAGGGGACAAGGCAAAATTGATTTCTGCAAATGATACAAGTGGATTTACATTTAGAGGAAGATTTCAAAAAGCTAATGAAGTTGCTAACGTTAGTTATGATGTGTCCCAAAAAGCGCATAATGCATTGAAATGGCTTATTAACAAACAAGGGAGAATCATTGATCAACGTGTATTTCTTGTCTGGGGCAATGATGCAGAAGAGATTCCAGACATTGTAGAAGACAGTTACAACATTTTTTCAATGGATTTAAGAATAACGAAAAAGCGAGAAATTAAATCTTATACACATGAACAATTTGCCAATGAAGTTGCTAAAGCGATTGATGGCTATAAAAATAGTTTATCGTCCAGTGAAAATGTAAATATTCTCTTGCTTGATTCAGCGACAACAGGTAGATTAGCAGTTCTTTATTATCGCAATATGGATAAAAATCTTTATTTAAACAGGTTAAAGAATTGGCATTCTACTTGTGTATGGGAGCATAGTTATCGTAGAAATACAGATAATGAATTTGTTAAATTTTATGGAGCACCATCAACGAGAGATATTGCATTTGCTGCTTATGGGCCAAAAGCAAACGAAAAAGTAGTCAAGGGTTTGATGGAGCGAATGCTGCCTTGCATCATAGACGAGAGAAAAATTCCTTTCGACATTGTTAGAAGTGCGTTTCAGCGTGCATCAAACCCTCTATCAATGGAAAAATGGGAATGGGAAAAAACACTAAGTATTACATGTGCATTAATTAATACAATGGAGGGGTATCAATTGGTATTAGATAAGGAAAATAATAATCGGGATTATCTATTCGGACGCCTTCTTGCGATTGCGGATGTTTTGGAAAGAAATTCATTAAATACTGGTGATCAACGTGCTACGAATGCTAGAAGATATATGAACTCTTTTTCTCAACATCCGGAAAGAACATGGAGGACCATTCAAGGGGCTCTACAACCATATCAAGCACGTTTAGGGGAGAAAGTTTGGTATTATAACAAATTAATTGATGAGGTTGGCTCAAAAATAAAAATCGAAGATTTCAATAATAAACCACTGTCTGGCAAATACTTGTTAGGATTTTATAGTCAACGGCATGAATTGTATCAAAAAAAAGAAGATAATGTTTCACTAAATGATGCAATAAATAATGGAGAGGAGAATTAAAAATGAAAACTTTAGATCACAAAATCGATTTTGCAGTTGTTCTATCTGTTACCAAGGCTAATCCAAATGGAGATCCTTTGAATGGAAATCGTCCAAGACAAAATTATGATGGCCATGGTGAAATTTCTGATGTAGCCATTAAAAGAAAGATTAGAAATCGTCTTCAAGACATGGAAGAATCTATTTTTGTTCAATCAAATGACAGGAAGATAGACCGGTTTAATAGTTTAAGGGAACGAGCAGAAACGAATGTAGAGTTAGTCAAAGCACTAAAGTTAAAAGATAACCCTCATGAACAATTTGCTATAATCGCATGTAAAGAGTGGATTGATGTAAGGAGCTTTGGACAAGTTTTTGCATTTAAAGGAGGAGCAGGAAAGGGTGTCTCTGTTGGAGTAAGAGGACCTGTTTCAATTCATACGGCAACGAGTGTTGATCCGATTGATATTACCAGTATGCAGATTACGAAAAGTGTAAATTCTGAGCCAGGGAAGGATAAAGGTTCAGATACAATGGGGATGAAGCATCGCGTTGATTTTGGAGTCTATGTTTTTTATGGAAGTATTAATACACAATTAGCAGAAAAGACCGGTTTTACTAACGAAGATGCGGAAAAGATTAAAAATGCACTAGTTACATTGTTTGAAAATGATGCGTCAGCAGCACGCCCTGAGGGAAGTATAGAAGTACATAAAGTTTATTGGTGGGAGCATAATTCAAAACTCGGTCAATACTCTTCCGCAAAAGTACACCGTTTACTGGATATTAAGAAGAACAGTGACGAACCAAAAACAATTGATGATTATACCATTTTGGTACATGAATTAGATGGTTTAAAAGTTGAGAGTATTGATGGACTGTAATGAAGAAAATAATTATTTAATGTTATCCGGTATTCAACATTTTCAATTTTGTAAACGACAATGGGCTCTTATTCATATTGAACAACAATGGGAAGAAAACGTTAGAACGATTGAAGGGAAGTTTCTTCATCAGAAAGCTGATCAGCCATTTATTAAGGAAAAACGAGGAAACAAACTCACTGTGCGTGCGATGCCTATAAAATCAAATGAACTTAGAATTACAGGTGTTTGTGATGTGGTAGAGTTTATTAAAGATAATAGTGGGATTGAAATAAATGGTGCCGAGGGAAAATATATTGTTCACCCAATCGAATATAAGCGTGGGAAACCAAAAATAAATGATTCGGATGTTTTACAATTAACAGCACAAGCTATATGTCTAGAAGAAATGCTGCTTTGTGAAATAAAGACCGGCTTTATATTTTATAATGAAATAAAACACCGAATCGAAGTACCCCTAACAGCACATGAAAAGAATAAAGTCAGGTCAATTGTCAAAGAAATGTATGATTATTATAAACGCAAGTATACTCCTAAAGTAAAAACTGGATCGTTTTGCAAAAGTTGTTCCCTTCAAGATGTTTGCTTACCAGGATTAATGAATAAAAGATCTGTAAAAAGTTATATTGAAGGGAAAATTCATGAATGAAAAAACTTCTTAATACATTATTTATAACTCAATCAGATGTTTACTTATCGTTAGATGGTGATAATATCGTTCTTCTTAAGGAACAGGAGAAGATAGGAAGGTTGCCACTTCATAACTTAGAATCAATTGTATCTTTGGGTTATACTGGTACAAGCCCTGCACTTATGGGTTATTGTGCAGAAAAAAATATTTCATTAGTATTTTTAACAATGTATGGACAATTTCTTGCTAGAGTTATTGGAAAAAGTAAGGGGAATGTCATTCTCAGAAAGAAACAGTATCGTATATCAGAAGATGAAGTCATATCGGCTAAAATTGCGCGCAACTTCATTGTTGGAAAGATTTATAATAACAAATGGATAATTGAGAGAATGACTCGAGATTATCCATTACGAATAGATGTGGATCAATTCAAAGTAATCTCTCAACACTTATCATCTATCATTCTTGAAATAAGGGAATGTGAGGATTTAGAAAGATTAAGAGGATTGGAAGGTCAGGCTGCGACAAGTTATAATAAATTATTTAATCAAATGATCCTACAACAAAAAGAGGATTTTTATTTCAATAGACGTTCTCGAAGACCTCCATTAGATAATGTGAATGCAATGCTATCATTCGCTTATACACTATTAGCAAATGACATGACATCCGCATTAGAGGGTGTTGGATTGGATGCATATGTTGGTTTTTTACATCGAGATCGACCAGGAAGGGTATCTTTGGCTTTAGATGTCATGGAAGAGCTGCGAGGGGTATATGCAGATAAATTTGTCTTGTCATTAATTAATAAAAGAGTCATAAATAAAGAGGATTTTCTACAAAAAGAAAATGGAGCTGTTATCATGACGGATGAGGCTAGAAAAAAATTTTTAGCAGCTTGGCAAAATAAAAAACAAGAAAAAATAACACATCCATATCTTGGTGAAAAAATATCTTGGGGATTAGTACCACATGCACAAGCTTTGTTATTGGCTCGTTATTTACGTAATGATTTAGATGAATATCCACCATTTTTATGGAAGTAGGTGTAACAACAGTTGCTAGTATTAATAACATATGATGTAAGCACAGTTAGCGGTGCTGGACAAAAAAGACTGCGGAAAGTTTCAAAAACATGTCAAAATTATGGTCAACGAGTCCAAAATTCAGTGTTTGAATGTGTTGTGAATGCAGCTCAATTGGCTACTTTAAAAATGGAATTAATTAAAATTATTAACGAAGATGAGGATAGTCTCAGATTTTATCAGTTAGGTAATAACTATAAAAATAAGGTTGAACATATTGGTATAAAGGAATCAATTGATTTAGAAAGTCCTTTAATTTTTTAGGTGCGAACGTATAGCACACATGAAATCCCTCGTACATTCGCACCTGAATTTTTATAATTTATGAGTGAAGTATCATATTTTCTATACAAATTTTTTTATTAAACAAAGAAACTGTATATTTTTGAACAGAATTAACGTATTTTTGTATGATTTTGAACAAAAATCGGAGTCGCACCTCATGTAGGTGCGTGGATTGAAATTCACCATAGAAGATGATTTTTTATGTCCATAACAGTCGCACCTCATGTAGGTGCGTGGATTGAAATGGGCATCACGCCATTAGCACTAGCAACTTGAGCCGTCGCACCTCATGTAGGTGCGTGGATTGAAATAATTCAAACTTAGCAAACATAAAATCACTTATCCGTCGCACCTCATGTAGGTGCGTGGATTGAAATTGGAAAATTAAACCCCATGCTACCACCATATAAGTCGCACCTCATGTAGGTGCGTGGATTGAAATATATGACCAGCTATTGTTGAATTATAAGACATCTCGTCGCACCTCATGTAGGTGCGTGGATTGAAATCTACCTTGAGATTTATGAACTGTAAATGCATAAGGTCGCACCTCATGTAGGTGCGTGGATTGAAATCTTTCTGTAAATGTAAAAGCAACAGTTTTCTTTGTCGCACCTCATGTAGGTGCGTGGATTGAAATAATTTCGGCTGATTATCGACGAATACCGCCACATGTCGCACCTCATGTAGGTGCGTGGATTGAAATCTATATCTAATATAATAAAAACCATATAGAATGGTCGCACCTCATGTAGGTGCGTGGATTGAAATATCAATCTTACTTGGTCAAAAGTCAACCCCTCTGTGTCGCACCTCATGTAGGTGCGTGGATTGAAATCTTATATTGTGTAACAATTGACATTGCTGAACCAGTCGCACCTCATGTAGGTGCGTGGATTGAAATATAAAAAACTCTTCATTTGTAGGCATATACTCACGTCGCACCTCATGTAGGTGCGTGGATTGAAATTTCTTTTGTAAGCTTTTGTTGCTCTACCGAATCGGTCGCACCTCATGTAGGTGCGTGGATTGAAATACTCTTTACGTCATGATCTGACCAAATCCCTAAGTCGCACCTCATGTAGGTGCGTGGATTGAAATTTTAATGTTTTCGTTCGCTTCTTTTGTATCAACTGTCGCACCTCATGTAGGTGCGTGGATTGAAATATCTTTTGGTCTAATCAAATCAGGCTTTTTCAAAGGTCGCACCTCATGTAGGTGCGTGGATTGAAATTATAGACGTTGTCGTCAGTGAAAGAAAGTATTTTGTCGCACCTCATGTAGG